>NZ_CP088251.1:1849500-2157750 GCF_021117405.1 Frateuria edaphi
CTGGCTGGTCGCCCACCATCTCGCCTTGCGCATTGGTGGTCCACAGCACTCCCTGCACCGCCTGGATCGCCGCGCGGAAGCGTTGCTCGCTCTCGTACAGGGCGGTCAGGCGCTCCCGCGCCTCGTACTGCCGGCGCCGGCCCCGCAGGGCGGCCTGCGCAAGGCTGACCAGCGTGGTCGGGTGGAACGGCCGCTCCAGGAACGTGACGTTACCCAGCACGGTAAGCAGGCGGCCGGCCGCCGGGTTGCGCTCGATTCCGCCGCGGCTGGTCACCAGGATGAAAGGGAAATCGGACCATTGCGGCTGCGCCTCGAGCCACGCGGAGAGCGCATGCAGGTCGCCTTCGAGCAGGCTCTCCTCGGTCACCAGCGCGGTGCCGGCACCCGCGGCCATGCCCTCCACCAGCGTCTTTAGCGACGCGCAGGAAAGCCAGCGCAACCCGGCTTCGGCCAGGATGGCTCCGGCGACCTGTGCGTCGCGTCCCCGCGGCGCCAGGATCAGGATGCGTTCGGAAAGGTGCGGGATCACGACGGGTCCGGCATCAGCCGCCGCTCGGGCTCGGCGCCGGTCATGCTCGGCACGCCGCGCAACACGCCCTGGAACTGGGTCAACGGTTCGCCCAGCTGGAGGCCGCCAGGTCCGAGGCGGTATTCACGGATGGTGTCCTCGTGCGCGCTCGCGCGCTTCTTCACCACCGAGATTGCGCGGCGCACTCGTCCGGCGGCCTCGAAATAGCGCAGCAGCACGACCGTATCGGCCAGGTAGGTGACGTCCACGGGGGACTTCATGTCGCCGACCAGTCCGTGCTGGGCCACGGTGAGGTACGCCGTGGCCCCGCGCCGGTTGAGGTATTGCAGAAGCTCGTGGACGTGAAGCACCAGCGCCTGCTCTTGCGGCATCGCGGCCTGGTAGCCGTTGAGGCTGTCGATGGCCACGGTGCGCACGCCGGCATCCACGTGGTGGCGCACGCGCGCGGAGAACTCGCCCGGCGTCATCTGCGCCGCGTCCACCTGCTCGACCACCAGTTGGCCGGCATCGATCATGCGCTGCATGTCTATCCCCAGGCCGAGCGCCCGCTGGACCAGCAAGGGCCGTTCCTCGTCGAAGATGAACATGGCGGCGCGCTCGCCCCGCTCGACGGCTCCGACAAGGAGGGTCAGCGTAAGCAGCGACTTTCCGGTTCCCGCCGGCCCCAGCACCAGCACGCTCGATCCGCGCTCGATGCCGCCCCCGAGCAGCGCGTTGAGCCCGGGCACCGGGGAAGGCACCACGTCTCGAGAAAAACCTTCACCGTGTTCGCTGGAGACTAGCCGCGGATAGACCTGCACGCCGCCGGAACGGATCACGAAATCGTGGTGACCGCCGCGGAACTGGCGGCCCCGGTACTTGAGGACACGCAAGCGACGGCGCTCGGCACCGTAGTCCGGCGAAAGCTCTTCCAGGCGCAGGACGCCGTGCGCGACGCTGTGTACCGTCTTGTCGTTGCTCTCGCTGGTGAGGTCGTCCAGCATCAGCACGGTGGCCTTGGCCTGGGCGAAGTAATGCTTGAGCGTCAGTATCTGGCGCCGATAGCGCAGCGAGCCCTGCGCAAGCAGGCGGATTTCCGAGAGGCTGTCGATCACCACCCGGTCCGGATTGATCCGTTCGAACACTTCGAAGATCCGGCTGGTGGTTTCGCCAAGCTCCAGGTCGGAGGAATACAGCAGGCTTTGCTGCTGTGCTTCGTCCAGAAGGTTTTCCGGCGGCACGAGTTCGAAGACGTCCACGCCGTCGATCGACCATCCGTGCGACTTGGCGGTGGCGCGCAACTCGTCCTCGGTTTCGGACATGGTCACGTAGAGCACCCGCTCCCCGGCATCCCTGCCCGCCAGCAGGAACTGGAGACCGATGGTGGTCTTGCCCGTACCCGGGCTGCCCTCGAGCAGGAACAGCCGGCCTCTCGAGAGGCCGCCATTCAAGACATCGTCGAGGCCCGTTACTCCCACGGATAACTGTTCTGTCAAACGACCCTCCAGGACGTAAACCCGAAAAAGAAACCAAAGTCATACCACAGGCAGGCTGCAGGTGAAGCAAAGGCGCCGCACGCCTGCTGGGGCCCGTGTCCGATGGCTCGAAACGTTGCCAGCGACCGGCCTGTCTTCCACGCGGAGGCCACGGCGCATGGCCCATGGTTGCCCGCGAACCGCGATTTTCACACACGCTTCCGGCACGACAAGCCGTGACAAGGCATCCCCATGGCTACCCTTTCCAGCGCCAATCGCCAGATCACCCTCGCCTCCCGCCCGGTCGGCGCGCCGACCGCCAGCGATTTCGGACTGATTGAGCAGCCGGTGAGCGCTCCCGGCGACGGCCAGGTGCTGTTACGCAATCTTTACCTCTCGCTTGATCCCTACATGCGCGGGCGCATGAGCGATGCGGAGTCGTACGCCGCGCCGTTGGCGGTGGGCGATGTGATGGTCGGCGGCACCGTCGCGCGGGTGGCGTCCTCCCGGCATCCGGACTGGCGGGCTGGCGACCTCGTGCTGGCCTACGGCGGCTGGCAGGACTACGCGCTGTCGGACGGCCGGGACTTGAATCGGCTGGACCCGGGCATGGCGCATCCCTCGCTGGCGCTGGGCGTGCTGGGCATGCCGGGGTTCACCGCGTACATGGGGTTGCTGGACATCGGCCAGCCCAAGCCCGGCGAGACGGTGGTGGTGGCCGCAGCCAGCGGTGCGGTGGGCTCCGTGGTGGGGCAGATCGCAAAACTCAAGGGTTGCCATGTCGTAGGTATCGCCGGCGGCAACGAGAAGTGCGGCTACGTGGTGGACGAGCTGGGCTTCGACGCCTGCGCCGACCACCACGCCGAGGGTTTCCCACAGCAGCTGGAGGCCGCCTGCCGCCAGGGTATCGACGTCTATTTCGAAAGCGTGGGCGGCGCGGTGTTCGACGCGGTGCTGCCGCTGCTCAACACCAAGGCGCGCGTGCCGCTGTGCGGGCTGATCGCGCACTACAACGATACCGAGCTGCCTCCCGGCCCCGACCGGCTGGGTCTGCTCATGCGCACGCTGCTGACCAAGCGCATCAGGATGCAGGGCTTCATCATCTTCGACGACTACGGGTCACGCTTCGGCGAGTTCCTGGCGGCCATGGGCGAATGGGTCCGGCAGGGGAAGATCAAGTACCGCGAGGATGTGGTCGAAGGCCTGGAGAACGCGCCGCGTGCCTTCATCGGCATGCTCGAGGGGCGGAACTTCGGCAAGCTGGTGGTACGCATCGCCGAGGAATAAGCGTGGGCGGTCAGCGCGTGGTTGGCTGCGTCCCGGCACGTCGCACCGCCAGCATCACCAGCGGGAACATCAGCGCGGTGATTGCCATGGCGGCGTAGTCGAACCGCGCGCCTTCGATGACATGCTCCAGCCGGGGTACGCCCCGGCCGTCGAAACCCGACATGAAGCGGTAGCAGACATTGCTGCCCCAATGGATGCCGATGCTCATCCACAGCGTGCCGGTCTTGAGCACGGTCCAGGCGAGCGAGAGGCCGAGGATGGCCGAGAACAGCAGGTTGCCCGGGTCGATGCCCTCGTTCCAGCTGTCGTCCAGCGCATAGACCAGCACGGTGAGCGGTACGTACCAGCGCATGAACCCGAAACGACGGCAGAAGGCCAGGCCGTAACCGCGGATCATCAGGTCGTTGATCGCCGAAGCGAAGAACATGGCGAACAGGGCCTGGCCCAACAGCGGCAGCGCGAAGCCGATATCGCGCCAGCCCACCACCTCGAATTTGCCCATGGCGAGGAGGACCAGGTTCTTCAGCGCCCAGATGCCGAAGCCGATGGCGAAACCGGTCCACAGCCAGCGCGACCAACCGCCCGGCCGGCCCAGGCCCAGCGGCTCGGCACGGGTGATTCCCAGCCCATGGCGGCACACGATGAAGACGAGCACGAAGAAGCCCGCGACGTACGCCAGCCACACCGGCACCGCCACGCCGACCAGCCGGCGCACGAGGTTGACGTACAGGTCCAGCGCAACGAAACCCAGCAACCAGGCAAGGATGGCGAGGGGTTGTCTCATCGGGGTATCCGCAGCGGCATGCCGCTCACTCGCGGCGGCGCATGGTAATACGCCGACGGGCGCAAGCGACGCCCGCATCACGAGTGCGGATACAGGCTCGGGCCTTCGCTCATCCGCTGATCTGCAGGGATTCCTCATGACCCAGGCCCCCGCCATCCACGACCACGACGCACGGCCGCTCAGCGAACGCGTGGTGCTGGTCACCGGCGGCGCCCAAGGCATCGGGCGCGGCATCGCCCAGGCGGTGCTGGGCGCGGGCGGGCGGGTGATGATCGGTGACCTGGACAAGGAGGCCGGCCTCGCCTGCCTGGCCGAATGGGACGTCGGCGCGCGCGCTGCCTTCACGTTGCTGGACGTGGCGCGCGAGGCCAGCGTGCAGCGCTGGGTGCAGGCGGCGCTCTCGCGGTTCGGACGCATCGACGGCCTGGTCAACAATGCCGGCATCGCCGATCCGCATCGCGCGCCGCTCGCATCGCTGTCGCTGGCGGACTGGAACCGCTACCTCGCCACCAACCTCACTGGCACCTTCCTCTGCAGCAAGCACGCCCTGCCCGCGCTGGCCGAAGCCACCGGCGCGATCGTCAACATCGCCTCGACCCGCGCGCTGCAATCCGAACCGGACACCGAGGCCTACGCCGCGAGCAAGGGCGGCATGCTGGCCTTCACCCATGCGCTGGCGGTCAGCGCCGGGCCATCGGTACGGGTGAACGCGATCCTGCCGGGGTGGATCGCCACGGACGCGTGGCAGAAGCCCGCCGAGCGCCACGCGCCGAGGCTCAGCCGCAAGGACCATACGCAGCACCCTGCCGGCCGCGTGGGCACGCCGAGGGATATCGGCGCGCTGGCGGTCTACCTGTTGTCCGCGCAATCGGCGTTTGTCACCGGCCAGCACTTCGTGATCGACGGTGGCATGACGATCAAGATGCAGTACGCCTGACGTGCGCGACGGGCGCCGCACCTGGCGGCGTCCGTCGCGAGCAGCTCTCGTGGTCCGGATTGCGCGCCGGGCCACCGGCGCGCCACGCGGTCACATCGAGGGGTCGGCCTCGACACGGAACCCGTCGACCTTCATCACCACGCCTTTCGTCGGGTGCCGGCTGCCATCGACACGCACGAAGGACACGCTGAGCTTGTCCAGGTTGTCCGGCCAGATCCTCTGCAGCACCTCGGTCGCCGGGAAGACCAGCCGCACGCCGTGGCCGTGCGATGTCGCCGTGCCAGCCATGTCCGACATGCCATGCATGCCCTTCATGCTCGCCTTCATCTGCGCCACGCTGATCTCGAAAGCGCCCACCGAACCCAGCAGATAGGCGCCGGCGGCCTGGCCGGTACCAGGCTGCGCGGGCAGGTTGAGATAGACGTTGTAGAAGTAACCGCCCTTGTGGCCAAGGCCGGTCAGGTGCACACCATCGAGGACCACGCGCACCGGGCCGTTCTCCGTGGAACCGGCGGTCGGCCGCAGCATGAGCGAACGCACGCGGGCGGCATCGGTCGCACCAAGCGCCACGTCGACATTCAGGGACTGCTCGTCGAGCGACAGCGCGCGCGACTTGCCGAACGGCACGCTCACGCGGGTGGCAGGACGCAGCGGCGCGCCACTGGTGGCCATCGCACTGGCGGCCATCACGGAGCTGCTGGACTGGCTGGGCATGGTTTCGTTGTCATATTGGTAACCGAGGTAGCTGGTGGTATCCGCGGTCCACACCCGCGGCATCCCGTCCACGGCCGGCCCGTAATAGAGGTCGCCCGACCAGTAGGTATTGGTCGTCAGGGGCTCCTTGCGCCCGCCGCCGGCCTTGAGCCAGGCGACCCAGAGGCGATCGATGTTCGCGTGGTGGACCCAGAACACCGGATCCCTGGGCGAGATCCTGATCGAGGCCATCGAGCCGCCGATCAGGTTGTGGACCAGGTTGTGCGGGCGCGACTCCACGATGGTCTCGAACGCGTGCGACTTGCCCCGCTGGAAGCGGATGACGGTATCGGCGAAGGCGTCGTAACTGAGCGCACCGGTGACGTCGGTGCCGGTGCGGTCGCTGCGGTACAGCGGCGAGGAAGGATCCAGGAACTCCGGCGGGATGCTCGGCGAGTCGTAGTAATTCCAGTACGGCAGCACCAGGCTGGGATCTCCGGAAATCTCCTTCAGCTTCGCTTCGAAGCGATGGAGGAAACCGCGATGCCACGCCAGGAAGTACGACACGCCGTGGGGGCAATTGGCACGATGCGTCTCGACCCAATACGCCCAGCTGTTCGGGTTGGTGCTGTCCTTGACGACCTTCATCGCGGCGACCGCGTTGTAGAAGGACTGCAGCTGGGGAGTGAGGCAGAACACCGGCCAGCTGGGCCGCACGCTCAAGGTGGTGGACATGGCCACGCGTGGCAACAGCGGGACCAGTGCCAGCGAAAGCGAAGACTGAAGAAAACGCCTTCTGGAAATCATGATCTTCTCCGTGGAGACCTAAGGACCTCGCGCCCGGCCGGCGCAACATCCAGGTCGGCCGAACGGTCGTGGGACGAGGCCCATGACACGCAATCAACGTCTGTGCTTCGGGCGTGAGGCACGCAAAAACGGCAGCCGGGCATCTGCGCCGCACACTGCCGTTTCCTCATCGCCCGGGCTCCTGCCTTTGGGGGCCCGCGCAGTGAATAGCTGGACGCGTCAATGGGCAGTCAACGGGACTGCCGAACCCGCCCGGCGCGGGATCAGCACGGCATGCGGGCACGGCCGGAATGCCGCGATCCGAGCGCGGCCGGAGCGGTGCTTGCCCAAGAAACCTTGCCTGCGGCTACCATGCACAGTTCGTCTACGCCGGTACGCCGCGTACGGTTCCCCGGGCAGGCACATAGTGGAGCGGATAGTGATCGAAAAATTCTCGACCGGCATCGAGGGGCTGGACCAGCTGACCGATGGCGGTTTTCTCCGCGGCTCGGCCTATATCGTCCAGGGGCCGCCCGGAGCGGGCAAAACGATCCTGGCCAACCAGTTCTGCTACGCCCACGTGCGCGCAGGCGGACGTGCGCTCTACATGACGCTGCTGGCCGAATCGAGCTCGCGGATGCTCGCCTACGTCAGCCAGATGGACTTTTTCGAGGGCAGCGCGCTGCCCGACGCGATGCAGTACATCAGCGGATATGGCGTGCTCGAGCGCGAAGGCCTGCCCGGACTGCTCAAGCTGGTCCAGCACGAGCTCAAGCGACACCGCGCCACCGCGATGGTGCTCGATGGCACGTTCGTGGCCCAGTCGGTCGCCTCGGAACAGGAGTTCCGCGCGTTCATCCATGCATTGCAGGGCGTGGCGGGAATGGCCGACGCCGTGCTGGTCATGCTCACCCACCAGAACCGCGATTCCAGCTGTCCCGAACACACCATGGTGGACGGCTGGATCGAGCTGAGCGACGAGACGCAAGGTTTTCGCGCCTACCGCACGATCCAGGTCAGGAAACACCGCGGCGCGGCAATTCTCCCGGGCAAGCACCGCGTGCGCATCACAGGGGAAGGCGTGGCGGTGTTCCCGCGCGTCGAAAGCGCACTGGAAGCGGCGCCCGCCGCCCGTGCCGAGGCCCATCGCGTGACCTCCGGGCACGAAGGGCTGGACACGCTCCTGCAAGGTGGCCTGCCGGCCGGTTCGGCCACGTTGCTGGTGGGACCCACGGGTGCGGGCAAGACCACGCTCGGCTTGCACTACCTCTCGTTGTCCAGTGCGCAGGAGCCGGGGCTGATGTTCGGCTTTTACGAAACGCCCGCGCACCTGCTCCAGAAGGCGCGCAGCATCGGCCTGGACCTGGACACGCCGCTCGACGACGGAACGCTGGAAATTTCATGGCTGCCGCCGGCGGAGAACATCGTCGACGAACTGGTGCGCGACATCGTCAGCCGCGCCCGCGCGCGCAAGGCCAAGCGCGTCTTCGTCGACGGCCTGGTGGCGATCCGAGACAGCCTGGTGATTCCCGAGCGCATGCCCTACGTGATCAACGCGCTGAGCATGCAACTGGGCGCGATCGGCGCGAGCGTCGTCTACACCTCGGAGATCCCGGAGCTGCAACTGGACCAGGCGATGATGCCCAGCGACGAGTTGTCGGCGATGGTCGACAACGTGCTCCTGCTCAACACCGGGCGGCGCGGGCATGCGTTCCGGCGCTACCTGTCGGTGATCAAGCTGCGCGACAGCGATTTCGACCCGCGCACGCACGAGTTCCACGTCAATGCCCGCGGCATCGCCTTCGGACCGGACCCCAGGGTTGCCGAGTCCCGGGAAGCAGGCTGACATGCTGCGCGTACTTCTGGTCGAGGACGAACCCGACGTCTCCCTGGTAGCCGCCACCGTGCTGGAGGAGGCGGGCTACCACGTGACCGTCGCCTCCGACGGGTGCGAGGGCCTGGAGATCGCGCTGCAGGAACTGCCCGAGCTCGTCGTCACCGACTTCATGATGCCGTGCCTGAGCGGTTTGGAGATGATCGAGCGCCTGCGCGGGGCCGGCTACGAGCATCCGATCATCCTCACCACGGCCATCCCTGAAGAGCATCTTCCCCGCCAACCGGGCTACGACGCCTACCTGGCCAAGCCCTATGGCACGCGCGCGCTGCTGACGCTGGTCGAAGCCTTCCGCGTGCAGCTGGGCCGCTAGCGGTCCGCTAGTCGCAATTGACCATCCAGGCGATGCCGTAGCGATCGGTGAGCATGCCGAAGCGGGCCGCGAAGAAGGTCGGCCCGATCGGCATCTCGATGCGCCCGCCTTCGGCCAGTTCGGCGAACACGCGCTCGGCCTCTTCCACCGTCGGCGCAGCGAAAGCGAGCGAGAACCCGCGCGGCGCTTCGCTGGGCATGTCCGGCATGCCGTCGGAGGCCAGCATCAGCGGTTGGCCTTCGCTGCCAAGGCTGGCGTGCATGATCTTCTGGTCCCAGCCCGCGGGTGCGTTGGCCGCCATCGGCGACCCGGCGAAGCGGTGCAACTCGAGAAACCCGACGCCGCCGCCGAGGCAGGCGGCGTAGAAGGACAGCGCTTCCTCGCAACTGCCGTTGAAGTAGATGTAGGGGAGCAATGCCATGTTCCTGGCCTCAGGCGGAAAGGCAAAGCGTAAGCCGGGCGCGCGCCGTCGAGCCAGTGCATCGATCTCAGCAGTGCGCCCTGTATGCGACTCTTTCGCGGGTCTGGCATGGCGTCGCGCACGAATGCGCTCCTGCAAGGGTCGATGGGACAGTCGGCGATCCAGTGCATCCAGATTGAGGAGCGCACCGGTTCGCGGCCGCTGAGCCCAGACCCGCATGGCGCTCGCGCACGGGCGCGCTGCTACGAGGTGGCGAGGGGAAGGGGCGACAAGGATTGGGTGTGTATGCCGTGCACGGCACGTCCGGACGGGTCGGCGCTGCCGGCGAAGGCCGGGTCCCACGCCAGCGCCGCCGGCGAGGAACAGGCGATCGACTTGCCGCCGGGAACGGTTGCCGCGCAGGCCTCGCCCGGGAAGAACTTCTCGAACAAGGCGCGGTAGAGATAGGCTTCCTTGGTTGCCGGCGTGTTGTGCGGCCAGCGTGCGGCCGCGGCGGCCAATTCGCGGTCGCTCACCGCTTGTTCGGCGTACGCCTTGAGCCCGTCGATCCAGCCATAGCCGACGCCGTCGCTGAACTGCTCCTTCTGGCGCCAGAGGATGGCGTCGGGCAGTACGCCGACGAAGGCTTCGCGCAGCACCGCCTTCTCGATGCGACCGTGTCCGGCCATCTTGTGGCGTGCATCGAAGGCCATGGCCGATTCGACGAAGGCCAGGTCCAGGAACGGCACGCGCGCCTCCACGCCCCAGGCCATCATCGCCTTGTTCGCCCGCAGGCAGTCGTAGCGGTGCAGCGCGTCGAGCTTGCGCACGGTTTCCTCGTGGAAGGCTTGCGCCGAAGGCGCCTTGTGGAAGTAGAGATAGCCGCCGAACAGTTCGTCGGAGCCCTCGCCCGAGAGCACCATCTTCACGCCCATCGCCTTGATGCGCCGGGCCAGCAGGAACATCGGCGTGGAGGCACGCACGGTGGTCACGTCGTAGCTCTCGATGTGGCGGATCGTTTCCGGCAATGCGTCCAGTCCTTCCCAGAAGGTGTAGACGAAACCGTGATGCACGGTACCCAGCGCTTCGGCGGCCAATTGCGCGGCGGCGAGGTCCGGCGAGCCCTCCAGCCCGATCGCGAAGGAGTGCAGGCGCGGCCACCAGGCTTCGCTCTGGCCGCCGTCCTCGACGCGTTCGCGGGCGAAGCGCGCGGCGCAGGCGGCGACCAGCGAGGAATCCAGCCCGCCGGAGAGCAGCACGCCGTAAGGCACGTCGGACATGAGCTGGCGCTGCACCGCCTGTTCCAGCGCCACGCGCAGATCGCCCGGCGCCCTGCCCTGCGTCGCCGCGTACTCGCGCCACGGGCGCTGGTAATAGCGGCGCAGCTCACCGCTGGCGCTGTCGTAGACATGTCCGGGCGGGAACATGGTCACATCGGCGCACACGCCCGCCAGCGCCTTCATCTCGGAGGCCACGCACAGCCGGCCGGCCGCATCATGGCCCCAGTAGAGCGGGCACACGCCGAGCGGATCGCGTGCGACGAGGTAGCGTTGCGCGACGCCGTCCCACAGCGCGAAGGCGAAGATGCCGTTGAGGCCGGCGATCCACTCGGCCGGGTCCGCGCCATCACGGTAGAGCGCGTTGATCACCTCGCAATCCGAACCCGTGGTGAAGTCATAGCCACTGCCCAGGCGCAACTCGCCGTGGTTGTAGATCTCGCCGTTGACCGCCAGCGCCAGCGCGCCATCGCGCGAACGCAGCGGTTGCGCGCCGCTGGCCGGATCGACGATCGCCAGGCGCTCGTGCACCAGGATCGCCCCGGCATCGATGAACACGCCGGACCAGTCCGGCCCGCGGTGGCGCTGGCGCTGCGAAAGCTCCAGCGCCTGCCGGCGCAGCGCGGCCAGGTCGTCACCCGGTGCAAGATCGAACATCCCGAAGATGGCGCACATGATTTGTCTCCCTCGCGTTTTCCATGACCCGAAAACGACGAAGGCCCGCACGGGGCGGGCCTTCGTCGCGTAGTTGTTGCTCGAACTTGCGGCTACGCGCCGGCCCCCTTGTGCAGGCGACGATTATTGTTCGAGCGGTTGTCCAGGGCCGGCCGCACGCGTGCCGCGCAGGGCGCGGTGGCGAAGACGGAATGCGTGGTCGGCATGGACATGGCGCGAGTGGAGCAGGATTTCACAAGGCGCGCAAGCGGGTGTCTGCCGTTCAGGCGTGGTGTTCGCGGAACGATTCGCTGATCCAGGCCTTGGCTTCCATCAACTGGTCGTTGCGGTACAGGCGGAACTCGCCCGGCACGGTGAAACCCATGGTGCGTGCCACCAGCCGCAGCCAGTTGACGTCGGTGACCAGCGCGATGCGCTCCCAGCCGCTCCAGTGGCGAAAGCCCAGTTTGGTGTCGTCCCACATGGCGCCGGGCTCGAAGCCGGTGAAGTCGGGACCGACGTGGTAGAGCAGGCGCAATTTGCGGTTGAGCGCGAAGGCGGCCTCCACGTCCGGCACGAACACGTTCTCGTAGTCGGCCGCGGTCACCTTGCCGCGCGCGGTGAAGCCCAGCGCGCCGGCGGGGAGGTCGGTCATCTGCTCGATCATGGGGTGTCTCCGCGTGGTCGGAACTCCATCCAAGCGCGGCGGGCGCGGCTATGCAAGCTTGGGTGCGTGAAAGCCCGGTTCGGCGGCAACGCTGCAATGGCCCGCTTGCGGGCGATGTTCCTGGCGGAAGATAAAAGACCGACGCCGCAACCGGGCCTCTGCGAAAAGCCGGCTGCGTCAGGCGGGTTCGACGTGGCGCACCAGCAGACGCGCGCTTTCCCTGCCCTGCCATTCGTTGATCGTCAGCTCGTATACCGCGCGCAGCCGCGGCGGTGGCGCGGCTGCGCGCACGTTGAACATCACCGCCTCGTGTACGGCGCCATCGCGCGGATCGCGCAGGCTCAGCCGCCAGTGCCGCTCGCCCATCAGGCGCCACTGCGCGCACTCGAACAGGTTGTCGAACAGCGGTTCCGGGAAGCCCTGCCCCCACGGCCCGCCGTCACGCAGCTGGCGCGCAAGGTCGAGGGTGAAGGTACCGGGCGGCAGTTCGCCGTCGGTGTAGAGCACCGCCTGCAGGCGTTCCTCGTCCAGCCATTCGCGCGCGATCGCGTCGAAGGCGTCGGCGAAGCGGGGGTAGTCGGCGGTCTTCAGGCTCAGCCCGGCCGCCATGGCGTGGCCACCGAAGCGCTCGATCAGGCCGGGCAGGCGTGCGTCGATCGCCGCCAGCGCGTCGCGCACGTGGAAGCCGGCGATGGAGCGCGCGGAACCCCGCAGTTCCTCGGGCCGGTCCTCGTCGGCCGGCGCAAAGGCGATCACCGGGCGGTGCAACCGTTCCTTGAGCTTGGACGCCACCAGTCCGACCACGCCCGCGTGCCAGGTGGGTTCGTACAGGCTCACGCCGGTGCGCTCGCCCAGGCCTTCCAGTCCGAGCGCGCCGATCATCGCCTCGGCCTCGGCGACCATCGCCTCCTGAAGCTCGCGGCGTTCCTGGTTGATCGCGCTGAGCCGCTCGGCCAGCGCGCGCGCCTGTACCGGGTCGTCGGTGAGCAGGCATTCGACGCCCAGGCGCATGTCTTCCAACCGGCCCGCGGCGTTGAGGCGCGGGCCGACGGCATAACCAAGATCGCTGGCGCAGACGCCGGACAGGCTGCGCTTGCCAGCCTCCACCAGCGCGGTGATGCCCGGGCAGGCGCGACCGCTGCGGATGCGGCCGATACCCGCCTCGACCAGCACGCGGTTGTTGAAATCCAGCGGTACCAGGTCGGCTACCGTGCCGAGCGCGACCAGGTCGAGCAGGTTGCCCAGGTCCGGCTCCTCGCGCCCGGCGAAAGCCCCGCGCCCGCGCAACTCCGCACGCACGGCCAGCAGCAGGTAGAACATCACGCCGACGCCCGCCAGCGCGCGACTGGCGAAAGCCTGGTTCATCCGCGCATCGCCGGTGCATGACTCGCAGGCGGGCTCGCCATGCCCGCATGCACGCACCTCGAGCACGTTGGGATTGACCAGCGCGTCGGCGGCCGGCAACTGATCGCCCGGCAAGTGGTGGTCGGTGACGATCACTCGGATACCGCGCGCCTTCGCCGCGGCCACGCCGGCGATGCTGGCCACGCCGTTGTCGACGGTGACGATCAGCTGCGGCGCGGGTTCGAGCGAGGCGACCAGCGCCGGACTCAAGCCGTAGCCGTGCGCGAAGCGGTTGGGAATCACGTAATCCACGCGCCGCGCGCCGAGCAGGCGCAGGCCGCGCACGGCCAGGGCAGTGCCGGTGGCGCCGTCGCAGTCGTAGTCGCCGGCGATGACGATCGACCAGTCGCCGGTGATCGCCTCGATCAGCAGCGCGACGGCACGATCGAGCCCACCCAGTGCCTGCGGCGCCAGCAAATGGCGCAAGCGATGCTCGGCCTGCGCCGGATGCAGGACGCCGCGCGCGGCGTAAACCTGGCGCAGCACCGGGTGCACCCCATCGCTCCAGCCCTCGGGCGCGCCCGACACCAGCCGGCGGCGCAACGTCGGTGCGCTCATGCGCGCATCCCGCGCCAGAAACGCCAGCGATGCCAGGGACGCAGATCCCGGCGCTCGCCACTGGCGAAGGTCAGGCGCAGGGGCCGCTGGCGGGCGAGCGTGTCGATCATGGGCCACCATTGGTCGGCAATGATCTGGGCCGGCAGGTCCTGCAGGTCGATCAGCCAATGAGCGGCGAGTTCGCCCGCCGCCGTCGGCGCTGCGGAAGTGGCCTGGGTCTCGCGGGCCGGTGTCCGCAAGCGATGCGCAATACCCGACCGCGCCGCCAGCCCCCGCAGCAACGGATCGTCGCTGACCACGCCGCGAAGCGAGGTCGCCACGGTCTCGGGCAACGTGCCTGCCCCCCACAGCCACAGATTGTTGACCGGGGGTTGACCGGCGGCGCGACGCTGCGCGTTCAGCGGGTGCTGATGCAGCAACACCTGGATGTCGTTTTGCAGGATTCGCCAGCGGCGCCCATCGGCACCCTGCGGCAGATGCTGCAGCAGGTTTTCGCCGAGCGCCTGCTCGGGCGCGGGGAACGTGGGCACGGCCGTGCCCGGCGGCAGGCGCAGGTGCCAGCGATCGGACGAGGTCAGTTCCAGCCGCATGCCCTGCTCTTCGAACAGCGGCGCGAGCGGCTCGGCCAGCGCGGCGGCATCGCCTGCGGTCAATTGCATCTGCCCGCAGGCAAGCAGGCGCGCACCGTTCATGTCCGGCTCGACCCAGGCCGGATCGGCGCTCATCCACAAGGCGTCATCGGCATCGCCGGCCGCCAGCTGCCGGGTGAGCGCACCGGCGGGCAGCGGTTGCGGGACATCGAACCAGGTGGCCAACCCGGCCAGGTATCCCCTTGGGCCATCTTCGAGGCGATCGGCGCGCACCAACAGGCGGCGCAGCGGATGCGCGGGCTCGAAGCGCACGAGCGCGGGCAGCCACAGTTCCACGCTCATGCGCTGGCGGCCTCCAGTTGCTCGTACAGCTCCAGCCATTCGGCCTCGAGCGTTTCCTTCTCGCGACGCAGGTCGGCCTGGCGCTGGCCCAGCTTCATGAGCTCGGCGGTGGAACCGTTGTAGGTTGCCGGGTCGGCCAGCTTCGCCTCGAGGGCAACCAGGTCCGCATCGATCGCCGCGACGCGCGCTTCGATCTTCCTGACCCGGGCCTTCGCGGTCTTGTCCTGTTCGCGCTGTGCGGCGGCGGCGCGGCGGCGGTCGGCGGCGGATTCGGCGGATGCGGCCGGCTCGTTGGCCTTCCTTACGGCCGCACCACGCGAGCGCAGCCAGCGTGCGTAGTCGTCCAGGTCGCCGTCGAACGATTCCACCGCGCCGTCCGCGACGCGCCAGAAGCTGTCGCAGACCAGACCGAGCAGGTGGCGATCGTGCGACACCAGCACCAGTGCGCCATCGAAGTCCGCCAGCGCATCGGCCAGCGCCTCGCGCATATCGAGGTCCAGGTGGTTGGTCGGCTCGTCGAGCAGCAGCAGGTTGGGCTTGTCCCAGGCGATGAGCGCCAGCGCCAGGCGCGCCCGCTCGCCACCGGAGAAACCATCGACCGACTCGAACGCGCGGTCGCCGGCGAAGTTCCAGCCGCCGAGGAAGTCCCGCAGCACCTGCGCCGCCACGCCCGGCGCCTTGTCCTGCAGGTGGTCGAACGGGCTGGCGCCCTCGCGCAGGCTTTCGACCGTGTGCTGGGCGAAATAGCCGATTTTCAGGTCCTTGTGGGCCTTGCGCTCACCGGCCAGCGGCGGCAGCTCGCCGACCAGCGTCTTGACCAGGGTCGACTTGCCGGCGCCGTTGGGGCCGAGCAGGCCGATGCGTTCGCCGGCTTCCAACCGAAAGCGGACATCCGTAAGGACGACCGCTGCCTTTGAACGATAACTCTCGTCCGCAAGGGCGACGTCCGCTCCCTCTCCCCCCGGGGGAGAAGGTTGGGATGAGGCGCCAAGGCTTGCCCCGAACTCCACCAAATGCGCCGAACCAACATCCCCGCGAGCCCCGCCGCTCACCCCAGCGGGGAGAGGGGGCAGAGCCGAGTAGCCCGCCGACACCTCTTCCAGCTGCAGCATCGAATCGGGCAGCCGATCCGGCACCGCGAACTGGAACCGGAACGGCCGCTCGGCGCGGACCGCTTCGGTGCCAGCCAGCTTTTCCAGCCGCTTCATGCGCGACTGCGCCTGCTTGGCCTTGCTCGCCTTCGCCTTGAAGCGATCGACGAACGACTGCAGGTGCGCGCGCTCGGCCTGCTCGCGCTCGTGCGTGATCTGCTGCTGGCGCAGCTGCTCGGCGCGCAGGCGTTCGAAGGCGGTGTAGTTGCCCGTGTACAGCCGCGCGCCACCGTCGTGCAGATGCAGTGTGTGCGAGGTAACCGCGTCGAGAAACTCGCGGTCGTGCGAGATGACCAGCAACGTGCCCTGGTAGCGGCGCAGCCACTCCTCCAGCCACAGCACGGCATCCAGATCCAGATGGTTGGTCGGCTCGTCGAGCAGCAGGAGGTCGGACGGCGCCATCAGCGCACGCGCCAGGTTCAGGCGCACCCGCCAGCCGCCCGAGAACTCCTTCACCGCCCGCTCGTGGGTTTCCGGCGCGAAGCCCAGGCCATGCATCAGGCGGCCGGCGCGGGCGCGGGCGTCGTAGCCGTGCAGCTCTTCGATGCGGTGGTGAGCGCGCGCCATCGCCTCGGCGTCACCACGCGCCTGGGCATCGGCCTCCTCTCGCAGGACCGCCGCGACTTCCTCGTCGCCGCCGAGCACGTAGTCGAGCGCGGCGTCCGGCAACGCGGGCGTCTCCTGCGCCACCGACGCCAGGCGCAGCTTCGCCGGCAGGTCCAGTTCGCCCGCGTCCGCCTCCAACCGTCCCTGCAGGACGGCGAACAGGCTGGACTTGCCGCAGCCGTTGCGGCCGATCACGCCCAGGCGCCAACCGCTCTGGATGGAGAGATCGATATCGGACAGCAGCAGGCGGCTGCCACGGCGGAGGGCGAAATGGCGGAACGCGATCATCGGTAGGAAACGTGCACGGGCGACCCGCCATGATAGCCGGCCTTGGAATGCCTAGCCCATCGCAGACGCCAGCGGTCGCCGTGGCGCCGTTGTCGCACATCTGCTACAACGGCGCCGCACAGGACCTTTGCGGAGAGGGGAATCATGGTCAAGCTCACTGGCGGTCTGGCGATGCTCGCCGCGATCGCGTTCGGCGCACCGATGGCCGCGCATGCGGGCGACAGCCTGCTTATCAATCGCGTGCAGCAGGAACAGGGGATGAACCTGCCCACCCGCGGCATGACCATGACGCAGGTGGAAAAGCGCTACGGCGCGCCCGAGCGCAAGCTGCAGCCGCGCGGTGGCGACAGCCAGAAGCATCCGGTGATCAACCGCTGGGACTACAAGACCTTCATCGTGTACTTCGAGCACGACCACGTGATCCATTCGGTGCTCAATACGCCCGCCGGCAACAACCACAATCCCGCCGCGGCGCAGTAAGCCCCACTGCAGCACACCACAACGGACCTCCGCGATGGCGGGGGTCCGTTTTCGTTTGGGCCTCATCGCCCGGTGTCGCCCGCTCGACTACACTCCGCCGCTTTCCGACTTCAAGCGAGCGCGCGATGACCTCCTCTCCCAACCTGCGCCTGCCGGCCGAATGGGAACCGCAGGACGCGGTGCTGATCGCCTGGCCGCACGAAGGCACCGACTGGGCCGAGCGCCTGGCCGAGGTGGAGACCACCTATACCGCGCTGGCCGCCGCGGTCACCTGTTTCCAGCCGCTGGTCGTGATCGTCGCCGACGAGGGCGTGCGCGCGACCGCCGAACGCGCGCTCCGTGGCGCGGGTGTTGACCTGGGGCGCGTCCGCTTCGTCGAACTTCCCTACGACGACACCTGGTTGCGCGACTCCGGCCCGATCACGCTGGTCTCGGCCCAGGGCTTCCAGCTCACCGATTTCCGCTTCACCGGCTGGGGCGGCAAGTTCGGCGCCGACCGGGACGACGCGCTGGTCGCCGGCCTGGTCGCCGCCGGCGTGTTCGGCCCCGCCGCGCACGAGCGCGTGGATTGGGCATTGGAAGGTGGCGGCATCGAGAGCGATGGCGGCAGCACCGTGCTGACCACCTGGCGCTGCCTGCACCAGCGCCATCCCGAGCAATCGCGCGAGGCGATGGACGCGATCCTGCGCGAAAGCCTGCATGCCCCGCGCGTGCTGTGGCTGGATCACGGCTACCTCGAGGGCGACGACACCGACGCCCACATCGACACCCTCGCCCGCTTCGCGCCGGGCGAGCGCATCGTGTTCCAGGCTTGCGACGATCCGGCGGACCCGCATCATCAGGAACTGGACCGGATGGCCGCCGAGCTCGCCTCGCTGCGCACGCCCGAAGGCAAGCCCTACCGTCTCTCGCCGCTGCCCTGGGCGCAGCCCATCCTGGACGAAGGGCGCCGACTGGCCGCTTCCTATGCCAACTACCTGGTCATCAACGGCGCCGTGCTGGTGCCCGCTTATGGCGACGCCGCGGACGACGAGGCGGCACGCATCATCGGCGCCGCCTACCCCGGGCGCGAGGTCGTTCAGGTGCCGTGCCGCCCGCTGATCTGGCAGAACGGCAGCCTTCACTGCATCACCATGCAGCTGCCGGCCGGCTTGCTGGGCTGAACACACGCCGCCGGCAACACTTTGGCGACAACCGCGCCACCTTGCTCCGCTAAACTGCCTGTCTCGACTCAGTGCAAGAGACAGGCATGACCGGCAAGACACTCAAGGTGGCGCTGCTGCAGGAAACCAACCGCGGCAACCGCGACGCGAATCTCGACGCGATCGAGGCCGGCCTGCGCGAAGCCGCGGCGGCCGGCGCGCGGCTCGTGCTGTTGCAGGAGCTGCACAACGGCCCGTACTTCTGCCAGCGCGAGTGCGTGGACGAGTTCGAACTGGCTGAAACCATTCCCGGTCCCGGCACCGAGCGCATCGGCAAGTTGGCGGAGGAACTCAAGCTCGTCGTGGTGGCTTCGATTTTCGAGAAGCGCGCCACGGGCCTGTATCACAACACCGCCGTGGTCTTCGATCGCTCCGCGACCATCGCGGGCAAGTACCGCAAGATGCACATTCCCGATGATCCGGCGTTCTACGAGAAGTTCTACTTCACGCCGGGCGACATGGGCTTCGAGCCCATCGATACGTCGGTCGGTCGACTGGGCGTGCTGGTGTGCTGGGACCAGTGGTATCCGGAGGCCGCGCGGCTGATGGCGCTGGCCGGCGCGCAGATGCTGCTCTATCCAACGGCGATCGGCTGGGATCCGAACGACGAACTGGCGGAGAAGGATCGCCAGCGCGAGGCCTGGGTCACCGTGCAGCGCGGCCATGCCGTCGCCAACGGGTTGCCGTTGCTGGCCTGCAACCGCACCGGTTACGAAGCCGACCCCTCGGGCGTGGGCGCGGGCATCCAGTTCTGGGGCACCAGCTTCGTGGCCGGGCCGCAGGGCGAGTTTCTGGCCAAGGCGAACACCGACGGGCGCGAGCTGCTGGTGGTCGACGTCGACCTGGAGCGCAGCGAGCACGTGCGGCGGATCTGGCCGTTCCTGCGCGATCGGCGCATCGATGCGTACGGCGATCTCCTCAAACGCTATCGGGATTGAAAACGGTGGGCTGAAGCCCATCCAACGAATCACCCTGTAGGTTGGGCTTCGGCCCACCACCCGCATCCCGGACCACGCATGACCCTCCCCGATTCCGACGTCGCCCAGCCCAACGCCCTGCTCGACCAGCCACTGGAGCGCGTGACCCGCGACGGCGTGGAATACGTCGTGCTGGGCACGGCGCACGTGTCCCGCGCCAGCGTGGCGGCGGTCGAGTCGCTGGTGGCCAACGAATCATTCGACGCGATCGCGGTCGAGCTCTGCCCGAGCCGCGCCGAGGGCATGCGCAATCCGGACGCGTTCAAGCAGATGGACCTGTTCCACGTGATCCGCCAGGGCAAGGTCGGCATGGTGGCGGCAAGCCTGGTGCTGTCGTCCTTCCAGCAACGGCTGGCCGCGCAGTACGGCATCCAGCCCGGCGCCGAGATGAAGGCGGCGATGGACGGCGCCGAGCGCGCCAACCTGCCAGTCTGGCTGATCGATCGCGAGGTCGGCACCACGCTCAAGCGCGCCTGGCGCAGCGTCGGCACGTGGGCGCGCTTCGGCCTGCTCGGCGGCCTGGTCGCCAGCGTATTCGAGCGCGAGCAGGTCGACGAAAAAGAGATCGAAAAGCTCAAGGAGGGCGACCTTCTGGAGAGCGCGTTCGGCGAGTTCGCGCAGAACTCGGCCCCGCTCTACAACAGCCTGATCGGCGAGCGCGACGAATACATGGCCGCGCGCCTGCGTGAGCAGGCGCAAGGTGCGCCGGCCGTGCGCCGCGTGCTGGTAGTGATCGGCGCCGGCCATCTCAAGGGCCTGAGCGGATACCTGCGCGAGCAGCAGGAGCCCCCAGCCGGGCGCATCGCCGAACTGGCGAAACTGCCACCCAAGGCGCGCTGGCCCAAGTGGCTCGCGCTGGGCCTGGTGTTGCTGGTGTTCGCGGCCATCGCCTATGCGTTCCATCGCAACCCATCGCTCGGGGCGCTGGCGCTGCGCAACTGGGTACTGTTCACCGGCGGCTGCGCCGCACTGGGCGCACTGGCGGCGGGCGGGCATCCGCTGAGCATCCTGGCGGCCTTCATCGCCGCGCCGATCAAGCCGTTCCGGCCCGGCATTCCGGCTGGCGGCATCAGCGCGATGGCCGAAGCCTGGATTCGCCGTCCTCGCGTGGCCGACTTCGAGACGTTGCGCGACGACATCGCCGACTGGAAGGGCTGGTGGAAGAACCGCGTGGCGCGCACGCTGCTCAACTTCATCCTGGTAAGCGCAGGCACGGTGATCGGCGAGTACGCCGCCGGCATCCAGATCGTCAAGAGCCTGTTCTGAAAGTGCGCCCGCGGCCGCCTGATTTCGATCAGGGCGATGCGTCAAGTTGTCCGTCGCCTGACGCAGACACTATACTTCCGCGACTTTGTACCCCAAGCGTGGGAATGACTCGATGATTCGACTGCAACTGCTCGGCCTGACCGTGGCCGCAGCCCTCCTCGCCGCCGGCAACGCACATGCCGCTGGCGACAAGGCCAACGGCCGCAAGCTGGTCTATACCTGCAACGGTTGCCACGGTGTCGATGGCTACACCAACGCCTACCCGGACTACCCTGTGCCGAAGATCGCCGGGCAGAACGAGCAGTACATCATCAACGCGCTGCATGGCTACAAGACCGGCGACCGCACGCATCCGACCATGATGGCGCAGGCACAGAGTCTGTCCGACCAGGACATCGACGACATCGCCGCCTATCTTTCCAGCCTCGCCAAGTAAGTCTCGAAGGAATCCCGCATGAAGCGTGCGCTCACCCTGCTCATCTTCGGCGCCGTGCTGGCGTTGTCCTCCACCGCGCTGCTGGCCGAAGGCACGGCAGCCGACGGCAAGACCAAGGCCGCGGCCTGTTTCGCCTGCCACGGTGCGGACGGCAACGCAGTCGATCCGCAGTACCCGCGCCTGGCCGGCCAGTACAATATGTACCTGCAGCAGGCGCTGCACGAATACAAGGACGGCCGCCGCAACAACCCGATCATGAAGGGCTTCGTCGCCACCCTGTCCGACCAGGACATCGAGGACGTCGCCGCCTACTTCTCGAGCCTGCCGACCAAGCTGCACACGCTGGACGGACACATCCAGGGCGACAAATAACCCGCCCTTATTCGATACAGCAAAAGGCCCGCCTCGGCGGGCCTTTTTCGTTTGCCCCGATCCCCTCCGGGGAGAGGGGACAAGACTGGCGGCGAGCACTCTCAGGGGCACGCCTTGATGCTGCAGAGTCGCGAGCCCCGCCCCCGAAGGGAGAGGGAGCGAGGCAAAGGCTTCACCCCATCGCCGAGCTGCCAGCCTTTTCCTTATAGTACGGATTGCGCCCGCCAGTGTGGTCGGTCGCATCGCGCACCGCGGTGATCTCCGGCACCCGCTCGCGCAGCGTCTTCTCCACGCCGTTCTTGAGCGTCACGTCCACCATGCTGCAGCCGTGGCAGCCGCCACCGAACTGGAGCAGCACGGCGCCATCCGAGGTCACTTCGAGCAGGCTCACGCGCCCGCCATGCGAGGCGATCCGCGGATTGATCTCGGCCTCCAGCACGTAACGCACCCGCTCGATCAGGCCCGCGTCGGCACCGGGAACCTCGCCCTTGATCCTGGGCGCGCGGATGTTGAGCTGGCCGCCAGTGGGATTGGGTTCGTAATCGATGCTCGCGCCATCCAGCCAGCGCGCGCTGTCGCCTTCCAGGTAGAAATTGAAGCCCTCGCACTCGACCAGCCACTCGTTGCCGGCCAGGTCGCGCGGCTCGCAGAACTCCAGCTCGCAGTTGGCCGCCGGCGTGCCCGGCTCGGTCACGCGCAGCAGGATGCCCAGCTCATCGCCCTGCTGTGCGAGCAGGCGGCGGAAATGCTGTTGTGCGCGGTCGGAAATATCGATCATCTGGGCGAACTCTCCAGCGCCGGCGGGGACGTCCGGCGAAACAGCACCATTTTAGTCCTGTTTCGCGCAAAAGTCCGGCCATCCCCTCTTCGCAGGGACTCACTTGTGGGCGATGCGTTGGCGTTCGGAGTCAAACAGCATGACCCACCAATGGCCCCGTATCGGGCAGTTTTGACTTTTTCTGGTGCAACTCGGACGCTTCGCCTTTTCCATGCCGGAGTCCGCAATGAACCGCACCGATCTTTCCAACCAGCACTGCCAACCACGCAAGGGCAAGGAACACGCGATCGCACCACACCAGGTGCAGGAACTGCTGGCGCAACTACCCGGCTGGGAGCTGGCCAACGACGGCAAGGCCATCGTCAAGGACTTCCGCTTCGAGGACTTCCACCGCACCCTGGGTTTCATCAACGCGGTCGGCTTCATGGCCAATCGCGAGGACCACCACCCCGATCTCGAGGCCGGTTACGGGCATTGCCAAGTGCTGTGGTCGACCCACGACGTGGGCGGTCTTTCACTCAACGATTTTGTTTGCGCGGCCCGGGTCGAGGCGCTGCTGGCCTGAGCCAGCGGTTGCTTTTCCCTTTGTCGCCAAGGACATCGAGGAAATTCTTCAAGTCGTCCGGTAAGGGGGCGGAAAAGCCATACGCCCGGCCTTCCAACTCGAAACCCATGTGCGCGGCATGCAGGAACAGCCGCTGCAACCCCTTTTCGCGGAAGCGCTTGTTGGCCTCGCGATCACCGTACTTGGTGTCACCGGCCAGGGGATGGCCGATGTGGGCCGCGTGCACGCGGATCTGGTGGGTGCGCCCGGTGCCCAAGGTCGCCTGCATCAGGCGGGCGCCGGTGAGCTGCTCCATCTCGCGGAAAAAAGTCAATGACGGCTTGCCGTTACCGGACACTCTTACCATTCGTTCTCCGCCCTGGAGCACCGATTTCAGCAGGGGCGCGTTGACGTCGAAGCGCGCCTTGGGCGGATGGCCGACCATCAGGCAGAGATATTGCTTGGTGACCTCGCCGGCGCGGATCGCCGCCTGGAGTCCGGTAAGTCCGGCACGGGTCTTGGCAAACACCAGCACGCCGCTGGTATCCCGGTCGAGCCGGTGAACCAGTTCCAGGTGCTGGTCCGGACGGGCGGCGCGCAGCAGTTCGATGGCGCCGTGGCTCACGCCGGAACCGCCGTGGCTGGCAATCCCGGAGGGCTTGTCGATCGCCAGGAAGTGCTTGTCCTCGAAGATGACCGCCTCGGCGACCGCGGCCACCATCTCGGCGGACGGCCCGCGATCGGGCGCCTTCTCGGCCGTGCGCACCGGCGGGATGCGCAGCGTATCGCCAGCGCTGAGACGGGTGTCCGGCTTGGCCCGCTTGCCGTTCACTCGCACCTGCCCGGTCCTCAGCAGGCGGTAGATCATGCTCTTGGGGACGCCCTTGAGCAGGGTCACCAAGGCATTGTCGATCCGCTGGCCGTCGCGCTCGGGGCCGATATCGACTTGACGCACACCTTGAGGTGCGTCATGGGAAGTTACCGTCTGCATTGAAAAAAACCTGGGGTAATAGGATACTCGGCGGGCGCTTTATGTCCCTCTATCGAGCTCGATTTGGTGGGGGACGCCCGTCCGCGACGTCGGCGAGGATTGCGCCGGTGGCCACCCCGGCAGCCGGCCGTAAACTCCCTTTCATCGTAACGGTTCGGGGTGTCGTTGTCCGCCGCCAGGGGGTGGCGAGACGGCAGGAGCGCGTGCCACGAATCACCCCGGTGTCGGACGATGCCGGTTTTATTTGCCGCCCACCCGCAGCGGCGCGATCCCGGCAGGCAGCCCCTCTAGGCGCCACCGTGGCACGCGACGCGCGGCCAGGCCGAAGGAAGATAACTACAATGAAACGCATGTTGATCAACGCAACTCAGCGTGAAGAGTTGCGCGTGGCCATTGTCGATGGCCAGACCCTGTACGACCTCGATATCGAGATCCCCTCCCGCGAGCAGAAAAAGGCCAATATCTACAAAGGCCGCATCACCCGCGTCGAGCAATCGCTCGAAGCCTGCTTCGTCGACTATGGCGCCGAGCGCCACGGCTTCCTTCCGTTGAAGGAAATTGCCGACCAGTACTTCACCCCGGGCCTGAACCCGAACAAGTCCAGCATTCGCGAGCTGCTTAAGGAAGGCCAGGAACTGGTCGTCCAGGTCGAGAAGGAAGAGCGCGGCAACAAGGGCGCGGCGCTGACCACGTTCATCTCGCTGGCCGGCCGCTACATGGTGCTGATGCCGAACAACCCCAAGGCCGGCGGCGTCTCGCGCCGGATCGAGGGCGAGGACCGCCAGGCCCTTAAGGAAGCGCTCGACCATCTCACCGTTCCCGAAGACGTCGGCCTGATCGTGCGCACCGCCGGCATGGGCCGCGACGCCGAAGAGCTGCAGTGGGACTTGGACTACCTGCTCACCCTGTGGCGCTCGATCTCCGAGGCCGCGGCCAAGCAGAAGGCCCCGTTCCTCATCTACCAGGAATCGAAGCTCTTCATCCGCGCCCTGCGCGATTACCTGCGCAACGACATCGGCGAGATCCTCATCGATGAGGAATCGCTCTACAACGACGCGCGCGAGTTCATGCAGCAGGTGATGCCCAACGCCCTGCGCAAGCTCAAGCTGTACAAGGACGATACCCCGCTCTTCTCGCGCTACCAGATCGAAACGCAGATCGAGAGCGCGTTCGACCGCCAGGTCCGCCTGCCTTCGGGCGGCTCGATCGTGATCGACCAGACCGAAGCGCTGACCGCGATCGACATCAACTCCTCCAAGGCCACCAAGGGCTCGGACATCGAGGAGACCGCGTTCAACACCAACGTCGAGGCGGCGGTCGAGATCGCCCGCCAGCTGCGCATCCGCGACGCCGGCGGCCTGATCGTCATCGACTTCATCGACATGGACAGTCCGCGCCACCAGCGCGAGGTCGAGGAAAAGCTCAAGGACGCGCTCAAGCTCGATCGCGCACGTGTCCAGATTGGCCGCATCAGCCGCTTCGGCCTGCTGGAAATGTCGCGCCAGCGCCTGCGCCCGAGCTTGGGCGAAGCCACTCAGATCGTCTGCCCGCGCTGCGAGGGCCACGGCCACATCCGTGGTATCGAATCGCTGGCGCTCTCGACCCTGCGGCTGATCGAAGAGCATGCCATGAAGGACAACACCGGCCAGGTGCTGGTGCAGGCCCCACCCGCGGTGGCCAACTTCATGCTCAACGAAAAGCGCGCCAGCGTGGTCGAGATCGAGCTGCGCAACAAGGTGCACGTGGTCATCGTCGCCGACGACAACCTCGAAACCCCGCATATCGAGATCCAGCGCATCCGCGAAGCGGATATGGGCGAGCACAGCAAGCCCAGCTACGAGCGCCTGACCGCAGTCGAGGCCGCGCCGATCCCGAAGATGGGCCAGGCCCTGGGCAGCTCCGAGCAACCGGCCGTCAGCGGCATCGTGCCGGCCACGCCGGCGCCGGTGCGCGAGGAAACGCCGGCTCCGGCGCCCGCCCCGGCCGCACCGCGTCCGCGTCCTGCAAGCGCGCCTGCTCCACAGGGCGGCGTGATTTCGCGCCTGCTGGGTTGGTTCCGCGGCACCGCCGAACCGGCACCTGTCGAAACCAGGGAACGTAAACGGACCGAGCAGCCGACCACCCGCCAGGGTCGTCGCGACGATCGCAACCGCCCGCAGCAGCAGGGCCAGAATGGCCAGCGCTCGGGACGTCGTGACCAGGCTCAGGCACAGTCGCAGCAGCAACCGAAGGGCGGCGCGGGGAAGAACAACAACCCGCGCCAGCGCGGCAACGAGGCGGGTTCGCGTCAACCGCAGCAGCAGCCGGCCAAGGAGCAGCAACCGCGCCAGCCCAAACCCGCCCCCGAGATGTCGGCCAGCAACGAGAACCAGGAGCCGCGCAAGCAGACGCCAGCCAGGCCGGAGCGCGCCCCGCGTCCGCCGCGGGCGGAGCAGCCGGCTGTAGCCTCCGCGCCGACACCGGCCAGCGAGCCGGTCAAGGAGATCGAGGCACCGGTCGTGACCCAGACCGATACGGGTGTTGTCGCTCCGGAAGCCAAGCCCGAGTCGGAAGGCAGCCAGCCGCGTCGCCGTCGTGGCCGTCGTGGTGGTCGTCGTCGTCGCCGTCACGAGGATGGCACGGTCGCTCAGGATGGAGCGTCGACCCAGCTCGATGAGCTGGATGACGAGGATCGCGAGGGTGGCGAGGGTGGCGAATCCGACGCACCGACCGGTCGCGCAGATCAGGCGCCGTCGAGTGCCCCGGTAGCCGCGGCCGTCACCGCCGCCGTGGCCGCTGGTCCGGGCCTCGAGTCGATCCAGGTCGAGACCGAGGCCATGCCGGCGGTCACATCGCGGGCCGAATTCCAGCCAGGCGAGTTCAGGGTGCCGGAGGCAGTCACTCCCGCGCCGACGCCCACCGCATTCAACCTGCCGCCGCTTCCGCCGATCCCGGCTGCGACCGGGGTCGATGTCGAGGAATCGGTACCTGCGCCGGCTGCTACCCCCGTGGCTGCGGCGCCAGTCCAGGCACCCGTGCCGGAGGCTCCGCTGGCCGTTTCCGCTCCGGAACCGGTGGAGGAACCGCCCGCAACGCCGGTCATGGCCGCCGAACCCGCGACGGAGGCGGAAACGCCAACTCGCGAGGAAGCCGGGCAACAACCGGCTCCGTCCGAAGCTCCCGCTCCGGCGCCGCTGCCGAAGCAGGGCGATCTGCTTGGTCAGGCAACCCCTCGCGCGACGGTCGTCCCGCCCGTGGAAGCGCCGCATGAGCCGGCACCGTCGAATGACCAGCATCCCCCCAGGGATGCCGCGCAGGTCTAAGGTCCCGCCGAACCGAAGCATGAAAAAGCCGGACGCAAGTCCGGCTTTTTTTTCGTCCCCGACCAGCGAACGTCGATTGCAGGAGCGCGGCTGTGCTGTGACCGGACATGACGGTCGCGCGCAGATGCTCTCCCGCAACCCGTCTGGAATAGCCGTGCCTGCCTGCAGGTGGCCGTGCGCGTAGGCCTCAGCCCACCTGGTTGGGTGCGTCCAGCAGCCCGTGCACCGTCATCAGGTGCGCCAGGCCGATCACGTGCTCCACCTGCAGCTTCTCCATCAGCCGCTGCTTGTAGGTGGAAACGGTCTTGGGGCTCAGGTTGAGCTGATCGCCGATCACCGTCAGCGGCTTGCCGCGGACCAGCATCATGGCGACCTCCAGCTCGCGGCTGGACAGCGCGTCGAACGGCGAGCCGCTGTTGCCGTCGAGCGTAGCAAGGGCCAGTTGTTGCGCGACCGCCGGCGCCAGGTAACGGCGCCCACTGGCCACCTGGCGCACCGCCACCAGCAATTCGTCGGCCGAGCAACCCTTGGTCAGGTAGCCGAGCGCGCCCGCGTCGAGCAGCCGCTTGGGAAAGCGCGCGTCGTCGACCACGGTGATGATGATGATGTGGGTGTTGAGCTTGGCGCGGATGACCCGCTCGGTCAGCTCGATGCCGCTCATGCCCGGCATGTGTACGTCGACCAGCGCCACGTCAGGCGCCAGCGTGCGGATCAACCGCAACCCCTCTTCCGCCGTCCCTGCCTCACCCTTGATGCGTACGTCCGGCTGCTGCTGCAGGATCATCCGAAAGCCGGTACGTACCAGTTCGTGATCGTCCACGAGCACGATGTTGATCACTTCAAGCCCTCCTTGGGAATAGTCAACGAAAAGTAGGCGGGCGCTCTCCGCAATGCAAGCATTCGCGCGCCGCGCAAACAAAAAACCCGCCATCCGGCGGGTCTTTCGGGAAGCGCACGAATCGTTCGCTCCGATGTTGGTGCCCAAGGGGGGACTCGAACCCCCACGCCTCTCGGCGCTACCACCTCAAGGTAGTGCGTCTACCAATTCCGCCACCTGGGCAGGTGTGTTGCCTGTGTTACTTCGTCGAACCCGCCGGGGCGGGAACGTCCGACTTCGCGGGAGCGCCGGCGGCCGGCACATCGCTATTGTTCTTGGCCGGCGCCTGCGGCACGTCGCTGCCGGCCGGAGCCGCGGGCTGCGCATTCTGGGCGGGCGCGGGCTTCTTGGCAAGACCGGACATCACGCCGAGATCGGCCTGCTTCGCCTGCGGCGCGCCGTTGCGGCTCAGGTAGATACCCATGCCGAGGCTCAGCACGAAGAACAGCGCCGCCAGCACCGCAGTCGCGCGGGTGAGGAAGCTGGCCGAGCCGCGCGCACCGAACACCGTGGCCGATGCTCCGCCGCCGAAACCGGAGCCCGCATCGGCACCGGCGCCGCGCTGCATCAGGATCAGCACGATCATCGCCGCGGCGATCAGGATGTAAAACACGCTGAAGATGACGAACATGTTCTTTAGGGATCCGTAGGCTTCAATGCGCTGCGGCGCAGATGCCGAGGAAATCGTCTGCGGTGAGCGAAGCACCGCCGATCAGGCCCCCATCCACGTCCGGCTGCGCGAACAATGCCGCGGCATTCGCCGCCTTGACGCTGCCGCCGTAAAGCAGCCGGGTCAGACGGGCAATCATACCATCCTCACGTTCCAGTTGGCTACGAATGAACGCGTGCGCCTGCTGCGCCTGCTCCGGCGAGGCCGTCTGGCCGGTGCCGATCGCCCACACCGGTTCGTAGGCGATCACGGCGGTGTAGAACGGGGCGATGCCGCAGTGGGCGATCACGGCGCCGAGCTGGCGCGAGAGCACCGCTTCGGTCTGGCCCGACTGGCGCTCTTCCAGCGTTTCGCCGATGCACAGGATCGGCGTGAGGCCGGCAGCGCAGGCTGCGGCGAACTTGCGCGCCACCAGCTCGTCGCTTTCACGATGGTAGTGCCGACGCTCGGAATGGCCGACCAGCGTCCACTGCGCGCCAACGTCGGCGAGCATCGCGGCCGATACCTCACCGGTATAGGCGCCCTGCCCCTCGTGCTCGCTGACGTCCTGGGCGCCGAAACCGATGCCGCCGGCACCGTGGCGCGCGGCCAGCTCGGCCAGGTAGGGAAACGGCGGGAACACCAGCACATCGGCGGTCTGCGGGAGCTGCGCAACGATCTCGGATACCAGGGCCTCGGCCATCGAGCGGCTGCCATGCATCTTCCAGTTGCCGGCGATGAGTTTCCTGCGCATATGCGGAGTCGTCCGATGAAAAACGGCAAGCATAGCGACCGCCCCGCAGGCCGGCAAACGGGCGCTGGCCGCCAGGTCCGGGCGGCGATCATGGCCCGACCCATCTCATGGAAACGCGGATGTCCAGCCATCGTCCCTTAAGCCTGATCACGGGTGCCTCGGCTGGTATCGGTGCCGCATTCGCGCGGGAACTGGCCGCGCGCGGGCATGACCTGGTGCTGGTGGCGCGCCGTGCCGAGCGTCTGCACGCGCTGGCGGAAGAATTGCGCGGGCAACACGGCGCGCACATCCACGTATTGCCCTCGGACCTCGCCGATCCGGTCGCGCCGCGCCAGCTGGCCGATGCGCTCCGCAATCAGGGACTGGCAGTGGACTGGCTCATCAACAATGCCGGTTACGGCGTGCCCGGCACGTTCGAGGCCAGCGAATGGCCGGTCCATGCGGAGTTCCTGCAGGTGCTGCTTACCGCGCCCACCGAGCTGGCGTGGCGGCTGCTTCCCGGCATGCTCGAGCGCGGCTACGGCCGCATCGTCAACGTCGCTTCGCTGGCCGGGCATGTGCCGGGATCGGCCGGGCACACGTTGTATGCGGCCAGCAAGGCGTACCTGATCAAATTCTCGCAATCGCTGGCGCTGGAAAACCGGCACCGGGGCGTGAACGTATGCGCACTTTGCCCCGGTTTCACATGGTCGGAATTCCACGACGTCACCGGCACCCGCGCGCTGGTCGGCAAGCTGCCACGCTTCATGTGGCAGGACGCGCAGTCGGTCGTGCGCGAAGGCATCGACGCGGTCGAGCGCGGCGAAGCAGTGCACGTCACCGGGCGCGTGAACCGTGCGATCAAGGCACTGGCCAAGCTGATGCCCGACCGCTTCGCGCTGTGGCTCTCGGCGCGCGAATCCCGTCGCTATCGTCGACTCGATTGACGCGAACACGGCGCGACTGCGCTAACGTCAACCGCCTGCCGCTCGCGAGATGACCATGAGCCTGTTTCCGACCCAGATGCGCCCGCTGCCTTATCGCAAACCCACCGAGGGACGCGACTACTGGGTGATCGACGATGCACTGCCCGACCCGATGGCGGTGCGCGAACGTTGTTTGGCCAAGACCGACTGGGAGTACGGCTTTCCGACCACCGGCGAAGTCTGGCCCGGGATGCGGACCATGCCGGCCCTGGAGCTGGACGAGCTCGCCGCCATCGAGGCGAAGGTGCGGCATGTCACCGGCGCAAAGAAACTCTGGGTCGGCGAAACCGAAGCCGGACACAAGCTCAATCACAACTGCGTGCAGGTCGTCGGCGCAGTCGAGGGAGCGGTCAAACCGCATACCGACTCGTTGAACCTGTGCCGCTATGCAGCCGTGCTGTACCTCAATCCCGCGGTGCCCGACAGCTGCGGCACCAGCTTTTTCCGCCAGCGCATGCCCAACGGCCAGCTGGGCGGCAACATGGTCGCGCCGCCGCATCGCAACCTGGTCGATGCGCTTGGAAACCGCTTCGTGATGCCCAATGCTTTTGCCGAGGACGTGCGCGTGGCGCACCGCTTCAACCGGCTGCTGGTCTACAAGGCCAACATCGTGCACAGCGCCAGTGCGTATTGGGGGCTGGAGGACATGGCCAGCAAACGCATGACCGCGGTGTTTTTCTGGATGGCCTGAACTGCGCAGGGGCGCCCTTCGGCCCGCCGTCACGGCACCCGTACGCGCCACAAGCGAGGAAGCGGCGTGGTTCGAGGGGGCATCGCCCCTCACGTCCGCCCTCTCCCGGACGGGAGAGGGCGTGGGTTGCGTCAGATCAGCTTGATCTCGCGCAGCCGCTGCATCAGGTATTCGTGCGAGGTCAGCGATGTGTCGTATCGGCTCGGGTTGTCCGGCGTCACGCATTGAGGCAGCGGGTCGAGCACCACGTCGGGGTTCGGGTGCAGGAAGAACGGCACCGAGTAGCGCGGCTTGCGCGCGTTCTCGTTCTGCGGGTTGACCACGCGGTGCGAGGTCGACGGATACACGTGGTTGGTCAGCCGCTGCAGCATGTCGCCGATGTTGACCACGATGGCATCGCCCTCGGTGGTGATCGGCAGCCACTCGCCCTCGCTCAACACCTCCAGGCCCTCGGCGCTGGCGCCGACCAGCAGGGTGATGAAGTTGATGTCCTCGTGGGCACCGGCGCGCACGTTGGGGATGTTTTCCTGGGTGATCGGCGGGTAGTGGATCGGCCGCAGGATCGAGTTGCCCTGGTCGGTCTTGTCCTCGAAATAGTTCTCGGGCAAGTCGATGTGCAGCGCCAGCGCGCGCAGCACGCGTGTGCCTAGCTGGTCCAGCGCCTCGTACAGGCCGTAGCCGCAGGGCTTGAACTGCGGCACTTCCTCAGGCCACAGATTCGGCGGCATCACGTCGGCGAACTTGGAATCGCGCGGGATCTCGCGGCCGACGTGCCAGAACTCCTTGAGGTCCGGATAGCGGCTGTCCTTGGCCGTTTCGACCTTGAACGGGGTATAGCCGCGCGCGCCGCCGGAACCGGGCACGTGGTACTTCATCTTGGTGTCGGCCGGCAGCGCGAAGAACTGCTCGAATGCCCGGTAGGCGCCGTCGATCAGCTCGCGCGGAATGCCGTGGCCGCTGATGCAGCAGAAGCCGAACTGGCGGTAGGCCGCGCCCAGTTCAGCGACGAAGGCGTCGCGGTCGGTGTCGTAGCGGCGGATGTCGAGCGTGGGGACTTGCTTCATGGGTTTTCCGTCATGTGCACATGCGCGGCGGATTTTACGGCGTCGGCCAGCCAGCCGGCCAATTGCTGCACCTCGCCGGCATCGGCGCCCTCGATGGTGACGCGCACCAGTGGTTCGGTGCCGGACGCGCGCAACACGACGCGCCCGCGCCCCTGCAACGTGCGCTCGACCTCGGTCAGCGCGTGGCGCACGGTATCGCTCGCCAGCGCCTCGCGCGCACCGGGTGCGCGCACGTTCAACATCACCTGCGGCAACTTCTGCAGGCCGCGGCGCGCCAGCGCCAGGTCCTGATCGGACGCTGCCAGCGTCTCCAGCACCGCCAGCGCGGCGATGATGCCGTCACCGGTGGTGGCACGGTCCAGGCAAAGGATGTGGCCTGAGGTCTCGCCACCGAGCATGCCGCCATTGGCCTTCAGCTGCTGGAGCACGTAACGGTCGCCCACGTTGGCGCGGATCAGCGGCACTTCCAGCTCCGCCAGCGCCTGCTCCAGGCCGTAGTTGCTCATCAGCGTGCCGACCACCGGCCCGCGCAGGCAGCCGCGCGCGAACAGGCTGCGCGCGAGCACGTAGAGGATGTCGTCGCCATCGGCGATGGTGCCGTTACGATCGACCAGGATGACCCGATCGCCGTCGCCGTCGAAGGCGATGCCGACGTCGGCGCTCTGCGCCAGCACCGCCTGCTGCAGCGCCTGCGGATGGGTCGAGCCCACGTCGCGGTTGATGTTGAAGCCGTCCGGCTTGTCCCCGATGGCGGTGACGTCGGCGCCGAGTTCGGCGAAAACCTTGGGCGCCACCTGATAGGTCGCGCCATGCGCACAGTCGAGCACGATCTTCGTGCCGCGCAGGGTGAATTCCTCCGGAACGGTCGCTTTGCAGTACTCGGCGTAGCGCGCGACCGCGTCGGCCACCCGGGTCGCCTTGCCGAGCTGTTCGGAGGACACCGTGACGAACTCCGCGTCCAGCTCTTCCTCGATCGCCTGCTCGACCTCGTCGGAAAACTTCTCGCCCATCGCCGAGAAGAACTTGATGCCGTTGTCGGTATGCGGATTGTGCGAGGCGCTGATCACGATGCCGGCAGCCGCCCGCATCGAGCGCGTGAGGAAAGCCACGGCGGGCGTGGGCATCGGGCCGAGCAGCCCCACGTCCACACCGGCGGCGACCAGGCCCGCCTCCAGCGCGGACTCGAACATGTAGCCCGACACGCGCGTGTCCTTGCCGATCAACACGGTCGGCTTGCGACTTGATCCGCGGGCCAGCACCGCGCCCGCGGCGCGACCGAGGCGCAGCATGAAATCGGCGCTGATCGGCCACTCCCCGACCTGGCCACGGATTCCATCGGTGCCGAAATACTTGCGTGTGCTCATCATCTTTCCTTGTGGTGGCGCCACGGGGCGGGCGTCACCTAGATAACTCAATCTTCGTCTGGCCAGCGTGGAGCCGGCGGACGCGTATCACGTCGTGCGGGCGTATCGCCTTCGTGCACCGCACGCCAGACGGCAAAGGCGTCGACGGTGGCGGCGACGTCGTGTACGCGCACCATGCGCGCGCCACGCTGCACGGCGATCAACGCCGCCGCGGCGGAGCCCGCGGCGCGCGCCTCGCCGGAAGGACGACCGGTCAGCGTACCGATCATGGACTTGCGCGACAGGCCCACGTAGACGCCCGCACCCAGATCGGCAAAACGCTCCAGCGCACGCAGCAACGCGAGGTTGTGTTCCAGCGCCTTGCCGAAACCGAAGCCCGGATCGACCAGCACGCGTCGCTTGTCGATGCCGGCCAGCTCGCATCCGAACAGGCGGTCGGTGAGGAAACGGTGGACTTCGCCCACCACGTCGTCGTACTGCGGATCGTCCTGCATGCCGCGCGGCTCGCCCTGCATGTGCATCAGGCAAACCGGCACGCGCAGCTCGGCAGCGGCATCCAGCGCGCCCTCGCGGCGCAGCGCGTAGACATCGTTGATCATGCCCGCGCCGGCGGCCACCGCGGCACGCATCACCTCGGGCTTGGAGGTGTCGATGGCGATCGGCAGCGCGGTACGCGCGACGAGCTGCTCGATCACTGGAATCACGCGACGCAGTTCCTCGTCGACCGGGACATCGTCGGCGCCGGGCCGCGTGGACTCGCCGCCGACATCCAGCATGTCGGCGCCCTGCTCCGCCATCGCCAGGCCATGCGCCACGGCCGCGTCCGTGTCGGCAAAGGCACCGCCGTCGGAGAACGAATCGGGCGTCACGTTGAGGATGCCGACCACGCGCGGGCGGTCGAGCACGAGGGCGCGGCCGGCGCAGTCGAGCACGGTGGCGAAGGGGTCGTCGAACATCGTCTGACTCAGGCCTGGCCGCCGAGCGCGCCCATGTGCTGGCGGTAGTAGCGCAGCTCGTCGATCGAATCGCGGATGTCGGACAGCGCGGTGTGCGCCGACTCCTTGCTCAGGCCGCGCGCGATCGTCGGCGACCAGCGGCGCGACAGTTCCTTGAGCGTGGAAACGTCCAGGTTGCGATAGTGGAAATGTCGCTCCAGCCGGGGCATCTGACGATGCAGGAAACGCCGGTCCTGGCAGATCGAGTTGCCGCACATCGGGGACTTGCCCGGCGGCGTCCACACCTTGAGGAATTCGAGCGTGGCCTGTTCGGCCTGCGCGTGATCGGTGGTCGAATCGAGCACCTGCTGCCACAGACCCGACTTGCTGTGCTGGTTGCGGTTCCAGCTGTCCATCGATTCCAGCCGGTCGACCTCGTGGCGGATCGCGAAGACCGGCCCTTCGGCGAGCACGTTCAGCTCCTTGTCCGTCACGATCGTGGCGATTTCCAGGATGGAATCGTTGTCCGTATCCAGGCCGGTCATTTCCAGATCGATCCAGATCAGGTTGTCGTCATTCGCTTGGTTCATGCATCCTCCTTGGAGCGCGCAGTCTAGCGCAGGAGCCCGCCCAAAGCCCCGTGCCATGCGATGATCGAGGCCATGCAGACCTTCCTCTGGCACGACTACGAAACCTTCGGCGCGGACAGCCGGCGCGACCGGCCGGCGCAGTTCGCGGGCATCCGCACCACGGCGGACCTGGAGATCGTCGGCGAGCCGGTAATGTTCTTCGCCCGCCCCCCGCGCGACATGGCGCCGGACCCGGACGCCTGCCTGATCACCGGCATCACGCCGCAGCAGGCCGAGCGCGAAGGCGTCTGCGAGGCCGAGTTCGCCGCCCGCGTGCACGAACAAATGGCCCTGCCCGGCACCTGCGGCGTGGGCTACAACTCGCTGCGCTTCGATGACGAATTCACCCGGCAGCTGCTGTACCGGAATTTCTTCGATCCGTACGGCCGCGAATGGGAGAACGGCAACTCGCGCTGGGACCTGATCGACCTGGTGCGCATGTGCCAGGCGCTGCGGCCCGAGGGCATCGCCTGGCCCACGCGCGAGGACGGCACGCCCAGCTTCAGGCTCGAACACCTGGCCGCGGCCAACCATCTCAAACAGGAGCGCGCACACGATGCCCTGTCCGATGTCTACGCGCTGATCGACCTGGCGCGGCTGATTCGCGTGCGCCAGCCGCGGCTGTGGGACTGGCACTTCGAGCTGCGTCGCAAGCAGAAGGTCTTCGGCCTGCTCGACGTGGCGGGCATGACGCCGCTGGTGCACGTGTCCTCGCGCTACCCGGCCAGCCGCCATTGCCTGGCGGTGATCGCACCGCTGGCGCCGCACCCGTCGCGGCCCGGCGAAGTGATCATCTACGACCTGGACGCCGATCCGGCGACGTGGCTCGACCTGGACGAGGACGACATCGCCGACCGCATATTCACCGCGCGGGCGGACCTTCCCGAGGGGATCGAGCGCATCCCGCTGCGCACCGTGCGCGCCAACCGCGCACCCGCGCTGGCGCCCTTGTCGGTCCTGCGCGATGTGGACCATGGCCGTCTGCAGCTCGACCTGGAGCGATGCCTGCGCCACCACGCGCTGCTGCGCGCCACCGAAGGCCTGGTCGACAAACTGCGCCACGTGTTCGCCCGCGCCTCCGAGATGCCCGCGCCGGAAGATCCCGAACTCGCCCTTTACAGCGGTTTCCTGCCCGACGCCGACAAGCGCCTGCTGGCCGAGGTCCGCGCAACGCCCCCCGAACAACTGGGCCGGCGCAACTTTCCGTTCCGCGACCCGCGTTACCCGGAACTGCTGTTCCGCTACCGAGCGCGCAATTGGCCCCACAGCCTGGATGCCGGGGAGCAAGCGCGCTGGGAAGCCTTCCGGCTGGCGCGCCTCACTCGCCCCACCGCGCTGACCGCGCGCACGCTCGATGACTATTTCGCGCGCATCGCCACCTTGCGGCCCGAGCGCCCCGACCAGGCCGTCCTGCTTGACCAGCTCGAAGCCTGGGGCCGCGAACTCGCCCCGATCCCGGCCATGGCTGCAGACCTCCTGTAGGAGCGCCCTTGGGCGCAACCGTGGATCATCCCGGTCGCGCGCCCGCATCTGCAGGAGCGCATCCTGTGCGCGGCCGTTATCCGCGCCACGCACAGAGCGTGTTCCTGCAGGCGAACACGAATGACCGATAATCGGCCGATGCCACAGCCCTACTTCACCCCCGCCACCTTCCGCTTCCTGCGTGCCCTCGGCCGCAACAACAGCCGCGAATGGTTCGCGGCGCACAAGCCCGACTACGAGCGCCACGTGCGCGAGCCGTTCCTGGCGCTGATCGCCGACATGGCCGCGCCGCTGGGAAAGATCAGTCCGCACTATCGCGCCGACGCACGCAAGAACGGCGGCTCGCTGTTCCGCATCCACCGCGACACGCGTTTTTCCAACAACAAGCTGCCTTACAAGACCTGGCAAGGCTCGCGCTTCTTCCACGCGCGCCGCCACGAGATCCCGGCGCCGTCGTTCTACCTGCACATCGAGCCAGGCGACTGCTTCGCAGGCGGCGGCATGTGGCATCCGGAAGCGGACACGCTCAAGAACATCCGTGGCTTCCTCGCCGACAACCCCGAAGCCTGGAAGCGCGCCACTCGCGGCAAATCCTTCCAGGGCTTGAGCTTCTGGGGCGAGAGCCTGAGTCGCCCACCGCGGGGCTTCGATCCGGATCACGAACTGATCGACGATCTCAAGCGCAAGGATTTTGCCGCCGGCGAGACCTTCGACGACGCCTTCGCCTGTTCGTCGGAACTGCTGCCGTGGGCGGTGGAGAGCTTCCGGCGCGTGGCGCCGATGGTCGACTACCTGTGCGCCGCCCAGGAACTCGAGTTCTAGCCGCAGCGCTGTAAGAGCGCCTTAAAGGGGTACGCGCTGGCGACGCAGCAGCACCAGCGCCACCACCATCCCGAGCACCGCCGTCGCCGCCACGTAGTGCGCCGGCGCCAGCACCCCGAAGCGCTTCACCAGCAGCCCGATCAAAGGCGGCGTCAGGCCACCGAACAGCGCATAGGCGACGTTGTACGAGGCCGACAGCCCCGAGAATCGCACGGCCGGCGGAAATGCCAGCACCATCAGCACCGGCACCACGCCGACCACGCCCACCGCGAACCCAGCCAGGGCGTACAACATCACGAAATGCGCGCCGCCCGCCGCCAGGTCCATGTACAACGCGTACGCGGCCACCAGCAGCCCGGCCGCACCGAACAGCAGCGCCCGCGCCGGCCCGATGCGGTCCGACACGCCGCCATAGAAGAGGCAGCCCACCGCCAGCGCGAACGACGCCACGTTGTTGCCCAGGAACGCCCGTGCCGGCGCGACGTGGAACACGGACTGCACCAGCGAGGGTGTCATCAGGATCAGCACCACGATCGCCGCGGTCAGCATCCAGGTCACCAGCATCGACAGCAGGACCGCGCGCTGGTGTCGTGCCGCCACCTGCGCCAGCGGCAGCCCGGCGACCAGCTCGCGTCGCGCGTGCATGGCCTCGAACACCGGCGTCTCGCTGAGCCAGCGGCGCAGCCACACCGCCAGGAAGCCGAACACGCCGCCGATCAGGAACGGCAACCGCCAACCGTAATCAAGCAGTGCGTCCGGCGAGAGCGACCGGTTGAGGCCCGCGGCGACCAGCGAACCGATCAGGATACCCACGGTGAGCCCGGAGGTCAGGCTGGCGCACGCAAAGCCCACCCTTTGCGGTGGCACGTGCTCGGCGACGAACACCCACGCCCCCGGCACCTCGCCACCCACGGCGATCCCCTGCACCACCCGCAACAGCAGCAGCAGCAACGGCGCCAGCATGCCGATCTGCGCGTAGACCGGCAGCAGACCGATACCCAGCGTAGGCAGCGCCATCAGGAACACGCTCAGCGTGAACATCCGCTTGCGCCCGAGCTTGTCGCCGTAGTGCGCCATCACGATGCCGCCGAGCGGGCGCGCGAGATAGCCGGCGGCAAAAATGCCGTAGATCTTGACCTGCGCGAGCCACGCCGCGCTGTCGGGCGGAAAGAACAGCTTGCTGAGCGGAATCGCGAAAAACACGAACACCACGAAGTCGTAGAACTCCAGCGCGCCACCGAGCGCCGCCAGCGCCAGCGTGCGCATGTCCGCACGCCGGAGGCGCCCGGCGTTCAAGGCAAGCGTCGATGCGTTCATGCGATCCCCCGGCCGCTCGCCGTCAGCCGCGAGCGTTCTTGAACATCATGCCTGCGCCCAGTGCTACCAGCGCCAGCGGCCACCAGGTGGCGAAGAGCTCGCCGAGGTGCAGGTCGAAACCCAGGTTGCGCAACAGGAACAGGATGCCGATGACGATCAGCAGGATGCCGGGCACGCTCGGGCGCATCGGTTATCTCGGTAGGGACGGAAGCGGCCACTGTGCGCACGACACCTCCGCCCGTCAACGTCCCATCACGCCGTTGCGAAAGGAAACGCCAGCACGTCGGCGATCGCGTCGGTGCCGGCCAGGCACATCAGCAATCGTTCGACACCCAGCGCAACGCCGGCGCAGTCGGGCATCGCGTCGAGGACGGCCAGCAGGCGCTCGTCGATCGGCACCTCGCGCTGGTTGCGGGCGCGGCGCCGCGAGTTGTCGCGTTCGAAGCGCGCGCGCTGCTCGGCGGCATCGTTGAGTTCGTGGTAACCGTTGGCCAGCTCGTAGGGGCCGAGGTAGAGCTCGAAACGTTCGGCCACCGGCGGGTCGTCGCGACGGACCCGGGCCAGCGCGCATTGGCTGGCCGGATAGTCGTAAATGAGCATCATGCGCTCGCGCGGAAAATCCGGTTGCAGGCGATGGGTGATGAGCAGGTCCAGCCAGTCGTCGCGGGTGAGGCCTTGCGGGTCGATACTGGACCGGCCCAGCGCCTGCTGCAGCGCTTCGAGCGGCGCGGTGAGCGGATCCAGGCCCAGCGCGTCGAGGAACAGCTCCCGATAGCTGCACGCCCGCACTTCGGCGCGGCGGCCAACGAGGGCGAGCGCGGCCTGCACCAGTTCGATGGCCTCTCCCGCCAGTCGCCGATGGTCCCAGCCGACGCGGTACCACTCGAGCATGGTGAACTCGGGATTGTGCCGCCCGCCCGCCTCGCCGTTGCGGAACACGCGGCCCAGCTCGTAACAGTCACCCAGGCCGGCGGCGAGCAGGCGTTTCAGCGGGTATTCGGGCGACGTGCGCAGCCACCGCTCGCGCACGCCGGCGTCCACATGCCCATGGAATACCGTGGTGAAGCTTTCGATGTTGGGCTCGGTATTGCCGGCGGCGGAAAGGATGGGCGTTTCGACCTCGAGCACGTCGCGTTCGAAAAAGAAGGTACGCAGCAGCCGGTAGAGCCCGGCACGCAGGTGCAACGCCTCTTGCGGAGAATGCGTGTTCATCGGGGCCAGGCACCGCGATGCAGCACCACCCGGCCACCTTCCATATCCATGAACGTGCGGCCGTTCCTCTCCCAGAACGGGTTGGCGTTCTGCACGACAGTGAACCCTGCCGCAAGCATCGCGTCGCAGCGGCGCTGCCAGTCCACCGCCTCGTCCAGATAGAAGACCAGCAGTTGTTCCTCGTGTGGCGATGGCGGCGGCGGCGCCCGGTGATCGCGGATGAACTCCAGGTGGTAGGGCCCCCGCGGATGCCCGAGGATGATCCCGTCGAAGCCTTCGTGATCCCGAAACGAGGAAAGCACGTCGAAGCCGAGTCCGCCGACGTACTGGGCGGCGATCACATCGATATCACGGCACGCTCGCGCAACGCGCATGACTGCGCCTGTCATGACGCCTCATGCTCCGCCAGCAACGCCAGCAACTGCGCTTCGTCCCACACCGGCACGCCGAGCTCCTGCGCCTTGTCGAGTTTGGAACCGGCCGCCTCGCCCGCCACCACGAACGAGGTTTTCTTCGATACCGAGCCCGCCACCTTGGCACCTAGCGCCTCCAGCCGCTGCTTGGCTTCGTCGCGGCTCAGCGTGGGCAGCGTGCCCGTGAGGACGACGGTCTGCCCCTCCAGCGGCGCGGCGCTGACGTCGGCCTGCGGAACGGCGGCAAGCAGGCGCTGGATGGCCGCTTCGGCGTCGCGCAACGGCGCGAGGCCGGTTTCGTCGGCCAGGAAGGCCGCAAGATTGCTGGCCGCGGCCTGCGGCAGGCCGTGGGTGATCCATTGCGCCTCACCCGCTGCGATAAGGCGATCGAGCGTGGGGAAGCGCTCCACCAGAAGTTGCGTGCTCTTGGGTCCGAGCTTGGACACCTTCGCGTGGTCGAGCAGCGCGGCCAGGCCAAGCTTCTCGCGCAGGCGCGGGGATGGCGGCGTTTCGTCGGCGAAAGTGATGCCCGCGGCCAGCAGCGCATCGACCACGCGCTGGTTGCCTTCCTGTGCGAAGAAACCGGCAATGGAAGACGCCACTTCCTCGCCGATGTCCGGCAGCGCGCGCAGCACGGCCGCTGGCATGCTGCGCACCATGTCCAGGCTGCCGAGCCATGTAGCCAGCGTGCGCGCGGTGCTTTCACCGATGTGCATGATGCCCAGCGCGAACAGGAAGCGCGGCAGCGTGGTGCGCCGGCTGGCGTCGATGCCCTCGACCAGGTTTTCCGCCCACTTCGTGGCGATCTTGCCGGCCTTGACGGTTTCCGGTGTGGTGCCCTCGCGCTCGTCGATGGTCTGCTTCATGGCCACGAAGCGCTCGACCGTCAGGTCGTACAGATCGGCCGGCGTGCGCACCATGTCCAGTTCGACCAGGGCATCGACGAAGCGACTGCCCAGGCCTTCGATGTCCATCGCACGACGCGACGCGAAGTGGATCAGCGCTTCCTTGCGCTGCGCCGGGCAGACCAGGCCGCCACTGCAACGCCAGGCCGCCTCGCCCTCTTCGCGCATCAGCGCCGAGCCGCACACTGGGCATCGCGCCGGCATCGTCCACGGGTGCGTGCCGGCAGGTCGATTTTCGGTCTGCACGCGCACGACCTCGGGGATCACGTCGCCGGCGCGGCGCACGATCACCGTGTCGCCCACGCGCACGTCCAGCCGCGCGATCTGGTCGGCGTTGTGGAGGGTGGCGTTGGTGACGGTGACACCCGCCACCTGCACCGGCGTGAGCCGCGCGACCGGTGTGGCCGCCCCGGTACGGCCGATCTGGATCTCGATCGCCTCGACCTGCGTGCTCTGTTCCTGCGCCGGGAACTTGTGCGCGATGGCCCAGCGCGGCGCGCGGGAAACAAAGCCCATCTCGCGCTGGCCTTCGTAGTCGTCCAGCTTGTAGACCACGCCGTCGATGTCGTAAGGCAGTGCGTCACGCCTGGCGCCGATGCGCTTGTAGTAGGCGATCAGACCATCGAACCCGCGCGCCACGTCCGCCTCGGGCGAGACCGGGAAACCCCACTTGCGCAGGCATGCGAGCGTCAGCGAGTGGGTCGCCGGCAGCTCCCCGCCCTCGACCACGCCGACCGCATAGGCGAAGAAACTCAGCCTGCGCTTCGCGGTGATCGCCGGATCGAGCTGGCGCAGCGAGCCGGCCGCGCCGTTGCGCGGGTTCGCCAGGGGCTTCTCTCCGTGCGTCCGGGCGTAATCGTTGAACGCTTCGAAATCCTTGCGCAGCATGATCACTTCGCCACGCACCTCCAATACGCCGGGCCAGCCGGTACCGCGCAACCTGAGCGGGATCGCCCGCACCGTACGCAGGTTGGCGGTGACGTCCTCGCCGGTCTCGCCGTCACCGCGCGTGGCGCCCTGCACGAACGCGCCCTGCTCATAGCGCAGGCTGATCGCCAGGCCGTCGAGCTTGGGCTCGACCGAGAACACCGGTTCGCGCCGGTCGAGCGTCTGCTCGACGCGCCGTTCGAACTCGGCGATCTCGCGGAAGCGCTCGCGCTCGGTGTCGCCCTCCTGCTCGAAGGCGTTGCCGAGCGACAGCATCGGCAACGCGTGGCGCACCTCGGCGAACCCGCCGTGGGCGCGGGCGCCGACGCGGCGGGTGGGCGAGTCGGGCGTGGCCAGCTCCGGGTGCGCGAGTTCGAGAGCTTCCAGTTCGCGCATCAGTGCGTCGTACTCGGCGTCGGTGATCTCCGGCTCGTCGAGGACGTGGTAGCAGTAGTTGGCCTGTTCGATGCGCTCGCGCAGTTCGGCGGCGCGGACCCGCCAGTCGGGAGTGTTCGGATGCATGGCGCGAGTGTAGCGACACGCCCGTATGTGCGGCAGGCCGTCGCTAAGGGAACCGAAAGCGCGCGGCGCTAGCGTGCCGGTGCCGGTGGCCTCTTGCCGCCGCGGGAGGTGGGCCGTGCGTCCTTTCCAGTGGTTTGCCTGCGTGCTTTTCCTGGCCTCGGGGCCTGTTTTTGCCAGCGGCGGCCCGCTCGGCATCGACCACCGCCTGCACTACGACAACAGCGGCATCTGGAAGCGCAGCAACCAGAAGGCGCTGTTGTACGGCAGCATCGTCACCATCGGCGCCGGCGCCATCGCCTTCGGCGACGACGACAAGCTCGGCGACACCTTCTGGCGCTCGGTCGACGCCATGGTCATCAGCGGCGTGGGCACGCAGGCATTGAAGTACACCTTCCGTCGCGAGCGTCCTTCGCAGACGGACGATCCGAACCGCTTCTTCAAGCACGGCCAGAGCTTCCCAAGTGGCGAGGTGGCCGCACTCTCCGCCGCCGTCACGCCCTTTATCGCCAATTACGGCGACGAACACCCGGCGGTCTATGCGCTGGCCCTGCTCCCGGCCTATGACGCCGTCGCGCGCATGAAGGTGCACGCGCATTGGCAGAGCGACGTGCTGGTCGGCGCACTGATCGGCACCGGGGTTGGCCTGTGGGCGACCCGGCGCGACTCGCCGCTGGTCGTGGGCTGGCTACCCGGCGGTTTCAGCGTGGGCTACGTGCACCACTTCAAACCATGACGCCGGATCGGCCTGCGCTCAGCGATGCAGGTGGCCGGAGGCCTCGGGCTGGTAGTCCACTTCCATGACGCGCAGGTGCCGGGGCCGCCCGCCCGGCATCGGCCAGTCGATCTCCTGGCCGCGCGCCAGTCCCAGCAAGGCACTGCCAACGGGGGCGAGGATCGACACCGTGCCGGGCTTGCCCGCGGCGCCGGGATACACCAGCGACATGGTGATGCGTTCGCCGGTGCCCTCTTCGCTGAAGGTCACCGTGGAGTTCATGGTGACCACGTCGGCAGGCATCTGCGCCGGCTCGCGCACTTCCGCCCGTTCCAGCTCCGACCGCAGCGACGCGTGCTTCTGCGCCTCGCCGGCTGGCAGGCGATCGAGCAGATTCTCGATGCGTTCGACATCCAGGCGGGACAGGACGATGGCAGGCCGGCTCATGGGATTCTCCACGGGAAAAGCCGGCGGTCATGCCGGCGCGCTTTCAGACAGGGATGCGCGCAAGGCGCAGGTTCCAAGTGGAATCTGGTGACGACGGCACAAAAAGGCAAGCCCGTCACGGACCCGCGATCGTGCACGCATCAGAGGCAGCCGGGCCCGTATCATGCGCCCCCATGCCGAACGATGCCGTCACGCCCGCCCCTTCCCTGCACGCGGGCGAGCCGGTCGAAGAATCCTCGCGCGAACGGTTTCGCGGCCTGATCTGGCTGGTCTCGGCGGCCTTCTTCATGCAGGCGCTGGATTCGACCATCGTCAATACCGCCGTGCCCGCCATGGCCAATGCCCTGGGCGTCACCCCGCTGGGCATGCGAAGCGCGCTTACCAGCTACGTGCTGACCCTGGCGATCCTGATCCCGGCCAGTCCGTGGCTGTGCGACCGCTTCGGCACGCGCAAGGTCTTTGGCGCCGCCATTGCGGTGTTCGGCGTGGGCTCGCTGTTCTGCGGCGTCGCGCAGACGTTGCCCCAATTGGTGGCCGCGCGCGTCATGCAGGGCGTCGGCGGTGCGGCGTTGATGCCGGTGGGCCGCTACGTGCTCGTGCGCAGCATCGCCAAGCACGAGTTCGTGGCGGTGATGAGCACGGTGGCTACCTTCGGCCTGCTCGGTTCGGTGCTGGGGCCCCTGCTGGGCGGCGCGCTGGTGGAGTTCACGTCCTGGCGGCTGATCTTCCTGATCAACGTGCCGGTGGGAATCTGCGGCCTGTGGATGAACAAGCAGGACATGCCCGAGTACCGGATGCGCCATGCCAACCGCTTCGACCTGCTCGGGTTTCTGCTGTTCGCGGCCGCTTCGGCACTGCTGCTGACGGCCTCGGAGCTGGTCGGCGGCGAGCACGTGGCCTGGGCGCGCATCGTCGAATGCACGGCGCTGGCGCTGCTGATCGGCGTGATCTACGTCTGGCACAGCCGGCGCACGGCGTTCCCGGTGGCCGACCTGTCGTTGTTGAAGGTGCGCAGCGTATGGGTGGCGCTGGCCGGCAACCTGTTCACCCGGCTGGGCATCTCCGGCATGTTCCTGCTGCTGGTGTTGTTCCTGCAGGTCGGCTGCGGCTGGTCGGCGCTGATGGCGGGCCTGATGATGGTGCCGCAGGCGTTGGGTTCGATCAGCGCCAAGTGGATCGTCAATCGCGCGCTGGCGCGGCTGGGCTATCGCCGCCTGCTGATCGGCAACACGTTGATCGTGGCGATGCTGCTGGCCTCGTTCGCTACCTTCGGCCGTGACACGCCGGCGTGGTTGATCGCGGCGATGGTGTTCCTCTACGGCAGCTTCGGCGGCCTGCAGTACACCGCGATGAACACGCTGATTTATCACGACCTGGACATCAAGCACGCCTCGATGGCGTCGTCGATGGCATCCACCGCGCAATACCTGTCGATGAGCTTCGGGATTGCGCTGGCCACGCTGCTGATGGAGTCGCTATTGCAGGGCCACGCGCACTCCGATTACGTGGCCGCGTTCCGATGGACGGTGCTGATCCTGGCGGCGGTCACGGCCTCGGCCAGCCGGGTGTTCAGCCGTCTTCGGGTCGACCGTCCGGCACGCAGGGAACTGCCCGCCTGAGGCGCGGCCGACGAGCACGCGCCTGATAGGCTTGTCCGGCGTTCCCAAGGAAAGCGATCCAATGCGTTCGACATTGTTCCTCGCCACGCTGGGCGGGGTCTTCCCCGTCTCGGCCGTCGCCGCCGAATCCGGCGCGAATTTCCATCTGACCGGCCATCCGGTCGGCTGGCTGGCGCTGGCGCTGTTCGTGCTCGCCTATGTGGCGGTGGTGCTAGAGGAACGCATCCAGATCGCCAAGTCCAAGCCGGTGATGCTGGCCGCGGCGCTGATCTGGGGCCTCATCGCCTGGGAAACGCGCGATGACGGCCGCGGCTCGGTTGCCGCACGCGATGCCTTCCAGGCGATGTTCCTGGAGTACGCGGAAATCTTCTTTTTCCTGGTAGTTGCGATGACCTACGTCACCGCGATGGGCGAGCGCAACGTGTTCGAAGCGCTGCGCGCGCAGTTGACGCGCCGGCGGCTGGGTTACCGCGCGCTGTTCTGGATCACCGGCACCATCGCGTTTTTCCTGTCGCCCGTGCTGGACAACCTGACCACCGCGCTGGTGATGTCGGCGGTGGTGCTGGCGGTGGGCGGCGGACAGGCGCGTTTTGCCACGCTTTCGCTGATCAACCTGGTGGTCGCGGCCAACGCCGGTGGCGCGTGGAGCGCGTTTGGCGACATCACCACGCTGATGGTGTGGCAGGCGCACAAGGCCGAATTCTTCGATTTCTTCCGCCTCTTCCCGCCCGCGCTGGTCAACTGGCTGGTGCCGGCGGTCGCGATGCATTTCGCGTTGCCGAACGGATTACCGGAATCCCTGCCCGGTCGCGTGCGCGTCAAACCCGGCGGCGTTGGCATCTGCCTCACTTTCGCCCTGACCATCGCGATCACCGTGATGGGCAGGCAATGGCTCGGGATGCCAGCGGCGTACGGCATGCTCACGGGACTGGCGTTGCTCAACCTGCTCGCTTCGCGCATCGATCGCAGCCAGCGTCGATATGCGCTGGCGCAAGGCGTGGAAGAGGAGCCGTACTCGATCTTCCGCATCATCGCCAACGCTGAATGGGACACGCTGCTGTTCTTCTACGGCGTGTTCGGCTGCGTCGGCGGGCTGGCCGCGCTGGGCTACCTGGAGCTGGCTTCGCACACGCTCTACGGCGCGCTCGGCGCGACCCTGGCCAACACCGCCATGGGCGTGCTCTCGGCGGTGATCGACAACATCCCGATCATGTACGCGGTGCTGCAGATGGACCCGCCGATGGACGCGTCGCAATGGCTGCTGATCACCCTTACCGCCGGCGTGGGCGGCAGCCTGCTCTCGGTCGGCTCGGCCGCCGGCGTGGCGTTGATGGGAGCTTCCGGCGGCCGTTACACCTTCATGAGCCACCTGCGCTGGAGCTGGGCGATCGCGCTCGGCTACGGGGCGAGCATCGCCCTTCACCTTGCGCTCAACGGCACGTAAAGCCCCGTAGGGGCGCACCCTGTGCGCGACCGTCATGCGCCGGTCGCCGCCTGTCACATGCAATCGCCACCAAGGAACTCCATGCACCACGACAGCGACATCCTGCTCACCCTGTTCCTGGTCTTCGTCGCCGCCCAGATCGGCGCCGAGATCGCCCAGCGACTCAGGCTTCCGGGCGTGGTGGGCGAGATCGCGGCCGGCTGCGTGATCGGACCTTCCCTGCTCGGCTGGATCAGTCCGGACCAGATCCTGCCCGGCATGCCGCTGGACGTGCTGGCCGAAATCGGTGTCGTGCTGTTGTTGTTTTCCGTCGGACTGGAAACGCGACTGGACGACCTGAAGAAAGTCGGCAAGGTCGCCTTCCTGGTCGGATTGCTGGGCGTGCTGGTTCCTTTCGCCATGGGCGGGGTATGGGCGCACGGCAGCGGCTTTCCCTGGGGCAAGTCGCTGTTCATCGCCGCCGCCTTCGTCGCCACCTCCGCAGGCATTACCGCGCGCGTACTGCAGGAACTGGGTGCGCTGCAGCGCGTCGAAAGCAAGGTCATCCTGGGCGCCGCGGTGATCGACGACATCCTGGCCATGCTGCTGCTCGGCGTGGTGGTGTCATTGCAGGGCGGCCAGGGCTTCGAGCCGGTCAAGCTGCTGGTGGTGCTGGGCAGCGCGGTCGGCTTCATCGTGCTCGTCGGGCTTGGCGGCGCGCGGGTGATGCGCTGGAACTCCGGATGGCTTGAGAAACCGCATAGCGCCCACTCGCCGCTGGCGATCGTGCTGGCGATCTGCCTGGGCCTGGCGTGGCTCTCTACCCTGCTGGGCCTGGCGGCGATCATCGGCGCCTTCCTCGCCGGCATGATCGCCTCGGAGACGCACCAACAGCATACGCTGGAGAAACAGACCCAACCGCTGCTGGCGTTGCTCACGCCGTTCTTCTTCGTCATCACCGGCAGCAAGATCGACCTGGCCCAGCTGGCCAGCGCCGAGGCCATGGGGATGCTGGCGATCGTCACCGTGATCGCGATCGTTTCCAAGCTCGTTGGCGGCTGGCTCGGCTCGCTGGCGTTGGGCCGACGCGCCGCGACCATCGTCGGCTTCGGGATGGTGCCGCGCGGCGAGGTAGGTGTGGTGGTGGCGAGCCTCGGCCTCGCGGCGGGCGTGTTCAGCGACCGCATCTACGCGGTGATCGTGGCCATGTCGCTGCTCACCGCAATGGTCACGCCGCCGGTGCTGGCGTGGCTGTTGAAGCGCTACCCGGCGGCGGTCAACCCGTCCGGAGCCGAATGATCGGACGGTGCCGGGCAAGCACCTGCTGGATCCGCTCGATGCAGGCCTGTCGTAGCCGGACGGCCTTCTCCGCATCCGAGTCGTCCAGGCGTTCTGCCCGCACCCGGTCGCGATGCTCGATCTCGAGAGCCAAAAGGCGATGCGCCTGCGCCAACCTTTCCTGGATCTTCTCGTCAATGGCCATGGTCATGACACCGAGCGGCCCGCGGGAGGGCCATGCTACGCCGTATTTGTGACAGGAAGCGGTCGCCGCCGCGGGCGATGGCTTGTCGGCAACCGCTGACGCCTGGCCGGCGTGCACTGTCTCCGATTGGCGCGAAGTATGAGGGGCCACCCTATTGGTCGCCGTAGGGGAAATCTGATCCTGCTGTGGGCGTAGGCAGCCGCCGGGGCGTTCGGCGATCTCCGGATCACGCCAGCGCGGCCGAGACCGAACATGCGAGCCAGCCAAGAACCAGGGCGAGGAACACGAGGGTCGCCAGCACGCCCATCAGGTCGAAAAGTTCTTCGATTCGCATGCGTGGACCCGAGCAGGAAGACGCCGGCAGCTTGCCGCAGATTTCTTGCTCGGCGATGACAAAGGCGACGCGTTCGACGACCGCGGGCATGCTGACCGCGAGACACGCCCGCTTTCCGTCGCAGCCCCCCTTCCCCCGTGGGAAGGCCAGATGCCATCAACCAGGCATGCGCGACCCGGGCTGCAGGTCGCCGGCACTTGCCTTGATCGCGTCGCTCTCTTCCTCCCCCGGATACACCCCGCGCAGCACGTCGTCGAAGTGCGACCGGACCGCCCGGTTGCAGCCGCAGGCGATGCGGTCGAGCCCACCGGCCTCGGTGACGCGCACGCCACCGCGGCGGGTTTCCAGGATGCCGCGGTCCTTCAGCTGCTTGATCACGCGGCTGATGTAGCTGCGCCCGACACCGAGCATGGACGCAAGTTGCTCCTGCGTGAGAGGCACATCGTGGTCACCGGTGCGATCAAGCGCTGCGACCAGCCATTTTGCCGTCCGCTGTTCGATCGAGTGGGCCGCATTGCAGGCCACGGACTGGAACACCTGGGCCATGAGGCAGTCCGCGTACCGGGCGAACAGATGACGCAGGCTTGTCGACCGGCTCTTGGCCTGTTCGAGCTCCAGTGCGCCCATCCTGAGCAACGGGCCGGGAAATTGCACCACGGTGCGCGAATAGGCGGGCAGCCGACCCTGGCTGACGATGCCACCCACCGCCCCCTCCCGGCCCACCAGCGCGGTTTCGATGCCGCGACCGTCTTCCAGCAAAACCATGAAGGAGATCAGCGTCGGACCGCAAGGGAAGTAGACGTACCGCACCTGATCGCCGGGCTCGAAGAGCACGCGACCCACCTCCACTCGCTGGGGCTCCAGGTGGGGCTGGAGCAAGACAAGATCGTCCTGGTGCAGCGCACGCAGCAGATTGTTCGGCGGTGCGATCTCGCTCGTCTCGCCGGGTGATTGCGCACGCTCGTATTGGCTAGCCATAAACCCCCTGATGGCCGTGACTGTGCACACGACGAGAGGGCCGTTTGCCCACGGTCTTATGACGTTATCTCAAGGCGCGGCAGGTAATTTTCGCGTGAGTACCTCGTCAGCTCTATGTCCACAATTGGACATACTTCCGGGCGCAACTCACCTAGAGTCGGGAAGCACTCTCACGCCACGCCCGTCGTTGAACGCACCAGGCGAAGCGTACGCCCGCAACCCACGCCGCAAACGCCAAGCGGCCTTACTGGCCAGCCCATGGGTTATTCCCCCGAGGAACACCACCACAGCCTGTTCGACCGGGAGCTCATCCATGTTCCCGCAGCGATACAGCCACACGGCGCCCTGCTCTGGCTGGACGGCCTGGGCGTGGTTACGCAGCTTGCCGGCGACACATCGCGGGCTGTCGGCGTGGCACCCGAAGCTTTGCTTGGGCAATCCGTCGACGCGCTGATCGACAGCAAGGGCTTCGGGCTTGCACAGATCATGGAAAAGCTCGACCCGCGGCTGCAGGGCTACGTGGTCAAGTGGCATCCCGAGCCCCCGGGAAACGGTGCGTGGGATATCACGGCGCACCCCAATCGCGAGGGAGCCATCATCGAATTCGAGCCAGCGGCGACGCCACCCGCCGAGGCCGCCGACAGCATGTCGCACCTGGCGCGCGCCATTGCCTCGCTGGATCTGCCGCGGGAAACGGATGAACTCTTCGGCACCATGGCCGCCGAGGTGCGCCGACTCTCCGGCTACGATCGCGTCCTCGTCTACCGGTTCCTGGACGACGAAGCCGGCGAGGTGGTCGGCGAGTCTCGCTCCGACGCGCTCCCCTCCCTGCTCAACCACCGCTTCCAGGGCTCCGAGATTCCAGGCGAGGCCCGCGGGCTCTATCTCAGGAACCGGTTCAGGATCATCCCTGATGCGAACTACGTACCTGCCCCCCTGCGAACGTCGGGGTTCCAGGGAGCGCAAACGCTCGATATCAGCGATTGCTCCCTGCGCAGCGCGCCGCCGATACATCTGCAGTACCTGAGGAACATGGGCGCGGCATCGTCGATGTCCATCTCGATAGTGGTGAAGAACGAACTCTGGGGCCTGGTCGCCTGCCATCACAGCACGCCCAGGCACATGGCCTATGAGATGCGCGAAGCTTGCCGGCACCTGGCGCGGGTGTTTTCCCACCAGATCGAGGCACGCGAAGAAGCCCGTCACCAGCGCCAGAGCACCAGCCTGCGACATCTCAGGACGGCCTGGCTCGACGATATGCGCGTGGCGCTCGAGAGGGACCGTCCGTTGGAACTCGATCTGGCCCGGCTGGCCGGGATGGTTCCGTGCGACGGGGTCGCGCTGGTATCGGCCGGGCGGACCGAGCTACGCGGACAGACACCGGGCGAAACGGAAACCGCGGCACTCGCCCAATGGCTGGAGGAGCGGCTGCGCCATGAAGCGTTCGCCACCCACCAGCTGCCGGGCGAGCTTGCCGCGGCGGCGGCCTATGCGACAGAAGCGAGCGGCGTGCTTGCAACGTCGATCGACGCGCCCGATCCGATCGTGCTGTTGTGGTTCCGTGCCGAGGAAATCTTCCCTGTCAGGTGGGCCGGAAGCCCGCACGAATTTTACGACGACGGGCCGGCCGAGCCGACGCCACGGACCTCTTTCGCCACCTGGACGGAGACCATCCGCCAGACGGCTCGCAGCTGGTCGCGGGCCGAAGTCAACGCCGCGCGCCAGCTGGGGCGCTCGTTGACCGCCCTGTTCCAGCAACAGGCGCTCCGGGAGCTCAACCGTCGACTGCGCGACACGCTGGCCGAACAACAGTCGTTGGTTGCTCAGAAGAACGTGCTGATGCAGGAAGTACATCACCGGGTACAGAACAGCCTGCAGATCGTGAACTCCATGCTTCAGTTGCAGGCGCGCCAAACCAGCGATCGCAAAGTGCGCGGGCAGTTCGAGGGCGCCGTGAATCGGTTGATGGCAGTGAGCGCCGTGCACCGGCACCTGTGGCGATCCAGCGACGCGCAGAATGTTCGTCTGGGACCGTATCTCAAGGAGCTCTGCGCCGATCTCATGTTCTCGTGGGGCGATGGCTGGTCTGGCCGCGTCGCGGTCGAAGCCACGGACGCGGCCATTCCAAGCCAGACTGCCGTCACCCTTGCACTGCTGGTCACCGAACTGCTGACCAATGCGGCCAAGTACGCCTATGCCGGTTCGCCCGGTCCCGTCGAAGTACGGGCTGATCGTGCAGGCGACGGACTGCGGCTCATGGTCAGGGATCACGGCCTTGGCATGCACGGCAAGGTCCAGGGCGGTGGGCTTGGTTCGAAGCTCATCCGCATTTTCACCGCCCAGCTTGGCGGTCATGCGGAAACCCTGACCGGCGAAAGCGGCACGACCGTGACGATTACGGTGCCGCTGAAAAGGAATGCATGCGCGCAAAGCGATGCCACGTCGCTGGAAACGCCGGTGTAGCGGGATGTGCCATCTGCATCGGACTCGAGCAGACCGTTGCGAAGGAAACAAAGACATGCGTTCTGCGGGCTTTTCCCGACCCAGCCAAAAAGATCGAGGATGCCAGGGTACGTCCCGGTGCAGACCCCCGCACCGGATCGCCATGCGGCAGAATCCCGTTTGCGGATACCTTGCGGCGGCAGTGCACGCACGCCTGGAAGATTGGCCGATCTTCTCCCCGTCCTGGCCGGCCTGGCGTTCTCGAAACCACCAGTCTGGTGCCGAGATGTCGGGCGGAATTGGTCACCCGTTGCCCGCCGCCCCAGCGGGCGTGATCGGCGGCGGTGGACCTCCCTGCGTGGATCGAATCAGGCGGCGCGGTGTCCCGTCCCGGAATATGGCGGAGAGAGTGGGATTCGAACCCACGGAAGGTTTGACCCTTCGCCGGTTTTCAAGACCGGTGCCTTAAACCGCTCGGCCATCTCTCCGTTTGACTCGGGCCTGCGCTCGGGTCGCGTCAGGCGAGGCGATCGAGGCCCCGCAGGTAGGGCTCGAGTGCGTCGGGTACGGTAATCGAACCGTCCGCGTTCTGGTAGTTCTCCATGACCGCGATCAGGGTGCGCCCGATAGCGAGACCGGAACCGTTCAAGGTATGGACGAGCTCGGGCTTGCCGGTTTCCTGGTTGCGCACGCGCGCCTGCAGGCGACGGGCCTGGAAATCCTCGCAGTTGGAGCAGCTGGAGATTTCCCTGTAGGTGTTCTGGCTGGGCAGCCACACTTCCAGGTCGTAGGTCTTGGCGGCGGTGAAACCCATGTCCCCACTGCACAGAAGCATCTTGCGGTACGGCAAGCCAAGCTTCTGCAGCACGGCTTCGGCGTGTCCCACCATTTCTTCCAGCTGCGCGTGCGACTGGTCGGGACGGGCGACCTGCACCATCTCGACCTTTTCGAACTGATGCTGGCGGATCATGCCGCGGGTGTCGCGGCCATAGCTGCCAGCCTCGGCGCGGAAGCACGGCGTGTGCGCGGTCATGCGCAGCGGCAGCGCTTCGACATCCTGGATGGTGTCGCGCACCAGGTTGGTCAGCGGCACTTCGGCGGTGGGAATCAGGTAACGCCGTGTCTCGCCGACGTCGGTGGCGAACAGGTCTTCCTCGAACTTGGGCAACTGGCCGGTGCCCTGCATGCTGTCGGCATTGACGATCACCGGCACGTTGCATTCGAGGTAGCCGTGCTCGCCCGTGTGCAGGTCGAGCATGAACTGCCCCAGCGCGCGGTGCAGGTGGGCCAGTTGGCCGCGCAGCACGGTGAAGCGGGCGCCGGAGAGCTTGGCTCCGGCGTCGCCGTCGAGCCAGCCGTGGCGCTCGCCCAGTTCGACGTGGTCCTTGACCGGGAAGTCGAAACTCCGCGGCTGGCCCCAGCGGCTGATCTCGACGTTGTCGCGCTCGTCCTTGCCGACCGGCACCGATTCGTGCGGAATGTTGGGGATGCCCAGCGCGATGCCGGCGAGCTTGCACTGCACCTCGCCCAGCGCCTGCTCGTTGGCCTTGAGCCGGTCGCCGATGCCGGCGACCTCGGCCATCAACGGCGCGACGTCCTCGCCCTTGGCCTTGGCCTGGCCGATGGCCTTGGAACGGGTGTTGCGCAGGTTCTGCAACTCCTGCGTCTCGGTGGACAGGCGCTTGCGCTCGGCCTCCAGCGCTTCGACGGCGGCAACGTCCAGGTCGAAACCACGGGTTTGCTTGAGGCGCGCAGCCGTGTCGGCCAGGCGCGAGCGCAGGAGGGCGGGGTCCAGCATGGGGGCGTTCCGTCGAAGTGCTTGAACCGTCGATTATCGCCGTGGGGGCCACGCGCTAGCAAACGCGTGGTCGCCTCCGGAAACCTGCAGGAGCCCGCAAGGAAACCAGGTTCAGGCGGGTCGGCGTTCGCGTCGGCCAAGCCACCAGGCCATCGCGGCACCGGCGAGCAGCCAGCCGATCACCTGCTCGATCAGCGCCGCCGCCGTGAAGCTGGCCGGGAAGCGGTACCAGTTCCAGTAGGGCACCATGGTGCTCATCCAGGCGAACACCGCTACCGCGCCGGCCAGGCCAAGACGCCGACCGAACCCCAGACCGGTCACGCTCATCAGGCTCGCCAGCACGAGCGCCGCCAGCGTATCGCCCGCCCACTGCGTGGCCAACTGCGGCCCCATGCGGGTCATGTCCTCGCCTTGCGGCAGATAGACCACCCAGGCATACGGGGCCGCGCTGGCCTTGGCGCCGTATGCCTTGACGGCGGCCTCGTCACCCATGGCGTCAGGGTCGAGCCAGGGAAGGATGTAGACACCCGGTTCGTTGCCCAGCCCTTCGTGCAGACTGGATAGCACCACGTCCTCGTGGGCCGGCGGGCGTATGCCTGGATTGCCGAGCCCCAGCGCCATGTGCGCCACGGCGCCCCAGATGAACATCACGATGCCGCCGATCAGCGCCGCGATCAGGATACGCATGATGCTTCCCTCCCCGGTTGGTGGGCCGACTCTAGGCAGGCGGCACGCCGCGGATCAAGCGCCGCCGATGTTTGGGCCGGCGTTTGAAGCCACTACTTGCGCGCCTGGCGACGGGCCTCGCGCAGAGCCAGCAATTTCTCGCGCAGCTTCTGCTCCAGTCCGCGGTCGACCGGTTCGTAGAACACCGCGCCATCGAGGGCGTCGGGCAGGCACTGCTGCCCCAGCGCGATGCCGCCGCTGGCATCGTGGTCGTACTGGTAGCCCTTGCCGTAACCCAGCCCTTTCATCAGCTTGGTGGGTGCGTTGCGCAGGTGCATCGGGACTTCGAGCGTGCCGGAGTCGCGCACGGCGGCGCGGGCCTTGTTGTAGGCCATGTAGGCGGCGTTGCTCTTCGGTGCGATGGCCAGCCAGATGGCCAGTTGCGCCAGGCCCAGTTCGCCCTCGGGGCTGCCCAGTCGCTCGTAGGTATCCCAGGCGTCCAGCGCCATGCGCCAAGCGCGCGGCTCGGCCAGGCCGACGTCCTCGACCGCCATGCGGGTCATGCGGCGCGCCAGGTAGAGCGGATCGCACCCGCCATCGAGCATGCGGCACAGCCAGTACACCGCGGCGTCCGGATCGGAGGAGCGCACCGATTTGTGCAGTGCGGAAATCTGGTCGTAGAACTGTTCGCCGCCCTTGTCGAAACGTCGCGTGCGATCGGCCAGTACCTGGGTCAGGGTGGATTCGTCGATGCGCCCTTCGTGGGCCAGTTCCGCGGCGATTTCCAGCAGCGTGAGCGCGCGGCGCACATCGCCGTCGGCCGCCTGCGCGATCAGCTTCAGCGACTCGGCTTCGATTTGCAGGTGCAGCCGGCCCAGGCCGCGTTCCTCGTCGGCCAGCGCCCGTTCGAGCGCCGCCACGATGGCGTCCGCCGACACCGCCTCCAGCACGTGCACGCGGCAGCGTGACAGGAGCGCGGAATTGAGCTCGAACGACGGATTCTCCGTGGTGGCGCCGACGAATACGATCACGCCGCGCTCGATGTGCGGCAGGAAGGCATCCTGCTGGGCCTTGTTGAAGCGGTGCACCTCGTCCACGAACAGCACCGTGCGCCTGCCCTGGGCGAAGTTCGCTTCCGCCTCGGCCAAGGCCTTGCGTACGTCCGGCAAGCCGGAAAGCACCGCCGAGATGGCGCGGAAGTCGGCATCGGCGTAGCGCGCCACCAGCAGCGCCAGCGTGGTTTTGCCACAGCCCGGCGGGCCCCACAGCACCATCGAATGCACCTTGCCCGCCTCCAGCGCGCGGCGCAGCGGCGATTCATTGGCGGTCAGCCGCGGCTGGCCGACGATCTCATCGAAACTTTGCGGACGCATGCGTTCGGCAAGCGGCTTGAGCGCATCGGAATCGGGAAACAGGGAGGCGGTCTCGGGCATCGGCGGATGATACCGCCCGCCGCGTTGCGGGCGCTGACAGCTGCCGGGCGCGCGCCTACGGGGTCGTCGTGCGCTGGCGGTAGAGGCTGTAGAGCGTGCCGCACAGGCCGGTCAACACCGCCGGTATCAACAGACTGCGCTCGCGCAGGTGGTCAAACAGGAGCGCGCCTATGACGCCCCCCAACAGAAAGCTGCCGATCACCAGCAGGCAGACGCGCACGCGCAAGGTATCCACATCCAGCCCACGCAAACGATGCCCGAGGTAGATCCCAAGGTCGGTGAACATGCCCGAGACGTGGGTGGTGCGGAACACGGCGCCACTATAGGCACTGACCATGCCGTTCTGCAGGCCGCAGGCCATCGAGGCCAGCCACAGTCCGATCGACCATTCGCGCTGGAGCAGTGGAACGGCGGCGAACAGCAGCAGCGATTCGAGCAGCAGTGCCACGCCATAGGGACGTCCGAGCTTGAGCGTGCTTTTCTGCACGATCGCGCCACTGGCCATCGCGCCGAACACGAAGGCCAGCAGCGACAAGGCCCAATGAAACGCCTCGCCGCGGTCGCCGGCGCCCAAGGAGATGCCAAGCAGCGTCGTCGAGCCGGTCAGGTTGCTGATCGACTGGTGGCGGAACCCCATGTAGCCCGCGGCATTGATCAGGCCCGCGATGAAAGCGAGCACCCCACCGCCAACCCACGCCCAGCGCGGCAGCTGGCGCAGCACGGGCATGACCGGATCAGTCCTTCAGCGGATGGGTGGTCATGACCGGCAGGTCGCCGATCACGTCGGCGCCCGGAGGCGGGGTGAAGTTGAAGGTCGAGGGCGACAGGTCGACGTTGCGTTGCCAGTCGGAGAAGCGGATGTCGGTAACCGCGCCGAGCTGGTCGCGGAACATCATGCGCTTGAGGCCTTGCGCGTCGAAACCGAGGTCCGCGTAGTCGAACTGCGGATCCTTGGCCCTGGAGCTCAGGCGCAGCCAAAACAGGCCCTCACGCTCGCCCCGCTCGGCCACGCTGAAATCCTTGTCGAGCTGCTTGAGGTCCGTGATGACGGTGAGCGGACTGTGCGCTTCCTCGGTGCTCTGGACGCGCACCGTGACCTGTTCCAGCTCCGGGTCGTACAACCACACGCGGCTGCCGTCCGCCACGATGGTCTGCTTGTACGGCTCGAGCGTGTCCCAGCGGAACTGGCGCGGAGCCTCCAGCGCGAGCGTGCCGGAACTGGTCTTTGCGCCCTGCCCGCTGGCGTCGGCGAGGGTTTGGGTGAAGTGGCCCTTGAGCGAATGCAGGTCGGTCGCAAAAGCGTCCAGGCGCTGGCGCGCGGGGCCCGTGGTGGCATGGGCCAGGCTCGCCAGGGAAAACGCGAGCGAGGCAAGGAGGATGAGGACTAGGCGGTTCATGGAAACCCTGTTCCTGGAACGTGCGGGAAAGTTTGGGTAGCCGCGGCTTAATCGCGGCACAAGCGGATTGTAGGCTCGCTGAGCGTATGCCCTGCGGGACGTATGCAGGGGCGCCTTTGGGCGCACCCCGGTGTTTCATCATGCATGGCGGTCGCGCCCGAGGGCGCCTGTACACGGGATCGCGTCGCGGCAGGTGGCTATTTCGGCGGTGGCGGCGCGAGAACCTCGCGATTGCCGTTGTGCTGCGGGGCACTGACCACGCCGTCCTGTTCCATCTGCTCGATCAACCGCGCCGCGCGGTTGTAGCCGATGCGCAGGTGGCGCTGCACGCCGGAGATCGAGGCGCGGCGGGTCTGCGTGACCACCGCGACCGCCTTGTCGTAGAGCTGCGCGTCGGCGTCGCCGCCTTCCTCGCCATCCTGGGGCAGGCCCGAGTCGTTGATGAACTTGCCGTCGCTGGTGGCCTGCACCTCCTCCAGCACGCCCTCGATGTACTGTGGCGCGCCCTGCGCCTTCAGCCAGGCCACCACGCCATGGACCTCGTGGTCATCGACGAAGGCGCCGTGCACGCGCTCGGGGGTGGCGGTACCTGGCGGCAGGTAGAGCATGTCGCCGTGGCCGAGCAGCGCCTCGGCGCCGGACTGGTCGAGGATCGTCCGGGAGTCGATCTTCGAGGAAACCTGGAAGGCGATGCGGGTCGGGATGTTGGCCTTGATCAGGCCGGTGATCACGTCCACCGAGGGACGCTGCGTGGCCAGCACCAGGTGCACGCCAGCGGCGCGCGCCTTCTGCGCCAGGCGGGCGATCAACTCCTCCACCTTCTTGCCGACGATCATCATCATGTCGGCGAATTCGTCGATGATGATGACGATGTAAGGCAGCGGTTCCAGCGGCTCGGCCGCCAGGTTGGGCATTTCGGGATTCGGACGGAACAGCGGGTCGAGCAACGGCTGACCGGCCGCCTCGGCGTCCTTGACCTTCTTGTTGAATCCGCCCAGGTTGCGCACCCCCACCGCGGCCATCAGCTTGTAGCGGCGCTCCATCTCGGCGACACACCAACGCAGGGCGTTGGCGGCCTCCTTCATGTCGGTCACGACCGGCGCGAGCAGGTGCGGGATGCCTTCGTACACCGAAAGCTCCAGCATCTTCGGGTCGATCATGATCATGCGCACGTCTTTCGGGCTCGCCTTGTAGAGCAGCGAGAGCACCATCGCGTTGACCGCGACGGACTTGCCCGAACCGGTGGTGCCGGCGACCAGCAGGTGCGGCATCTTGGCCAGGTCGGTGACCACCGGCTTGCCGCCGATGTCCTTGCCCAGCGCCAGCGCCAGCGGCGACTTCATCTGGTCGTACTTGTCCGAGCGCAGGATCTCGGACAGGTACACGATCTGCTTGCGGGTGTTGGGAATCTCCAGGCCGATCACATTCTTGCCGGGGATCACGTCGACCACGCGCACGCTGACCACCGAGAGGCCGCGGGCGATGTCCTTGTCCAGGCTGGACACCTGCGAGCCGCGCACGCCGGCGGCGGGTTCCAGCTCGAAGCGGGTGATCACCGGACCGGGATACACACCGACGACCTTGGCCTCGATGCGGAAATCCTTGAGCTTCAGCTCGACCTGGCGCGAGAGCACTTCGAGGGTTTCTTCCGAGTAACCCGGCCCCTGCTCCGGCGCCTCGTCCAGCAGCGACAGCGGCGGCAATTCACCGGGCTGCGAAGCGCCCACGAATAGCGGGATCTGCGTCTCGAGCCTGGCGCGCTCGCTCTTGGCCACGGGCGCGGGTGGCGTCTCGATGCGCACCGGCTCGCGCTTGGCCTGCTTGACCGCCTCGGCCTTCTTGACCACTTCGCGCTCGGCGCGCGCCTGCTGGGCCTTGGCCACTTCCGGCGCCTGCTTGAGCTTGCCGCGCAACCAGCCGACCAGCATGAGCGTGCCCTGACCGGTCCAGTCCATCACCTTGAACCAGGACAGGCCCGTGGCCAGCGTCACCGCGATCAGGAACAGCGCCAGCAGCAACAGCGGCGCGCCTTTCTCGCCGAAGGCCTGCAGCAGGCCGTGGCCGACCCACTGCCCGATGATGCCGCCGGTTCCCTGCGGCAGCACGGGCTCGCTGAAATTGAGATACATCAACGCCGGCGCGGTGATGAAGAAGAACACGAAGCCGATCAGCCGCAGCGAGGACTCCCACGGGTGTTCGGCATGCTCGCCGCGCTGGCGCAGCACCTGCACGCCCAGCAACAGGAGCAGCAGCGGAAAACAATAGGAAACCCAGCCGAAGATGTAGCGCAGCAGGTTGGCGATGTTCGCGCCGACGGCGCCACCGAAGTTGCGCGCGTGTTCGACCGTGCCGACGTGGCCCCAGCTCGGGTCCTGATCGTTGTAACTGGCCAGGCAGACCAGCAGGTAGACCGCCAGCGGAAGCAGCAGCAGCGCGCCGGCCTCGCGCAGGCGGCGCTTGGCTTCTTCGCTGAGACCGACCGATTCGGGTGCCTTCTTTACGTTTGCTGCGCTTCGCGCCACCAGAGTGGATTCCCCTCGAGACTTCGCCCCAAGTCTACACAGGGCGCGGAGGGGGTAGTAGCTTGATTTTTCTGCAAAGGCGCAGGTGTCCGGAGGCGCCCCTCTCCCGCTGGAAGAGGGGCCGCGGGCGAGGACACGGGCGCAGCGAAATGCCGCGCTCCGCCCGTACCCTCACCCGCCTGTCTACACCCTCTCCGGGAGGAGAGGGATTCAGGCGTCGAGGCTCAGACCATGCCCTGCAGCGCCGGATGCACCAGCTTGCCGCCATCGACGTTGATGCCGCCGGCCAGCGGGGCATGTTCGCGCCACTGGTTGCCGGCCGCCAGGCGCTGCACGTACGGCAGGATCGCTGCGGAGATCGCCACGGAGGAGGTCTGCGGCACGGCACCCGGCATGTTGGTCACGCAGAAGTGCGTCACGCCGTGCACGTCGTAGGTCGGCTCCTTCCAGGTGGTCGGGCGCGAGGTCTCGAAGCAGCCACCCTGGTCGATCGAGATGTCGACCAGCACGGAGCCCTTCTCCATGGTCTTGACCATGTCCTCGGTGACTACGCGCGGGGCCTTGGCGCTGGGGATAAGCACGGCGCCGACGACCAGGTCGGCGTCGCGCACTTCCTGCGCCACCGACGACTCGTAGGCGTACAGCGCGGTCACGTTCGGACCCATCGCCATCATCTCGGCGAGGCGATCCTGGCGCTTGTCGAACACCACCACGTTGGCGCCCGCGGCCGCGGCCAGGGCAGCAGCGTTGCCACCGGCTGCGCCGGCGCCCAGTACGACGACCTTGCCGCGCGGCGTGGAGGCCATGCCGCCCAGCAGCTTGCCCTTGCCGCCCTGCGGACGGTGCAGCAGCGTGGTGCCGATCTGGGTCGCGATGCGGCCGGCGATCACCGACATCGGCAGCAGCAGCGGCAGGCCGCCGTTTTCTTCAACGGACTCGAACGCTACGCCGGTCAGGCCGATGTCGAGCAGCGACTTGGTCAGCGCCGGCTCGGCCGCCAGATGCAGGTAGCAGAACAGCAGGTGGTGCTTCTTGAGCAGGGCCAGGTCGCCGGCGATCGGCTCCTTGACCTTGACGATCAGCTCGCCCTTCTCGTACAGCGCGGCGGCGTCGGGAACGACGGTGATGCCTTCCTTGGTATAGGCCTCGTCGGAGAAGCCGCTCTTCTCGCCGGCGCCCGCCTGGATGAACACCTCGTGGCCGCGGCGGACCAGGTCGGCGGCAGCGGCGGGGACGAGGGCGACGCGCCCTTCGAGGGTCTTGGTTTCGGAAGGAATACCGATACGCATGGCAGTTAGCAATCCTGTGGGGTTGGGCCGGCGCAAACGCGTCGACGGGTGGGAAACCGGAAAGCGGAAGCCTTGAATCGCCCGTCGCCCTTCCCCATCCTTGCGGGGTTCCAAGCACCGGCCTTTTCGACGCGGCAACATCCATGTCGCGCCTGGTCAAGGCAAGTAACGATCAAAGCCGCCAGCAAACCCAAGGATTATAACGATGACCACCCCCAAGCACAGCCGCCTGCTGATCCTCGGCTCGGGCCCCGCCGGCTACACCGCTGCGGTGTACGCCGCGCGCGCCAACCTCAAGCCGACCCTGATCACCGGCCTGCAGCAGGGTGGGCAGCTTATGACCACCACGGAAGTGGACAACTGGCCGGGCGACGTGGAGGGCCTGCAGGGCCCGGCGCTGATGCAGCGCATGGCCGAGCACGCCGAACGCTTCCACACGGAGATGATCTTCGATCACATCCACGTGGTGGACCTCAAGCAGCGCCCGTTCCGCCTGAAGGGCGATTCCGGCGAGTACACCGCCGACGCGCTGATCATCGCCACCGGCGCCACCGCCAAGTACCTGGGAATCGCCAGCGAGGAGAAGTTCAAGGGCCGCGGCGTGTCCGCCTGCGCCACCTGCGACGGCTTCTTCTTCCGCGAACAGGATGTGGTGGTGGTCGGCGGCGGCAACACCGCCGTGGAGGAGGCGCTCTACCTGGCCAACATCGCGCGCAAGGTCACCCTGGTGCACCGCCGCGACAAACTGCGTGCTGAAAAGATCATGCAGGACAAGCTGTTCGAGAAGGCGGCTGCCGGCAAGATCGAGCTGATCTGGAACAGCACCATCGACGAAGTGCTGGGCGACCAGTCCGGCGTAACCGGCGTGCGCGTGAAGGACGTCAATTCCGGCGCGACCCGCGATATCGAGGCCACCGGTTTCTTCGTCGCCATCGGCCATACGCCCAATACCGGCATTTTCGAAGGCCAGCTGGAAATGCACGACGGCTATATCAAGATCCGTAGCGGGACCAGCGGCATGGCCACGCTGACCTCGGTGCCGGGCGTGTTTGCCGCCGGCGACGTCGCCGACCACGTCTATCGCCAGGCGATCACGTCGGCCGGTTTCGGCTGCATGGCCGCGCTCGATGCCGAGCGCTGGCTGGACCAGCAGCACTTGCTCGGCTGATCCGAGCCCTGGCCCTGCGCAGTAGCCCCCTTGCGGGCTCCCGCCTGAAGCACAAAAAAAGCCCCATGCGCGAGCATGGGGCTTTTTCTTTCATCATGACGCGCTAAGCGCGGATCAGGCTGCGATTTCCACGCCCGAAGCCTGGGCGCCTTTCGGACCCGTGGTGACTTCGAACTTCACGCGCTGACCTTCCTGCAGGCTACGGAAGCCCTTGGAGTTGATGGCCGAGAAATGGACGAACACGTCCTCCCCACCGTCCTCGGGTGCGATGAAGCCGAAACCCTTGGCGTCGTTAAACCACTTGACCGTACCGAAACGCATTGCGTGAACCTCTGACTAGGACTGGATGCACCAGGGCTTTGGAGCCTGACCGCCATTTCCCCTGGTCGGCCGCCCCTGGCACGGGCAAAAGTATCAGCATGTTTACCGGTAAAGCGCAATATGCGCGATTAACTTTTGTGCGAAAAGGCCATTAGCTGATTAGGACAGCATTGCCTTGAGCAACACCGGAACCTGCGCCGTGGCCGCGGCCAGGTGGGCAAAGATCTCCTCGATGCTGATTTCCGCCTCATCGCCGCAACCGGCGGCGAAATTGGCCACCAGCGCCAGGCAGGCGTATTCGAGTTCGAGTTCACGCGCCAGGGCCGCTTCCGGCATCCCGGTCATGCCGACCAGGTCGCAGCCATCGCGTTTCATGCGGGCGATTTCGGCACGGGTTTCCAGCCGCGGGCCCTGGGTCGCGCCGTAGCAACCGCCGTCGATCATGGCGATGCCCGCGCTGCCTGCCGCCGCCAACAGCGTCTGGCGGAGCGACGCGGTATAGGGCTCGCTGAAGTCGATATGCCGGACCTCGACGCCCTCGGCGTCACAGAAGCTGGTGACGCGGCCGTGCGTGTAATCGATCAGCTGATCGGGCACCACCAGCACGCGCGGGCCCATGTCGGCGCGGATGCCGCCGACTGCGTTGACGCCAATCACCCGCCGGGCCCCCAGCGCATGCAGCGCCCAAAGATTGGCGCGGTAATTGACCCGATGCGGCGCCAGCGCGTGGCTTTCGCCATGACGCGCCAGGAAGGCCAGCCGCTTGCCGGCGAAATCGCCCAGCACCACCTCGCCCGAGGCGGGTCCATAGGGCGTTTCCAGCGCACGCCGGCTGATGTTTTCAAGGCCGGGGAACTGGTACAGGCCGCTGCCGCCAATGACGGCCAGGTCGATGGTCGGTTCGGTCATGGTCGTTCCCGGGCTCATTCGCCCCTCAGTGCGTAGATGGCCGGCAGGTTGCGGCCCTGCTCGTAGTAGTCCATGCCATAGCCGAACACGTAGCGATCCGGCAGCTCCACGCCGTTGAAGTCCGGGGCGATGCCTTCCACGCAGCGGTCGTGCAGCTTGCGGCAGAGGCTGGCGATCAGCACACGCTTCGCGCCGCGCTTCATGCAATCGTCGCGCACCGCCTTGAGCGTGTGGCCCTCGTCCAGGATGTCGTCGACCAGCAGCACCGTCCGCCCGGCCAGCGCCGCCTGCGGCTCGCGCAGCCAGCACAGGTCACGCCCGGCGGTGGCGCCGCGGTAGCGGGTGGCGTGCACATAGTCGAATTCCAGGTCAGTGCGGATCGACAGCGCCAGTTGGCCGGCGAACATCAGCGCACCGTTCATCACGGTCAGGAACACCGCCCGCTCGCCATCGAGCGAGGCATCGATACGCCGGCCAAGATCGGCGATCACGGTTTCCAGTTCATCGCGCTCGAACAGCACGTCGGCATTGGCCAGCGCCTGCGCCAGCGGGGGAAGCGGAGTGGTCATGCGTTTCCTTCAGGTTCGTCCAGCGCGGTGATCCGCGCGATGAAACGGTCGCGTTGCGGGTTGTCCAGCAGGCCTTCCCACGTCGCGCCAATAGCGCCGCGCAGCGGCGCAAGGCGTTCGAGGACGTCGTCGGACGGCGGTGGCAGCGCGGCGATCGCCTCGTCCACCACCTCCGGAAAGCACGCCAGCACCAGATCGCACCCGGCGGCCAGGTGCGCCCTGACCCGCGCCCCCACACCGCCGGCGGCACCCGCCGCGGCCATGCTGATGTCGTCGCTGATGACAATGCCGGCGAAGCCCAGCTCGCCCCGCAGGATGTCCTCGATCCACACGGGTGAAAAGCCGGCCGGACGCTCGTCCACGGCCGGATAGATCACGTGCGCCATCATGACCGCCTCGGCATGCGCCTCGATGGCTTCGACGAACGGACGCAGGTCGGCGTCGCGGATCGCGTCCAGCGGACGGGGGTCGATCACCTGCGCCTTGTGCGTATCGGCCGCGACCGAACCATGGCCGGGAAAGTGCTTGAGCACTGCCGCCATGCCGCCCAGGTGCATGCCGCGCACGTAGCCCTGTGCCAGCTCGCCGGCGATGCCAGGGTCGTGGTGGAAGGCTCGCGGACCGATCGCGGCGCTGCCGCGGGCCAGGTCCACCACCGGAGCGAAGCTGAAATCCACGCCGCAGGCGCGCAGCTCGCTCGACATTACCCAAGCGTGTTCCTCGGCCAGGCGCACGGCGTTCTCGGGGTCGCGCTCGTACGTCGCGCCGATTTTCGACAGGGCTGGCAGGCGCGTGAATCCCTCGCGGAAACGCTGTACCGGACCGCCTTCCTGGTCGACCGCGATCAACAGGTGTTCTCCGCCGACCTCGCGGATGGATTCGGCCAGCGCCATCAGCTGCCCGCGATCGGCGTAGTTGCGCGCGAACAGAATTACGCCGGCGACCCCGGGTGCGAGTAACCAGTCGCGCTCGCGCGGTTCGAGCTCCAGCCCGGCGAGACCGATCAGCAGCATGCCCGCGCTCCTGCGGCTTCCACGCCATCGGCAGCGGTGCGCTCGGCATCCGACCAGCGCGCGAACGGATGCGCGATCAGGTTGACGTTGTAGTAGCGCCCCAGGGCGCTGACCTCGCGACCCAGCCAGGCTGGGCGCGGGAACGGCGCGTCGGCAGCGGGTAATTCGACCTCGGCCACCACCAGCCCGGCGTTGTCGCCCAGGAATTCGTCGATTTCGAACAGCGTGCCGTCCACCTCGACGTGATGGCGGATCTTCTCCAGCACGCCGTCGCACAGCGAGGCCAGCATGGATTCGGCATCCTCCAGCGGCACCGGATATTCGAACTCTGCCCTCTCGATGCCTAGCGTGGCGCTCTTGATGTTCAGCCATGCCCGCTCGCCCGCGCGGCGCACGCGAACCGAGGCGCGCGCGTGGCCTTCGTGCAGCGCCTGCGCACCAACCAGGTAACCTTGGGCGATCCGCTCGCGATGCACGATCGCCTGGCGCCACGCGTCGCTTGCGAGCAGGAACTTGCGTTCGATTTCGACGGCCATGGCGGAGTTCGGCAGAAGGGAACGGAAAGGATAGCGCGGCGGGTGCGAGGTTATGTCGAGGCTCGGCCCTTGCAGGGCCTACTGGAGGGCGACGCCTTGCTCCTGACTGCGGCAACAGCATCCCCCCTCAAGTGGCCCCTCGGCAGCAAAGCGCCGGCGCTCAGCGGCGCTCGAACACCGCGATGGATTCCACGTGCGCGGTATGCGGAAACATGTCCATGACGCCAGCGGCTGTGAGGTCGAAGCCATGGCGGTGCACCAGCAGGCCGGCGTCGCGTGCGAGCGAGGCCGGGTGGCAGGAGACGTAGACGATCCGGTTGGTGCCCTTGCGCGGCAGGTACTCCAGTACCTGCTCGGCGCCCGCGCGGGGCGGGTCGAGCAGGATCTTGTCCCACCCGGCGCGTGCCCAGGCGCTGCCGCGCTGGTCCTCGAACAGATTGGCAACGTGGAACCGCGCATTGGCGATGTCGTTGCGGGCGGCGTTGGCGCCGGCGCGCTCGACCAGCCCGTGTTCGCCTTCCACGCCGGCGACCTCGGCCACGCGCCGTGCGAGCGGCAGCGTGAAGTTGCCCAGGCCGCAGAAAAGGTCGAGCACGCGGTCAGTCGGCTGCGGGTCGAGCAGTTCCATCGTGAGCGCCAGCATGCGCCGGTTCATGCCCGCGTTGACCTGCACGAAATCCAGCGGCTGGAACTCCAATTCGACATCGGCCACGCCCTCGCCGGCCGGCAGCCGGAAGGCCAGGCGTGGCTGTTCGGGCCACAACGGGTGGACGCTGCTGACGCCGCCTGGCTGCAGATAGATCGCAAAGCCATGCGTCTGGCCAAATGCGACCAGCGCCTGGGTGTCGTGCTCACTGAGCGGCTTCAGGTGCCGGAACACCAGCGCCACGGTATCGTCGCCCGCGGCGAATTCGATCTGCGGGATATCGTTGGCCGCGTCCATGCCGCCGAGCAGCTCGGCGAGCTGGCCAATCCGGCCGCCCAGCATCGGATGCACGACGTCGCAATGGCTGATGTCGGCCACGAAGCGTGGATTGGACTCTTCGCGAAAACCCACCAGCACGCGGCCCTTCTTGGCCACCGCACGCACCGACAGTCGCCCCTTGCGGCGATAACCCCAGGGCGTGTCGGTGAGCGGTTCCAGCCAGCGTCGCGGCTCGACCTTTCCGATGCGCGCGAAGTTGTCCGACAGCACGCGCTGCTTGGCCTGGATCTGCGCCGGTGCGTCCAGGTGCTGCAGCGAGCAACCGCCACACTGGCCGAAATGCACGCAGCGCGGTTCGACCCGATGCGGCGAGCGCTCCAGTACCTCAAGGGTTTCTGCCTCGTCGAAGTTGCGGTGGCGCTTGCGGATCCCGAGGCGGACCTGCTCCCCAAGCAGCGCGCCGCTGACGAACACGGTCTTGCCGTCGATGCGGGCGACGCCGCGGCCGTCGTGGCCCAGGTCGGTGATGGTGGCTTCGAATTCTTTCATGGCACTCGTAAAACGCCTGCGCCCGGATCGGCGACCCGGGCGCAGCGGTCAAAGCTCTGGAGGACGGGCGCGGCTTACTTGCGCTTCCAGGCGCCCGAAGCGTCCTGATAATACCAGCCGGCGTGCGCGCGCTCGATCCAGCCCTTGGCGAAGGTGGCGCGGATTCGCGACTCCCACTCTGGATGCCCGTTGGCGCGGGCGATCTCGCGATACAGGGCGTTGCGGTCGCCGTTCTCGTCAGACACCGCGGCGGTGGCCTGCGCGCGCTTGCTGAGGGGAATCTTGCTGGCGTCGTGGACGGCCACCAGCCCATCCTTCGTGAAGCCGATCGCGCCCGAGTCGAGCAAGGCCTGGAGGATGGTCTGGAAACGTGCCTGCATGCGGCCACGGATCGCTTCGGTGGCCGGCGTCTGCACGCGGATATCGGGCGTGTCGGCGGCATAGGCAGCCGGCACCAGCAGGTCGAGCAGCATGGCCGAAGGTTGGGCCGGCTCGTGCGCGGACGGGGCTGGTTTGGCGTCCTGGGCCGGTGCGCTGCCCTGGTCGATCACCGTGCCGATGAAGCGGTCGGCCGCCTTCTGCGCTGCAGCCTCGGGGAAATAGACGTTGATCGTGACGCAACCGACGAGCGCGACCATTGCGGCGGTCAGCAGGACGTAGACGAGCTTGCGCATGGGGAGGCTCCTGAGGGTGTGGACGTCAGCGGATCTGCGGGCCGCCGCCTTCGGTGGCCGCCTTCAACCGGCTCACCAGGGTGGGCCAGTCGACCTCGTGCTGGTGGCCGATGACCTTCAGATGCGGCAAACCGCTGCCGTCGACGATAGTGTACCCGTCCCCGGTATTCTCCAGCCCGCTCATGTGGCAGACCGTGCCGGTCAAAGCGCAGTTGAGGCCGATGCGCGCGTAGCCGAAGGTCTTGAAGAGCTTGAGCACCGCGCCCTGCAGGCCCGCGGCGATGCCGCCGCCGCCCACCGCGGTGAGGTTGTTGACCGCACGCTGGCTGATCCGCCCGCCCTCGTCGGCGAGCAGGTGCGCCTCGAACGCGACCGGCTGCCAGTCGACGAGGCGAAGGTTGTCGATGCTGCCGTGCAGCGGGCCGGTGATGCTGCCGAAGTCGAACACGCTGGTGATCGAGCCCAGGTCCAGCTGGCGGAAGCCCACATCCGCCGCCAGCACCGGGCTGGGGCCGAACGGCTGCGTCAGCGCGAGCTGGGTGATGTCCACGAAGCCGTTGAATACATTGACGGACAACCCGCCAGCCAGTTCCACCGTGTCGTCCACCAGGCGCAACGAAGGAATCGCGCCACCCAGCGTGCCGGGGAACTGCGGCCAGCCCATCGCCTTGCTGAAGGACGCCATGTCCACGCCGGTGACAGCCAGCGAGGTTTCCAGTCGCTGCCCCCTGGCGGCGGCCGGACGCCAGTCGAGCTGGCTCATCTGCACCGTTCCTCCCAGCAGTGCCACCGCCAGCGGCTGGGTCAGCCCGAGCGTGCCGCCGCGGCTGCGCCACTGCGCTCGGGCGGAACCGAACGGCAGGCGATAGACGCGCAGCGCACGCCAGCCGAGGTTGGTGGTGGGGCGATCGGCGTCGGCGGACCAATCCAGGCCACCATTGAGGTCGTCGATCGCCAGCCTGCCGTCGGCCGTCGCGAGGTTGAGATGGTCGGCGGTGAAAGCGAAGCCGCGCGGGCCGCCTTCGCGCAAATCCAGGTTGCCGCTCAAGGCACCGGTCACCTTCATCCCATGCAGGCCCAGCGTGTCCAGCCAGGCGGCGCCATAGCGGTCGTAGGCGGCGGGGAACCGGGCCTGGAAACGCTCCAGGCGCAGCTTGTCCAGATTGCCCTTCGCATCGAAGGCGAGCGCGCCGTCCAGCTGCAGCGCATCGGCATCGTTGACGCGCAGGCGGCTGATCGCCAGCGCTCCGCCTTGCCCGACCGCCGCCACGTTGAGTTGCACGGCGTGGTCCGGCAATTTCGCGTAGATCGGACCGAGCAGCAGCTCACCGCCGCGCAGGGTGGCATCCACGGTGAAGCGGGCCGGCCCGCCCTCTGTGTCGATGCCCAGCCGGCCCGTGCCATCGACCCCCTGCCCGGCCAGCGTGCCGGTGGGGGTATCGAAACCCACGCCATCCATACTGAACTCGCCGGATGACTGGATGCCATTGTCGTGCACATCCAGCGCCAGCTCGGCGTCCAGCCGCCCACCCGTGGGCCGGCCCGACCACACCGTACCCAGCAGCCCGGCCAGCCATTGCGCCGGCAGGTTTTTCAGGGTGATCTGGGCGTGGCTGGTCTGGTCTAGCGGAACCCAGGCACTGGCGGTCGCCGTGGCCTGGGCGATATCCGCCTGCAGGGTGTTGGCGCGCTCGTCGATCACCAGATGCACGTCCGAATTGCCGAGCGCCCCGCCCGGGGCGCCCCGCAGGGCGATCGTGCCGTCCAGCAGCCAGCGCATCTGCAGGTCGCGCGACAGCGCCCCCTCCAGATCCAGCCCGACCCGGCGCCAGCCCATCGCCCCAACGTCCGCCCGCGCGGCATGGAGCTTGAGCGCGAGCCCTCCCTTGCCATCCTCGCCGATGTGCAGGGTCACCTGCTGCAGGCGCACACCCGGCATCGCGACCACCTTGGCAGTCAGGTCGACATCCGCCCAGGCCGGGTTCGTCCACAGGGCGACGAGGAGCAGGCCGAGGCACAGCAGCAGGCGGCGGGAGGGAGGGAGCATGTGCCATCATTCTGCCAAAGCCAGCTGAACGACATGGATTCGTCAATGAGCACAGCCGCCTTCCTGCGCCACCCGCCGCCTTCCAATCTCCCCCTTCCCTACGTGCTTGTGGCCGACGACGACCCGGCCAGCCGCCGCTTCCTGGGCGACGGCCTGCGCGCGCTGGGCGCGCAGGTGCACGAGTGCGTCGATGGCCAGATGGCGCTGGCGCGTGCCGCCATCGAGACCTTCGACCTGCTCCTGCTGGATTGCCGCATGCCCGGTGCCGGCGCCCGCGACGTGTTGCTCGCCTTGCGCGCCGATGCCCAGGCCCGCTCCGCCGACGCGCCCGCCGTGGCGACCAGCGCCGAGGTCTCGATCGAGGATCGCCAGCAACTACTGGCCGTCGGCTTCAGCGACGTACTGCTCAAGCCCTGCGAACTGGATGCGCTGCGTGCGCTGGTCACACTCGCCCGCAACAGCGGCCGGAACGCACCGCTGCTGGACGATGCGGCCGGGCTCGCCAGCAGCGGCGACGCGCGCACCATGCAGGCGCTGCGGGGCCTGCTGCGCGAGGAACTGGTGACGTTACTCAACGAACTGGCGCACCTGTGCAGCGAGCCGGCCCGACTGGTAGAGCGGCTGCACCGGTTGCGTTCGGCCTGCGGCTTCTGCGGCGCACCCGCGCTGGCGCTGCAGGCGAAGCATCTGCAACGCCAGGTGGAGACCGGCGGTTCCGTGGGCGAAGGTGCGCGGGAAAGATTCCGGCAGGCGCTCGTCGCGACGCTGGCGGTGCTGGAGCGCTGAGTACCACCGAAGGCAACCTGTTCTGCCGAGCGGGACTTCCAGATGGATGCGCCGCGACTTCGGCGTGATGTCCCCGGCTCAGTCCGGTTGCCGGCGCGACATGGCGGTCGCCAGTACGCGCCAGGCGTGCAGTTCGCCGCCGCCCAGATGGAAGCGGATCACCTCGCGCATGAGCCGGCGCAACGCCGCCAGGCCAGCGGTATCGGGGCATTGGTCCGCCGCGAGCGCCAGCAGGTCGGCACCACGGATCGCCCGCGGCGCACCCGCCGGACAGGCCACCGGACCGTACTCGACCTGATAGCGGTACGAGCCCTCGGGCGCGAGCGGCTCGCCGCTGTCGGCCTCGGCCTCCAGTTGCAACGCGTAACCGATCGCCATGAGCAGGTCGCGTTCGAAGCGGCGGAGTTGCCAGGCCAGCGTTCCCGGTTCTGCAAGGCGAGGCAGGGTGCGCGCGTACGCCGCGAAAAGATCGGGCATCGGATCCTGGCGGCCGGTCAGCCGTACCACCAGTTCGTTGAGATACAAACCTGCCAGGCCAGCGTCACCGGTCAGCCGACGTGGCGCACCGGCCGGCTCGGCGCCGCGCAAGGTGGCCAGCTCACCGCGTAGCAGCAGGTCCAGCGCCAGCGGCTGGAACGGTTCGAGTTGCGCGCGTTGCAACCGCGCCCGCTCGCGCCGCACGCCGCGCGCGACCACGCCTATCCGCCCGTGGTCGCGGGTGAGGCATTCAAGCAGCAGCGAAGTCTCGCGGTAGGGCCGCGCATGCAGGACGTAGGCGGGCTGCTGATCCAGGAGCATGCATCAAGGCCGGGGCGGGAACGGGTTTCGGAGTGACAGAATCGCACCCCCGCGATCGGCTGTCAGTCGGTGTATCCGAGCTTCTTCAGCATCGCCTCGTCATCCACCCAGCCCTCGCGCACCTTCACCCAGAGCTTGAGGAAGACCTTGCGCTCGAACAGCCGCTCCATGTGTCGGCGCGCGGCGCTGCCGATGGCCTTGAGCTGGGCGCCACCCTGTCCGATCACGATCGCCTTCTGGCCATCGCGCTCCACCCAGACGATGGCATGGATTTCGGCCACGCCATCCTCGCGATCCGTGAACTGCTCGATCTCCACCGTCGTGGCGTATGGCAGCTCCTGGTCGAGACGAAGCATCAGCTGCTCGCGCACCATCTCGGCGGCCAGGAAGCGTTCGCTGCGATCGGTGATCTCATCCTCGCCAAACACGGGCGGGCGCACCGGCAGGCGTTTGAGGATCGCGCCCTCCAGTTCCTTCAGGCCCTTCTGCTTGAGGGCGCTGACGTAATGGATGTCCTCGAACTGGTGTCGGGCGGTCAGTTCGGCGACGAAGGGCAGCAGCGCGCCCTTGTCCTTGGCCAGGTCGACCTTGTTGATGGCGAGCACGCGCGGCACGTTCTGCTCGACCAGCGCGGCGTACAGCGCCTCGTCCTCGTCGGTCCAGCGACCGGCCTCTATCAACTGCACGGCCAGGTCGACCTCGGCCATCGCGGTGCGCGCGGCGCGGTTGAGGCTGCGGTTCATCGCGCGCTTGGCGCCGCGGTGCAGGCCGGGCGTGTCCACGTACATCACCTGCCCCGCCTCACTGGTAGCGATGCCCAGGATGCGGTGGCGGGTGGTCTGGGGGCGCGGGCTGACGATGGACAGGCGAAAGCCGATCAGGGCATTGAGCAGGGTCGACTTGCCTACGTTGGGGCGGCCGACCAGTGCTACCGCGCCGCAGCGATAGTTCTCGTGCGGCAGATCGCCGGCGGATTCGGTTTCGTCGTTCATGGCAGAAGGTTTTCCGGCGGGCAGAGGGCAAAGCATGGCGCCGCCGCGCCAACGGCGCCAGCGGCAAGGGATGAAGGATTCAGGCGGGCGGCAGCGGTGGGGTCAGCTGGCCGAGCACGGTCTCGGCCGCGTCCTGCTCGGCGGCCCGGCGGCTGGGCCCGCTTGCCGCGGCGCTCAGCGGCACCGGCTCGACGATGCTGCAGTTGACTTCGAATACCTTGGCGTGGTCTTCGCCGTGGCTGCCGGCCAGTTCGTAGGTCGGCAGCGGCAGGCCTCGCGCCTGCAACCATTCCTGCAAACGGGTCTTGGCGTCCTTGGACGATTTGGGCAGGTCGGCCACGCGCTGGGCAAACAACCCACGCACGACATCCCGGCAGGCATCGAATCCCCCATCGAGATAGACCGCCGCGACCAGCGCCTCGAATGCATCGGCGAGGATCGAATCGCGACGGAATCCGCCGCTTTTCAGTTCACCCGAACCCAGCTTGAGCCCATCGCCCAGGTCCAGTTCGCGCGCGACCACCGCAAGGGCCTGGCCGTTGACCAGCTGCGCGCGCAACCGCGAAAGCTCACCCTCGCTGGCGCGAGGGTGGGCATCGTAGAGCATTTCACCGACCACCGCGCCGAGCAGCGCATCACCCAGGAATTCCATCCGCTCGTTGTTCGGCCGGCCCACGCTGCGGTGGGTCAATGCCAGCTCGGCCAGCGCGGGGTCGCGGAAACGGTAATCCAACTTCACTGGGATCAGAGCGAGGACACGTTGCCCTGCAACGGCACGCTCTTCTCGAAATGCACGAGGAAATCGATGTTGTAAATGAACGGGATCTGCTTGTCGTAGGCCACGTGCAGCTGGTTTCCGTTGCTGCGGTCGATGGTGATGTCCTGTGGCTCGATGGTGGCGTCATCCACGTACTGGAAGTCCATCTTGAACAGCAGGTTGCGACGGATTTCGTCCAGCGACTTGCCTTCCACGCCCTCGGTCGAGACCTGCGTCATCGCCTTGGCGACGCCCATGTACTCGGTGTAGGCCGGCACCAGCTTCATCGCCATGTAGCCGAAGAAAGCCACGACGACCAGGACGACCAGGAACCCGATCATCGTGATACCTGCTTGCTTGCTTTTCATAGTCCCCTCGCTATGCCGCTGCGGCGGCTACCTCGTCTGTATTCTGCGCGCCGCCCTGGCCTTGGGTCACGGGTGCCACAGGTGGCGCCCGTCACGTCCTGCGTCAGTGGATGATCTTGCCAATCCGGCCGAAATCGATCCAGCCATCCTGCGTGCCCTTCCAGCTCAGCCAGATCAGGAACGCCTTGCCTGCCAGGTTCTTCTCCGGCAGGCAGCCCCACCAGCGGCTGTCGGTGCTGTTGTAGCGGTTGTCGCCCATCACGATATAGCAGCCGGGCGGCACCTTGGCGGGCACCTTGTCGTTGGGGATCGAAAGCGGGACCGAGTAGGCCGGCATGCGCGCGATCATGTGGTCGATATTGCCCTTGCCGTCAGAACGCGGCAGATGCTCGGTCCACATCGCGGCGCCGTAGTCGCGCATCAGCCGCGACTCGTCGCCGTTCGGGCGGCCCTGGAATGGCCCGATCAGGTCGGCCGGCACCGGCGTGCCGTTGATCACCAGCTGGTCGCCGTGCGATTCGATGGTGTCGCCGGGCAGTCCGATCACGCGTTTGATCCAGTTCTGGTTCGGCACCGGCGCATGCGGGTCGGAGCAGCTGATGTCGCCGCTGCGTACCCACTTGCCGGCCTCGTCCTGGCACAGATAGCCGGGAAACCGGAACACCACCACGTCGCCGCGCCTGGGCTCGCCCAGGTCCAGGAACTTGTTGTTGAAGGCCGGCATGCGCAGGCCGTAGGCGAACTTGTTGACCAGGATGAAATCGCCCACGTCCAGCGTGGGCATCATCGAGCCGGAAGGAATACGAAACGGCTCGGCCACGAACGAGCGCAGCACCAGCACCACCAGCACCACCGGGAACAGCGAGCGCGCCCAGTCCACCGGCACCGGGTCGTGGTACTCCTCGCCGGCCGCATCCAGGCGTGCCTTGCGCTTGTTGTACAGAAACAGCCGGTCCAGGCCCCACACCACGCCGAAAAGCACGGTGAGGGCGAGGAGGATGGCGGAGAAATCGAATTCCATGGTGGCTCCCTTTGGACGCGGCATCGGCTCCGGATCCAGGGATCGAAGCACAGGGCGCGCCTCGAATCCGGATCCCGATCCCGGCCCGACTATTTATCCACTTTCAGGACGGCAAGGAAGGCCTCTTGCGGGATTTCCACGCGGCCCACCTGCTTCATGCGCTTCTTGCCTTCCTTCTGCTTCTCCAGAAGCTTCTTCTTGCGGCTCACGTCACCGCCATAGCACTTGGCCAGCACGTTCTTGCGCAGCGCCTTCACCGTGGAACGGGCGATGACCTGCGCGCCGATGGCCGCCTGGATCGCCACGTCGAACTGCTGGCGCGGGATCAGGTCCTTCATGCGCTCGACCAGGTCGCGACCGCGACGGTCGGCGTGGCTGCGGTGCACGATCAGGCTGAGCGCGTCGACGCGATCGCCGTTGATCAGCACGTCCACGCGCACGAACGGACCGGCCTCGAAGCGCTCATGGTGGTAATCCATCGAGGCGTAGCCGCGCGAGACGGATTTCAGACGATCGAAGAAGTCGAGCACGACTTCGGCCAGCGGCATCTCGTAGCTGATCTGCACCTGCGTGGCCATGTACTGGATGGAGCGCTGCACACCGCGCTTTTCCTCGCACAGGGTGATGATGTTGCCGATGTAGTCGGGCGGCGTAAGGATGTTCGCGACGATGATGGGCTCGCGGATCTCCTGGATCTGCGGCACGGGCGGCAGTTTCGCGGGATTGTCCAGATCCATCACGGTGCCGTCGGTCTTGAGCACCTCGTACACCACGGTCGGCGCGGTGGTGATGAGGTCGAGGTCGTACTCGCGCTCAAGTCGCTCCTGCACGATTTCCATGTGCAGCATGCCAAGGAAACCGCAGCGGAAGCCGAAACCCATGGCCTCGGAGGACTCGGGCTCGAAGAACAGTGCGGCGTCGTTCAGGCGCAGCTTGTCCAGCGCCTCGCGCATCGCCGGATAGTCGTCCGCCGACACTGGAAACAGGCCCGCGAACACGCGCGGCTGCATGGTCTGGAAGCCCGGCAGCGGTTTGTCCGCCGGCTTGGCGGCCAGGGTCAGCGTGTCGCCCACCGGTGCGCCATGCACGTCCTTGATCGAAGCGTTGATCCAGCCCACCTCACCGGCGCCGAGCTTCTCCAGCTTTTTGCGCTTGGGCGTGAACACGCCGACGTCGTCGACCTCGTGCACGCGACCGGTGGACATCACCAGCAGCTTGTCACCGGGCTTGATCTCGCCCTGCATCACGCGCACCAGCGAGATCACACCCAGGTAGTTGTCGAACCAGGAGTCGATGATCAACGCCTGCAGCCTGTCGGTATCACGCGGCTTGGGCGGCGGGATGCGCGCGACGATGGCTTCCAGCACCTCGGCGACGTTCTGCCCGGTCTTGGCACTGATCGCCACGGCATCGTCGGCATGGATGCCGATCACGGCCTCGATCTCGCCCTTGACCTTTTCGGGGTCGGCGGTGGGCAGGTCGATCTTGTTGAGCACCGGCACGACTTCCAGCCCCTGCTCCACCGCGGTGTAGCAGTTTGCGACCGATTGCGCCTCCACGCCCTGGGCGGCGTCGACGACCAGCAGCGCACCCTCGCAGGCGGCAAGCGAACGCGACACCTCATAGGAGAAGTCGACGTGGCCTGGCGTGTCGATGAAATTGAGCTGGTAGGTCTTGCCGTCGCGCGCCGTGTACGGCAGGGATACGGATTGGGCCTTGATGGTGATGCCGCGCTCGCGCTCGATCGGGTTGTTGTCGAGCACCTGGGCTTCCATCTCGCGTTCGCTCAGGCCGCCGCAGATCTGGATGATCCGGTCGGCAAGCGTCGACTTGCCATGGTCGATGTGGGCAATGATGGAGAAGTTGCGGATCAGTTCCATGGAATACGCTGGTCGGGCTTCGCGGCCCGCAAAGGCCGCCCATCGCCGGGATGGCGATACGAACCCGGTATTGTCGCATGGAATCGGACGCCAGCCCTGCCTGGGCAGGAGCCCACGTGCGGGCGACGCGTTTCTCTCATCGAGGAAGAGCGTCGTCCCCAGGTGGGCTCCCTGCCGGGCAGGCGGGCGCCTACTTGTCCGAAGGCACCGTCAGCGCGATGAAGCGGGTGTCGTCACCCCGGCGCACCAGCAACAGTACGGTGTCGCCAGGCTTGACGCCCCGGGTCGCCGCACGGAAAGCCGACACGCTGCCGACGTTCTGCTGGCCCACGCGCAGTACTACGTCCCCCGGCTGCAGGCCGGCGCGCGCGGCCACCGGTCCGGTGATGTCCGCGACCAGCACGCCCTCGCCCTTCTTCAGGTCCATCTGCTGGCGGGCGTCCTCGTCCAGTTCGCGCACGCTCAGGCCGAGCGCCGCGGAACCGGACTGCACCGGCGACTGGTCGCTGCCGGTGGCACCGGCCTTGTCATGGGGCGCCTCGCCCACCGTCACCTGGACGGTCTGCTTCTTGCCGTTGCGCAGGATCTCTACCGGCACTTTGGTGCCCGGCTTGGTCATGCCCACCACGGGCGGCAGATCGCCGGCATCCATGATCGGCTGGCCGTTGTACCCGGTGATGATGTCGCCAACCTGGATGCCCGCCTTGTCGGCCGCGCTACCGTCCTGCACCACGCCGACGATGGCGCCGCGCGGGTTGTCCATGTTGAGCGCCTTGGCGATCTGGCTGTCCACGCCGCGCACCTGCACGCCGAGCTGGCCGCGGGTGACGTAGCCGTGCTCCTTGATTTGCTGCACGGCGTTCATCGCCACGTCGATCGGGATGGAGAACGACACGCCCAGGTAGCCGCCGGTGTTGGAATAGATCTGCGAATTGATGCCGACCACCTGCCCCTGCAGATTGAACAGCGGTCCACCGGAGTTGCCGCGGTTGATTGGCACGTCGGTCTGGATGAAGGAGGTGTAGGGCTGGTCGCCGCTGCCCAGGTTGCGGCCCACGGCGCTGACGATGCCCTGGGTGACGGTGTAGTCCAGGCCGAACGGCGAGCCGATCGCGAGCACCCATTGGCCCGGCTCGAGCGAGCGCGATTCGCCGATCGACACGGCGGGAAGGCCGTCCTGGTCCACCTTGAGCAGTGCGATGTCGTAACTCGGGTCGGTGCCGACCACCTTCGCGATGAGGGTTCGCCGGTCCTGCAGCCGCACGGTCACCGCGTCGGCGCCATCGACCACGTGGTTGTTGGTCAGGATGTAGCCGTCACTGGAAATGATGAAGCCCGAGCCCAGCGAGGTGTGCTCCTGCTCTTCCGGTGAAGGCATCATCGGCATGCCGAAGAAGCGACGGAACAGTTCCATCTGCGGATCGTCAGGCATGCCCGCCTGCGCGCGCGGCTCGCGGCGCTGACCGTTGTACTTGGCCTCCACGTGCACCACCGCCGGCGCATTCTTCTTCACGATCTGGGTGAAGTCCGGCAAGCTGGCCATCGCCGGCGCGGAAGCGCTTCTGGCCGTCGGCGCGTTCGCCTGTGCTGCCGGTGGTTCGGCCTGGGCGCAGCCGGCCGTCACAAGCCCCATCAGCACGCAGCAGGCCAGGGTGCGCAAGGGAATTCGATTCATGGACTCTCCTCCTTCAGGCAAAAACTAGGGACGCGACCGTGCAAGGCCCGCAAGGCGGGCCGGCCGATGGCTAGGGGGAAGACGACCGCGGCAAGGACACGCGGACGCTGATCACTGGGCGCCGGCAGCCGCCTGGCGCGGATAACGGGCGTTGGCCGCCCGCTGCGGGTCGATCAGCAGGTAGTAACCAGGTTGGTCGCTGGGAGCGCGCACCGGCTGCACGCGATAGGGCGACAGATTGCGCGCATAGGGCATCAACGCTTCGCCGTAGCTCTCCCCGAGGGTGGCGGCAGCCTGCTGGCTGTAGCGCGAAGCGGTATCGCCGCTCAGCCACGGCGGCACCGCGGCCGGGGCAGCCGGTCCCGTCGGTAGCGTGACTTCGGCGGTCGGCGCGCTCTGCGCCAGCCCGGTCGATGCGCGATCGTCGTCCGTCACCGGCCGGGCGATCATCAACGCCGCCACGGCGACGCTGGCCGCAATCGCGCCACCGGCCGACCAACGCAGCCAGTGCGGTGCGCGGCGCCCGGCTTTGGCCTCCGACTCCTGCGCGATCGCCTGTGCCACGCGTGCCGCGAACCCGGCCGATGCCACGGCCGGCAATTGCCGGCGCAGGCCGTCACGCGCCAGGTGGTAGCGCGTCCAGGCCTGTCCGAGTTCGGCATCGTGCTCGAACCGGCGGAGCAGGAAACGCAGCTCCTCGCGGGCGAGTTCGCCGTCGATGCCGGCCGAAAGGTGTTCACGTTGGTCTTGGGTCATGTCGGTTGATCCTCGCGGTCCGAGAGCAGTGGCCGCAGTTGCTGATCGATCGCTTCGCGCGCACGGAAGATTCGCGAACGCACGGTGCCGATGGGACAACCCATCGCCTCGGCGATTTCCTCGTAGCTCAGGCCATCCACCTCGCGCAGCGTGATGGCGGTCCGCAACTCCTCTGGCAGCGCTTGGACAGTGGCGAAGACGGTTTGTTCAATTTCCTGGCGAAGGAGTTCACGTTCGGGCGTGGCGCCCTCCTGCATCCGCTCGGCGCCGGTCAGGAAAACTGCGTCCTCGGCCGCGATGTCGTCCATCGGCGGGCGTCGCCCCATCGCCACCAGGTGGTTCTTGGCCGTGTTGACGGCGATCTTGTACATCCAGGTATAGAACTGGCTGTCGCCGCGGAACGAGCCGATCGCCCGCCAGGCGCGCACGAAGGCCTCCTGCGCCACGTCCTCGCACTCGGCGTAGTTGTTGACGTAGCGGGAGATCAGGCCGATCACCTTGTGCTGGTATTTGCGCACCAGCAGGTCGAAAGCGCGCCGGTCGCCGTTTTGAACACGCTCGACCAGCGCGCTATCCAGTTCGTTTTCGCCCATCCGGGCCGTCTCCTTCGATAACCGCTTTCGGTGGCGCCAGCCGGATGGTAACGCGCCGCCCTCAGACAAGCGGCAGGAGCGCAAGTTCACGCGGGTGTCACGATAGCCAGCCGGTCCAAAAAAAGCCGTCGACGGGCGACGGCACGTGTCCGAGATGCGGTTGGGATGGTGGGGATCAAGGGTGCCCCATGGGGGGGGTCAGCCCACCATGCCCGACGGCGCGAGAGCGGCGGGCCGACGCCCGCCCTGCACTCAAGCCACGTTCGCCTGCGGCTCGACCAGCAGCCGCTGGCGCTCGGCCAGCAGGCGATCGAAGCTGGCATGCGGCAGCGGGCGGCAGAACAGGTAGCCCTGCAACTCGTCGCAATGATTGGCGCGCAGGAACTTCAGGTGCTGCTCGATCTCCACACCCTCGGCGACCACGCCGCGCTTCAGGCGATGCGCCATTTCGATGGTCGCGCGCACGATCGCCTCGTCGTCCGGGTCGATGCCGATGTTGCGCACGAAGCTCTGGTCGATCTTGATGCGGTCGGCCGGCAACTTGCGCAGGTAGTCCAGCGACGCGGCACCGGTGCCGAAGTCGTCGATGGCGATGCGGCAGCCGAGCCGATGCAGGCCGTGCAGGTTTTCCACCAGGTTGGGCACCGCCTTGATGCTGATGCTCTCGGTGACTTCCAGTTCCAGCAAGCGCGGATCCAGCCCGGTTTCGGCCAGCGCGGCGGTCACGGTGTCCAGCAGGTCAGGCTCCATCAGCTGCACGGCCGAGAGGTTGACGCCCAGGCGCAGGCGCAGGCCGTACTTTTCCTCCCACTCGTGCGCCTGTCGGCAGGCGGTGCGCAGCACCCAGGCGCCGAGCGAAACGATCAGGCCTGTCTCCTCCGCCAGCGGGATGAACACGCCGGGACTGATCGGGCCCAGTTCCGGGTGTTCCCAGCGCACCAGCGCCTCCATGCCGACGATGTCCTCGCTCTCGGCATCTACCTGCGGCTGGTAGAACACGCGCAGTTCGCCGTTGCCTTCGGCATGGCGCAGGCGGGTCTTGAGCAGCACGTCGTGCTGCTGCGCCTGTTCCGGACTGATCTCGTAGAACTGGAAGTTGTTGCGGCCCTGGCGCTTGGCCGCATACATCGCCTCGTCGGCGTGCTTGAGCAGGGTTTCGGCATCGAGCGCATCGTCTGGGTAGAAGCTCACGCCGATCGAGGCGGTGACCTTCAGCGGCGCTTCCTCGCCGGCGATCCTCAGTGGCGCCTCCATCACCTGGACGATCTTCTCCGCAACGCGCAGCACGTCGTCGTTCTTGATGATGTGGCGAAGCACCACCACGAATTCGTCGCCGGCGTAGCGCGCCACCGTGTCGGACGCACGCACGCTCGAGCACAGGCGGTGGGTGACCGTCTTCAGCACATGGTCGCCGGCGGCGTGACCGAGCGTGTCGTTGATGTCCTTGAAGCGGTCCAGGTCGACGAACAGCACGGCGAAGGTCTCGCGGGTGCGGTGCGCCTCGCGGATGATGGTGTCCAGGCGGTCGTTGAACAGCAGGCGGTTGGGCAGGCCGGTGAGCGAGTCGATCAAGCCTTCCGCGCGGCCCTGTTCACGGGTCAGGCGCAATTCCTGCGCATGCGCGAAGCGCGCCGCCGCGCAACGCAGCACCGGCTCGACCAGGCCCATGTCACCGAACGGCGTGCGGCTGCCGACCAGCAGGGCGCCCAGGACCGAGCGCCGCTCGTCGAACAGCGGCAGGCCCGCGAAACCGGAGACGCCCAGCATCTCGATCAGCGGGTCGTTTGCGCCGAGCTTGCGCGCGTCGACCGGATGCAGGATCGCCTTGCCGTCGAGCACCTGGCGCAGCACGCCCTGCTGGGCGGGCGCGGGCCAGGGCTGGTCCTCGCCGCGCCACAGCTGGATCAACAGACCGGGGCCGGAAGCGCCCTCCGCCGGCCGGGACGACCACAGGGCCAGATAGTCCAGGCCCAATTCGTCCACTAGCAGACGGGCAGCCACTTTCTGCGTGTCGATGCCGCTGGCCGAGGCGAACATGCGTGAGAGCAGGCTGAGCGCCGCCTCGGCGCGGATGTCGGCCCGGTCGCTACGGAACAGCAGCGCGATCGCGTCCTGTCCGCCATGGCGGACCCGCCGCGCGCTGGCCTGGCCGGTGTCCGCGCCCCGGCTGGAGCGCCGCTGGCAGGCATACCAGCGCCGGTCGGCCTGCTGCAGCACGTGCTCGATCGCGATGCCCTCGAACGCCAGCAGCTCCCTCAGGCCGCGACCGACCAGTTGCTCGACCTCGAGGTGACTGTGCCGGACAACGGCCGAACTGGTTTCCAGAACGCGCTCGGTCTGCGGGTCGACGATCAACCATTCGCTCGCGTCCTCTTCGAATGCGAAGCGGTACTGGTCCGGCCCGGCCTGCATCGGCAGGGACGCCTGCGGACGGGTCCGGCGCCAGCGAGCAACCAGTTCCAGCTCCACCTGCGATGCGTACAACCAGTCAGAGACGCCAGGCGGAAGCTGACCGGGCTTGACCGTGGCGCCATCGGCCAGCACCGCGATCATGGGGGCCTCGGCACAGGCGGGAATGCGCCGCAGCTGCTCGCAGGCCGTTTGCGCATCGATTTCGTCGCCGTCGAAGGCCACCACTACCAGCGCCAGCGGGGGGCGACCGTCCAGCAGCAATTCGGCGTGCGGCACCCCGCGGGCGGTATGAATGGTCGGGTGGCCGGCGCCGTCCAGGGCGTCGAACACGTTCCGGCGCAAATCGCGCTGGGCAGCGACCACCAGGATGCCGGCGCTCACGTGGTCCTCAGGCAACCAGCCAGCGGCCGTCGCGCAGGCGCGGGCGCAGTGGCGCATCGGGCTGGCCTTTCATGCGCATGGCCATGTCGCCCAGGTGGTCGATGAGTGCGGGCGAGGCATCCAGCAATACGACCCGGCGCACGTGCCCGGTCGGGGGCTTGGCCAACTGGCGCAGCAAGGTGCTGTCCATCGCCGACAGCGGTGGCTCCAGGCCCATCAGAAGGTAGACGCCGAAATGCATGCTCTGCTGCATGTAGCGCAGGGCCGCCCCCAGCCGCTGGCTGCCCGGCACGCGTGCATGGGCGTCGATCAGATTGCCCAGGCCCAGGTCCGGCTGCCACAGGTACACCGTCTGCCCGCTCCGGCGCACGACCGCGCGGAACTGCTCGATCAACGCCTGGCTGTCGCAGCCCTCGAGCAGGATCAGTCCGGCCGGCGCGGCCAGGATGCGCTCGAAGATCTCGATGCCGGGAGGTGGCGGGGCGGAGGCCAGCAAGGGGTTCATCGAGCGTAAGTTACGGACTTGCGGGCGAAGCGCAATAGCGCCAGGTCACCGTTCCGGAAGATCGGCCCCGATCGCGACCGGCCCCTCAACTCGCATTCATCCGCACGCAGCGGTATGGTTCAGGGCTCCCCGGCCACCCCTCCCAACGCCATGTTCGAAGGATTGCGCTTCAATCACTGGAAGACGAGCGTGGACGAGGGCGGCATCGTCACCCTGACGCTCGATCGTGCCGACAGCAGCGTCAACGCCATTTCCCGCGAAGTGCTGGACGAACTGGCGCAGATCGTCGAGCGGCTGGCGATCGAGAAGCCGGCCGGCGTGATCGTCCATTCGGCCAAGGCTTCGGGCTTCGCCGTGGGTGCGGACATCAAGGAATTCGTGCGCTACGCCGAGCAGGACACCGTGCTGGAAAATATCCGGCACGGCCAGCAGGTGTTCGAATCGCTGGCCCGCCTGCCCTGCCCGACCGTGGCCGCGGTGCACGGCGCCTGCATGGGCGGCGGGACGGAACTGATCCTGGCGTGCCGCCAGCGCATCGCCGCCGACGACGACAAGACCAAGATCGGCCTGCCAGAGGTGATGCTGGGCATCCATCCCGGCTGGGGCGGCACCGCCCGCCTGCCGCGCCTGATAGGCGCCACCGAGGCGCTGCCGATCATGCTTACCGGCAGGCCGCTCTCGGCCCGGCGCGCGCTGGCGCTGGGCGTGGTCGACCGGGTGGCGCCACCGGCCGAACTGCTGGCCGAGGCACGCGCCCTGCTGCGCCGCCCGCATGCGCGGCCGTTCGCGCAGCGTGCCAAGGCCTGGGCGACCAACTGGTGGCCCGTACGCCAGATCCTGGCGCCGATGGTGGTCAAGCAGACTGCGGCCAAGGTGCGTAAGGAACACTACCCGGCGCCGTTCGCGCTGATCGACGTCTGGCAGAACGGCGGCGCCAGCATCCAGCAGCGGCTGAAGCTCGAAGCCCGCTCGGTGGCGAAGCTGGCGCAGACGCCCACGGCGCACAACCTGATCCGCGTGTTCCTGCTGCAGGAGCGACTGAAAGGGGCCGGCGGCGGGGTCGACCCGGGCGTCCGCCGCGTGCACGTGGTCGGTGCCGGCGTGATGGGCGGCGACATTGCCGCCTGGGCGGCCTACAAGGGCTTCGACGTGACCCTGCAGGACCGCGAGATGAAGTTCGTCCAGCCCGCGCTGGATCGCGCCCGCGGGTTCTACGAGAAGAAGCTCAAGACGCCGGAAAAGGTGGAAGCCGCGATGGGCCGTCTGCGGGCGGACGTCGAAGGCGCGGGCGTGGCGACGGCCGACCTCGCGATCGAGGCGATCTACGAGAACCCCGAGGCCAAGCGCGAGCTGTACGCGAAGATCGAGCCACAGTTCAAGACGCAGGAAATCCTCGCCACCAACACCTCCAGCATCCCGCTGGACGAACTGCGCCCGGGACTGGCCGCCCCGCAGCGGTTCCTGGGCCTGCACTTCTTCAATCCGGTGGCACAGATGCCGCTGATCGAGGTGGTGCGCCATGACCAGCTGGACCCGACCGTCGAAAAGCGCGCGCTGGCTTTCTGCAAGGCGTTGGGCAAGGTGCCCGTGGCCGTCAAGGGCACGCCTGGGTTCCTGGTCAACCGCATCCTGATGCCCTACCTGCTCGAAGCCCTGCGCCTTTACAGCGAAGGCGTCCCCGGACCGGTGCTCGACCGCGAGGCGAAGAAGTTCGGCATGCCGATGGGGCCGATCGAGCTGGCCGACACGGTCGGTCTGGACGTGTGCGCCTCGGTCGGCAAGGAACTGGCGCCGTTCCTGGGGCTGGAACTGCCGCCGGGCATCGAGGACAAGCTCGAAGCCGGCAAGCGCGGCAAGAAGGATGGCCAGGGCCTGTACGTGTGGCAGGACGGCAAGCCGGTCAAGCCGGAAGTCGACCCCGACTACACGCCGCCGCCGGACGTCCAGGACCGCATGATCCTGCCGATGGTCAACGAAGCGGTCGCCTGCCTGGCCGATGGCGTGGTGGATGATGCCGACCTCCTGGACGCCGGCGTGATCTTCGGCACGGGCTTCGCCCCGTTCCGCGGCGGCCCGATCCAGTACATCCGCAGCGAGGGTGCCGCCAATGTCCGCGGCCGTCTGGAGCAACTGGCGCATCGGCATGGCGAACGCTTCCTGCCCAAGCAGGGTTGGGACTCGCCGGCGCTCAGCCAGCCCATGACGCCGTAGCTCTCGCAGGGTTGGGCGTGGCCCACCCTGCTCACCACATCAGGTCGTCGGGCACGCCGTCATCGTCGGTCGCCGCCTGCGGATCGACCAATAGCGCCAGCTGGTGGGGGTCGATCCCGCGCACCTGCTCGGCGACCGCCTGGCTGACCAGCAGATAGCGGCCGTTCTGCTGCACGACGCCAAGCCGCCCGTCGTTGATCGCCGCCAGCTGGTCCGCGTCCACGTGTACGCGCCGGATCTTGCCGCCGTATTCGAAGTGACGCACCTGGTCGGCCTCGGCCTTGTTCAGCGCCTGGCCTTCCAGCAGTTTCTGGATCTTTGCCTTGCGCTCGCGCTTGATGCGCGCCTGCTCGGCGGCCTCCTGCTCGGCGCGCTTGCGCTCGGCAGCCTCCGTTTGCGCGCGGATGGCGTAAGCCTTGGCCAGGTCCACCTCGCCGTCATCGCGCCGCGGCTTCGGCACGTGCGCCTTGCCCTTGCCCTGCGGCGGACGTCCGCCCCGGGGTGCCGGGGACGGCGACTTCGCGCGCTGTTCCTCGCGCACCTGCTTGACGATGCCGCTCTTGAGCAGCTGATCACGAAGAGAGTCGGCCATGATCCGGCTCCAGTGTTGCGTTGGTCTTCCGGAAAACGCCACGCGCGTCCGGTGCTTGTCAATAGTGGGGCGGCGGTGGCTCGCTGTGCGGATCGCTGCCCTGGGAGGTGCGCATCGAGGCGAGTTCCGCACGCAGATCGTGCAGCACGCGCTCCAGCGCCACCAGTCGCATGGCCTGCTCGGCGTCGGCGGTGGCCAGCGCGGCCACCGTGTCATCGAGGAAGGTGAGGCGCACCTCGAGTTCTTCCAGGCGGCGCTCGATGTCAGACATTCGCCGGCCTCAGCGAACGCCCGCGCCCGATGCCGTAATAGGCCAGCCCCGCCTCCTCCACTTGCGCCGGGTCGTACAGGTTGCGTCCGTCGAAGATCGCCGGGTCCTTCAATGCGCCGCGGATGCGCGCGAAGTCCGGCGCGCGGAACGCCTTCCACTCGGTCACGATCGCCAGCACGTCGGCACCGTCCAGCGCCTCGTACGCGTCCTCGCACAGCGTGAGGTCCGCCCGCTCGCCGTAGATGCGCGTGGTCTCCGCGCGCGCCTCCGGATCGAACGCGCGCACCCTGGCGCCGGCCGCCCACAGCTGTTCCATCAGCCGCCGGCTGGACGCCTCGCGCATGTCGTCCGTGTTGGGCTTGAACGCCAGGCCCCACAACGCCACGGTCCGGCCCTTCAGCTGGCCGCCGCAGTGGCGCTCGATCAGCTCGAACAGCTTGCCCTTCTGCGCGTGGTTGACCGCCTCCACCGCACCCAGCAGCTTCGCCTCGTAGTCCACGGTGCGTGCGATGCGCTCCAGCGCCTGCACGTCCTTGGGAAAGCACGAGCCGCCGTAGCCGGCGCCCGGGTAGATGAAGTGGTAGCCGATGCGCGGGTCCGAACCGATGCCGCGGCGCACCTGCTCGATGTCCGCGCCGACGCGCTCGGCGATGTTGGCGATCTCGTTCATGAAACTGATCTTGGTCGCCAGCATCGCGTTGGCCGCGTACTTGGTCAGCTCGGCCGAACGCTCGTCCATCACCACCGTGCGGTCGTGGTTGCGGTTGAACGGCGCGTACAGCTTGCGCAGCACGCCGACGGCGCGCTCGCTGGAGCTGCCGATCACGATGCGGTCCGGCCGCAGGCAGTCCTCCACCGCGTCGCCTTCCTTGAGGAACTCGGGGTTGGAGACCACGTCGAACGGAATCACCGCGCCACGCTCGGCCAGCGCCTGGGCGATGGTCGCGCGCACCCTGTCGGCGGTGCCCACCGGCACGGTCGACTTGTTGACCACCACCGCGTAGCGGTTCAGGTGCTTGCCGATGCTGCGCGCCACTTCCAGCACGTAGCGCAGGTCCGCGCTGCCGTCCTCGTCCGGCGGCGTCCCCACGGCGATGAAGATCACGTCGCCGTGGTGCACCGCCGGCTCCGCCTCGGTGGTGAAGTCCAGCCGACCACCCTCGTGGTTGCGCTTGACCATCGGCGCGAGGCCCGGCTCGTAGATCGGCACCTCGCCGTTCTTCAGCCGCGCGACCTTGGCCGCGTCCACGTCCACGCACAGGACGTGGTTGCCCATTTCCGCCAGGCAGGTCCCGGTGACCAGGCCGACGTAGCCCGTGCCGAACAGGGTGACATTCATCATCCGGGTGATCGCTCCAACAAAACGATCGCGGATTCTAACAGGCGCCACCCGTGACGACCGCAAAAAGAAAGGGCGCGGATCGCTCCGCGCCCTTGGATTTGCCGATGCGGGAGGGCTTACTTGCCCGCCGCGTCCTGGCCGCCGCCGGCCGGGGTCGGGCCGGTCTTCACCAGGGTCACGTCGAAGATGATCGTGGCGTTCGGCGGAAAGCCGTTCTGCGGCTGCGCGCCGTAGGCCAGGTTCGACGGGATGTAGAGCATGTAGTGCGCGCCGGTCTTCATCAGCTCCAGGCCTTCGCGGAAGCCCGGGATCACGCCCTGCAGCGGGATCGAAGCCGGACCCTTCTCGTGATCGGCCGAGGCATCGAACTTCTCGCCGCTGACGAAGGTACCCACGTAGTTCACCTGCACGGTGTCGTTCGGGCCCGGGCGGGCGCCGGTGCCTTCGGTGACGACCTTGTACTGCAGGCCCGAGGCGGTGGTCTTCACGCCCGGCTGGCTCTTGTTCTTGGCAAGGAAGGCTTCGCCCTTGGACTTGTTCTCCGAGGCGACCTTCTCGTACTGGGCCTTGGCCTTGGCCTGGAGCTTGGCGACAAAGGCGTCGCGCACGGTCTTGGCTTCGGCCTCGCTCATCGTCGGCTTCTGGCCCGACAGCGCCGACTGCACGGCGCGGGCGACCGTCGCCGGATCGACTTCCTCGCGCACCAGCGGCGGCAGCTGGCTGGCCAGGTCCCAACCGACCACATAGCTGGCCTTGGTCTTGTCGACCGTGCCAGCGGCGCCCGACTTGGCGGACTGGGCGTGGACCCCCGCGGTCATGCCCAGCGCAACGGCCAGGGTGGCCGCCGTCAGCGTGGGACGCAGAAAATGCTTCATCGAAGAAACTCCCTCGTGTATGGATTTGCCGGCAATGCGGCCGGGCCTCCCCGATGGAGGCAGGCGGAGCATTGTGAGGCGCGTCGAGCGGTCTTGGCAACGACACCGGCTGTCGACCGTCATGGTTTGGAAAGGTTCCCCTCAGTCGTCGGCCGACGGCCGCTCCAGCGTGTCGCGCAGGGCCGCCTGCAACCTGGCGTGCATCTTCACCAGCGCACGCCACAGCACGGCCGACAGCAACACGCCCGCCACCAGCAGCAAAATCGCCACGCCTCGCGGCGGCAGGATCGCCGAACCGAGCACGCTTACCAGCAAACCGAGTGCCAGCAGCGTGCCCAACGGGATGAGCCGCGCCAGCAGGCTGCGGATGGCGTGTGTGTAGCCGCCGGCAAATTGCTCGCGGATGCCCAGTTCCGCCAACAGCATGCCCAGCGCCTCGGCCTTGCGGTAGATGGCGATCAGCATCGGCAGCGACAGGAACAGTGCCGCGGCGAAGATCAGCGAATGCCGCGTCTCGCGCCCGGCGCCCAAGGTGGAGAACCATGCCCAGTTGTGCGCATTGACGTACGCACCGATGACGAACAGCGTAATGACGAGCACCACGTTGACGCCGATGTGCCAGAGCAATCGGCGCAGCATGGCGGCGATCATCGCGTTCTGCTCCACCGGCCGAAGGCTTCCCAGCCAGCCCGCATAGCTGGTCAGCAACAGCCGCAGGGGGCCGGGAGTGACGCGCCGCATGCCATCGACGATGCCGTCGGCATGTCCAACCAGATAGGGCGACGCGGCCATGCACACCACGGATACCGCGACCGCGGTGGGATAGACGAAATCGCTGACCACGCCGAGCGAGGCACCCAGCGTGGCGATCACGAACGAGAACTCGCCGATCTGCGCCATGCTCAGGCCCGTGCGGATCGAGGAGCGGACCTCCTGCCCGACCGCGACCATGCCCATGCCGACCGTCAGCGTCTTGCCGACGATCACCACCACGGCGACGCCCAGCGCGGGCAGTGCGTACTGCCACAACAGGGCGGGATCGATCTTCAGGCCGATCGCCACGAAGAACAGCGCCGCGAACATGTCGCGCAGGGGTTCCACCAGCCGCATGACACGATGCGCATTGCGCGCCTCGGCGATGACCGCGCCCGCGAGGAATGCACCCAACGCCACGCTGAAGCCCAGCGATGCCGCGAACAGGCTCGCGCCGAAGCACACGCCCAACGCACACACCAGCAGTGTTTCGTCGCGGCCGAAACCGGCCACGTAGTCGATGAGTCTGGGCAACAGCAACAGGCCCAGGATCATGCCGGCCACGACGAACAGTCCCACCTGCCCCACTACCGTCAACGCGGTACCCGCCTCCATGGCGCCGCCGATGGCCACTGCGCTGAGCACCGTGAGGATCACGATCGCCAGAACGTCCTCGGCCACCAGGATGCCGACCACCCGTTGCGCGAACGGCAGGTGCCGCAGGCCACCTTCGGCCAGCGTGCGCGTGGCGACCATGGTCGAGGACAGCGAGATGAGCGCGCCGAGGAACAACGCATCCATCCGGTTCCAGCCGAGCGCCTCGCCCAGGCCCGTGCCAATCCACAGCATCAGGCCCACCTCGATCACCGCGACCATCAGCACGCCCATGCCGACCTCACGCAGCTTGCGCACGCTGAACTCCAGGCCCAGCGTGAACATCAGCAGCACGACGCCGAGATTGGAGATGTCGTCGATGGCGCGCGGGTCGCCCACCAACACGCCCGGCGTGTGAGGGCCGATCAAAATACCGGCGAGGATGTAGCCGAGCAGCACGGGCTGGCGAAGGCGCTGGAAGAGCACCGTAGTAGCGCCCGCGACGATCATCACCATGGCGAGGTCGCGGATGAAACCGATCTCGTGCATGCATGCTCCGGCGAGTGTGGCCGTCCAGCTTACGTCACAACGCGAGTGTGTCGATGCGGAGCAAACACGCGTGACGACAGGCGCAAAATTCTCCAAAAAAAGCTTGACGGATTCGCGAACCCTGCCTATTCTTCCGGGCTTCCAGCGGCGGGGCCATAGCTCAGCTGGGAGAGCGCCTGCATGGCATGCAGGAGGTCGGCGGTTCGATCCCGCCTGGCTCCACCAACCTAATACGTCCCCATCGTCTAGAGGCCTAGGACATCACCCTTTCACGGTGGCGACCGGGGTTCGAATCCCCGTGGGGACGCCAAGGTTGGCCTCGCACTTTGTGTAGCTGGAAGACAACGCGGAGCGGTAGTTCAGTCGGTTAGAATGCTGGCCTGTCACGCCGGAGGTCGCGGGTTCGAGTCCCGTCCGCTCCGCCACTAATGAGAAACCCGCCTTGTGCGGGTTTTTTGTTGTTTCGATTTCGCCATTCGCGAAGCGTCACTGCTTTCGACCGTGGCCGGAAACATCGGGTGGGCTTGGGCCCACCGCACGTTCGCCAAGGGCATGGTGGGCTGAGGCCCACCCTACGGAAATGCCGCTTCCTCGATCCGCTCGAGCGTTCCGGGCGAATGCCCCTGCTCGGCCAGGTACTCCAACCAGCGCGACAGGAACCCGTTCATGCGCAGCCGATGCTGCAGCACCGTGTGCGCTTCCGGGAACGGTCCCAGCACCTGCCACAGGTGCCGGCCTGGGTGGCAATGCAGCGCCTCGGCTACGTGCGCATCGGTGTACATCCGAAGCTGCGCCGACGGAGTCGGATGCCCCGTGTTCGCGTCGACGAACCCGTAGGTCAACTCCAGCTCCAGCGTGTAGGGATGCCGCTCCTGCACATGCATGTGCACGTCCAGGCCATCGTCCACGCTGGAACGATAGCGCCCCGGCGCAAGCGTCTGCGGCGCGAACAGGTGCGCCAGGCGGTGGTAGTTCTCCGCGTACAACCCCATCAGGAATTCGAAGCGTCCCGGGAGTAAGGCGGAGCGGTTGTCCAGTACGGCACTCATTGAGCCTGCATATACCTCAAAACATGGTTCGCTCGATACCGAAGCGCTCGAAGATCTTGCTGGCGATCTCTTCGATCGAGACGTGGGTGGTGTTGAGCGAGGATATCCCCGCCTGGCGCATGAGCCGGTCAGCTTGTTCCAGTTCCCAGCGACACTGCTGCACTGTGGCATAGCGACTGTCGGGCCGGCGTTGTTCACGGATCTGCGCCAGCCGCTGCGGGTCGATGGTGAGGCCGAACAGGCGATCCTTGTACGGCTTGAGCCGCTTGGGGAGTTCCAGCTTGTCCAGGTCGTCGTCGGTCAGGGGGTAGTTGGCGGCTTTGACGCCGTAATGCAAGGCCATGTAGAGGCAGGTGGGCGTCTTGCCCGAGCGCGACACGCCTATGAGGATCAGGTCGGCCTGCTCGTAATCCACGTCCACGCCATCGTCGTGCGCCAGCGCGTAGTTGGTGGCGTTGATGCGCGCCTCGTACTTGTCGAAGTCGACCAGGCCGTGCGAGCGGTTGACCATGCCCGAGCGCTTGGCGCCCAGCTCTTCCTCCAGCGGCCCGATGAACGGCGCGAACACGTCCAGCATTAGCGCACCGCTCGCCGCCACGACCTCGCACAGGCCCCGATCGGCCATCGTGTTGACGACAATCGGCCGCTCGCCGGTTTGCGCGTAACGGGTCTTGATGCGGAGCGCAGCAGCCTCGGCCTTATGCGCGTCGTCCACGAACGGCAGGCGATGCTTGTCGAACTGGATGCCCTCGAACTGCGCAAGGATGGAGTTGCCGATCGTCTCCGCCGTAATACCAGTGGAGTCGGAGATGAAGAAAACCGTACGTTGCATGCCTGTCTTCCATTTGTCCGCGGGGCTTGGCCAGGCACCTTAGCGCAAGCGCCAAAGCCTGTCCCTGCTTGACTCCGCGCTGACTGGTATGCAGTTGGCGCGGCATCGTGAACAAATGGTCTTCTTGTGCCATGCACCATCGAAAGCGGACAATACCAGTCCTTTGCGGCCCGGTTTCGGCGCGGCGCAGCGTATTACCCAAGCTTTACTAAGGAGATTCCCTTGAACGACCTGGTGCTTTGGCTGGACAACCTGCGCATGACCGACCTGGGCAAAGTCGGCGGCAAGAATGCCTCGCTCGGCGAGATGATCGGCAACCTCGCCAAGCTCGGCGTCTCGGTGCCCGGCGGCTTCGCCACCACGGCTGACGCGTTCCAGCAGTACCTGGACAAGAGCGGCGTGGCCAAGCGCATCCGGGCGCGGCTTGATGGTCTGGACGTGGAAGACGTCGAGGCGCTGACCACCGCCGGCAAGGAGATCCGCAGCTGGGTCACCGAAACGCCGCTGCCGCAGGAACTGGACCAGGCGATCCGCGACGCCTACATCAAGCTGTGCAAGGACGCCGGCGCTGACAACATCGCCGTCGCCGTGCGCTCTTCGGCCACCGCTGAAGACCTGCCGGATGCATCCTTCGCCGGCCAGCAGGAAACTTTCCTGAACGTGGTCGGCATCGACGACGTGCTGCACAAGGTCAAGGAAGTCTTCGCTTCGCTCTATAACGACCGTGCGATCGCCTACCGCGTGCACCAGGGTTTCAAGCACGAAGACGTGTTCCTTTCCGCAGGCGTGCAGCTGATGGTGCGCTCGGACATCGGCGCCTCCGGCGTGCTGTTCACCCTGGACACCGAGTCGGGCTTCCGCGACGTGGTGTTCGTCACCGGCTCTTACGGCCTAGGCGAGATGGTCGTGCAGGGCGCGGTCAACCCGGACGAGTTCTATGTCTTCAAGCCCACGCTCAAGGCAGGCAAGCCCGCCCTGCTCCGCCGCAGCCTCGGCGCCAAGCAGCAGCGCATGGTCTATTCGGACAAGCCCGGCGAACGCGTGCGCATCGAGGAAACCCCGGCCGAGCTGCGCAACCGGTTCTGCCTCTCCGACGAGGACGTGCAGGAACTGGCCAAGCAGGCCCTGGTGATCGAGCAGCACTACGGCCGCCCGATGGACATCGAGTGGGCGAAGGACGGCAACACCGGCAAGCTCTACATCGTCCAGGCGCGTCCGGAGACGGTGAAGTCGCGCGCCCACGCCACGCAGCTCGAACGCTTCCAGCTCAACGAGAAGGGCAAGGTGCTCGCCGAGGGCCGCGCCATCGGCCAGAAGATCGGCTCGGGCAAGGCACGCGTGGTCAAGTCGATCAGCCAGATGCATGAGTTCCAGAACGGCGATGTGCTGGTCGCCGACATGACCGACCCCGACTGGGAGCCGATCATGAAGCGCGCCGCCGCGATCGTGACCAACCGCGGCGGCCGCACCTGCCACGCCGCGATCATCGCGCGCGAACTGGGCGTGCCTGCGGTGGTCGGGACCGGCAATGCGCTGCAGCTGATTCCGGATGGCGCGGAAGTGACCGTGTCCTGCGCCGAGGGCGACACCGGCACGATCTACGAGGGCAAGCTCGCCTTCGACCGCATCACCGCCGACCTCGGCGCAATGCCCGAGGCGCCGCTCAAGATCATGATGAACGTCGCCAACCCCGAGCGCGCGTTCGACTTCGGCATGCTGCCCAACGCCGGCATCGGCCTGGCGCGCCTGGAAATGATCATCGCCAGCCACATCGGCGTGCACCCGAAGGCGTTGCTCGAATACAACCGCCAGGACGCCGAGACCAAGGCGAAGATCGACGAGCGCATGGCCGGGTATGCCGACCCTGTGAGCTTCTACGTCGACCGCCTCGCCGAAGGCATCGCCACCATCGCCGCCTCGGTGTACCCGAAGCCGGTGATCGTGCGCCTGTCCGACTTCAAGTCGAACGAATACGCCGGCCTGATCGGCGGCTCGCGCTACGAGCCGCACGAGGAGAACCCGATGATCGGCTACCGCGGCGCCAGCCGTTACGTCGATGCGGGCTTCGCCGAGTCCTTCGCGCTGGAATGCAAGGCGGTCAAGAAGGTCCGCGAGACCATGGGCCTCACCAACGTGTGGGTGATGATCCCGTTCGTGCGCACCCTTGGCGAAGGTCGCAAGGTGATCGAGGTACTGGAGAAGAACGGCGTCAAGAAGGGCGAGGGCGACCTCAAGGTCATCATGATGTGCGAGGTGCCATCCAACGCCCTGCTCGCCGACGAGTTCCTGGAGATCTTCGACGGCTTCTCCATCGGCTCCAACGACCTCACCCAGCTGACGCTCGGCCTGGACCGCGACTCGGGCATCGTCGCCAGCCTGTTCGACGAGCGCGACCCGGCGGTCAAGAAGCTGCTCGCCATGGCGATCAGGACCGCCCGCGAAAAGGGCAAGTACGTCGGCATCTGCGGCCAGGGCCCGAGCGACCATCCGGACCTGGCCGAATGGCTGATGGACCAGGGCATCGAATCGGTCTCGCTCAACCCCGACACGGTGGTCGACACCTGGCTGCGGCTGGCCAAGAAGAAGGCCGGTTGAGGTCGGAGCCCGGCGTGCCGGGAGCGCTTGTCAGGACTCTCGGCTCCACGTAAAATCGCCGGCTCGCGTCGACCCGCGAACCTTTTCGGAGAGGTGGCAGAGTGGTCGAATGTACCTGACTCGAAATCAGGCGTACGTGTAAGCGTACCGTGGGTTCGAATCCCACCCTCTCCGCCAGTAAAGACAAACGCCCCCTCGTGGGGCGTTTTGTTTTTCCGCCTTTCTTTTGCGAAGCCCGGCGCCATGGCATGCTGCGTGGCGCTCGCACCTTCAGGCACCCCATGATCGAGTTCGGACACGGTACCCACGTCGGCCTGCGCCGCGCGCGCAACGAGGACACCTATTACGCCGATCCGGCGCTGGGCCTGTTCCTCGTCGCCGATGGCATGGGCGGGCACCAGCATGGGGAAGTGGCCTCGGCGCTGGTGCGCGATGCGATCGTCGAGCAGGTCGCGCGCGGGCGCGGACTGGTGGAGGCAGTGCGCAGCGCGGGCGAGCGGCTGTTCCGGCATTCCAGCGCCGCGGCGGACCGGTTGCCGATGGGCACCACGGTCGCTGCGCTGAAGCTGGCCGGCGACCGCTACGAGGTGGCCTGGGTCGGCGACAGCCGCATCTATCTTTGGCAGGGCGGCGCGCTGCGCCAGGTAAGCCACGACCACTCACTGGTACAGGAACTGGTCGCCGCCGGCCAGCTCGACCCGGCGCTGGCCGATCGCCATCCGCAGCGCAACGTGCTGACGCAGGCGCTGGGCGTGACCTCGATCGATCAGTTGCATATCGGCATGGCGCGCGGACGCGCCGAACCGGGCAGCCGCTTCGTGTTGTGCAGCGACGGCCTGACCGAGGGCCTGTCCGACGCCGCGATCGCGCGGATCGTCGGGCGTACGGACCTGGCCGCGCAGGAATGCGTTGATCACCTGCTGCTGGCCGCACTCGACGGCAGCGCGGACGACAACATCACGGTGATCCTGGCGCGCGTGATTTAGCGCTCAACGAACCCCGACGCTCGCACCTGTAGGGGCGCCTCGGGCGACCGCCATGCCCCGCAGTCGCGCCCAATAATCTCTCTGCAAAAAACAATCCCATCTGGCGTCGCGCGTCGCTTCGCCAGCCTTCCCGGCAAACCGTAGCGTCCGTTGCGCCGCCGATGCCTAGGCTTCGGCCAACGCCGCTTCAGGCTGCTCCAGCCGACGCCACACACTAACTCCTTGGGAGGCCTTGTCCAGCGCATCCAGACGGCTTTCGTGCGCAGCGATTTCATTGGCATCCGCCCGCAGCACGCGCGGGCGGCGCAGCAGCGTGACCGGCGCCAGCACGGCCGCGCCGGCTTCGTCGGTGGCGCCTTCGAACGCCAGGTCCAGCGCGACCTGGCCGGAGGTCATGTACAGGTAGACGTCGGCCAGCAGCTGGGCGTCGATCAGGCCGCCGTGCAGGTCGCGCGCGGAGTTATCCACGCCCAGGCGCTTGCACAGCGCATCCAGGCTGTTGCGCTGGCCGGGATAGCGCTCGCGCGCCATCGCCAGGGTGTCGATCACGCGGCAGCGGTCGGCGATGCAGCCCATGTGCGCGCCCACGCGCGCCAGCTCCGCGTCGAGGAAGCCGACGTCGAAACTTGCGTTGTGGATGATCAGCTCGGCATCGCCGATGAACTCGAGGAACTCCGCGACGACCTCGGCGAAACGCGGCTTGTCGAGCAGAAATTCGTCCTCGATGCCGGTGACCTGCCGCGCGCCTTCGTCGATCGCACGCTCGGGGTTGAGATAGGTCTGCCAGTGCCGGCCGCTGGGACGTCGCTCGATAAGTTCCACGCAGGCGATTTCGATCAACCGGTGACCCTGGCGCACTTCCAGACCCGTGGTCTCGGTATCCAGAACGATCTGCCTCATGCCCTGCCCCTGTAACGCTCGGCCTGCTCGCGCGCGGCGGTATCGACGCGCTCGTTTTCCACGTGGCCCGTGTGGCCGCGCACCCACGCCCAGCGTACCTGATGCGGCGCCTTGGCCGCTGCCAACCGCTCCCACAGGTCCTGGTTCTTGACCGGCTTCTTGTCGGACGTGCGCCAGCCGTTGGCGACCCACTTCGGCAGCCATTGCTCGATGCCCTGCATGACGTAGCGCGAGTCGGTGGTCAGCACGACCTTGCACGGGCGCGTCAGTGCCTCCAGCGCACCGATGGCGGCCATCAGTTCCATGCGGTTGTTGGTGGTGTCTGGCTCTCCGCCGGAGAACACGCGCTCGACGCCCTTGGCGCGCAGCAATGCAGCCCAGCCACCGGGCCCGGGATTGCCCAGGCACGCGCCGTCGGTAAACGCTTCGACTTCGATCATCGTTCCTCGCGAAAAATCAGGCGGCGGCGCTGCGGCGCGCGCCGGGCGCCAAGCCGGCGACCGGCGCCGCGGCGATCGCACGCGGGCGCAGCCGAACCGGAGCGGCCGCTTGGCGGCGCTTGCGCGCAATCAGCAGGTAACCGCCGCCGAGCGGACCGCCATGGTGCGGCACCGCGGCCGAGCTCGGCCACATGGGGCCGACCCGTTGCACGCGCTCGACATTGAGTTCGGCACTGCGTAGCCAATGGCCGATGCGCAGCGGGGATTCCAGGTTCACGCCACGGCGGCCGCGCCAGAGCAGCCAAGGCAACCAGCCGCTGGCCGGATGCATGCCGGTGAGCGCAAGCATCCCACCCGGCATCAGGACGCGGGCGGCCTCACGCAGCAAGAATTGCGGATCGGGCGCCACTTCCAGCGCATGGCTCAGCAGCACCAGGCCGAAGGCATCGTCCAGGAACGGCAGCGGCTCGTCCATGCACGTGTGCAGGTCGCCCGCGCCATGGTTGCCATCCAGATGCAGGTGAACCCAGCGATCGAGCATCGGCAGGGCCGGCGGCAAGGCCCGCGCGACAGCGGACACCTGCAATGCATACGCGCCGACGCAGCGCTGCAGCTCCGGAGCAAGCGCCTGCGCCTCTGCGGCGAGCAGGCCGCGCATCGGCTTGCTGGCATAGATGTCTTGATCGCGCTCGGCCATGTCGCGCCCGTTATGCCGCAAAAGCGAAGTGTAGCCGTTGGCGGTCGCAAGCGCGTCACAGGTCGCGGAACCGGCCGCCTGCCTGAACAAAAATCACACGTTTAACGGCTCACTAACGAGCCTCCCGGATACGCCACTTATAGTCGGGCGGTTCGCGCAAGCCGGATGCCTGCGCCAGTCGATACGAAGACTGCGGAGACCGTTCTTGCACGTCGTACCGTTACCGGCGCTCGCCGACAATTACATCTGGCTGCTGCACGACGACGCCGGCCAGGCGATCGTGGTCGATCCCGGCGACGCCGCGCCCGTCGAGGCCGCCCTTGCCGGGCGTGCGCTGCAGTTGCGGGCGATCCTGTTGACCCATCACCACGGCGACCATGTCGCCGGGGCGAAGGTGCTGCGTGAGCGCCACGGCGCCACCGTTTATGCCCCGCGCGACGAGCGCATCGGCAGCGTCGACCACCGTGTGGGCGATGGCGAGGTCGTCATGCTGGACCGGCCGCAATCGCGCTTCGAAGTGATCGAAGTCCCCGGCCACACCCGCAGCCACATCGCATATGCCGGCGAAGGTCTGCTGTTTTGCGGCGACACGCTGTTCAGCCTCGGCTGCGGACGCCTGTTCGAAGGCACGCCAGCGCAGATGCTGGCGTCACTCGAACGGCTGGCCGCGCTGCCAGGGGACCTCGAGGTCTGCTGCGGCCACGAGTACACCCAGTCCAACGGCCGCTTCGCGCGTGAAGTCGACCCGTCCAATCCTTCGCTGGCGGCTCGCTGCGCCGAGGTCGCCGAGGCACGTGCGCTGGGCCGCCCCACCCTTCCCGTGCCGCTGGCCAGCGAGCTGGCCTGCAATCCCTTCCTGCGCATCGACAGCGAATCGCTGACCGAATGGGCGAGCCGGCACCACGTCTCCGGCAGCCGGGTCGAACGCTTCGCCGCGCTGCGCGCCGCCAAGGATGTCTTCCAAGGATGAAACACGTACTGCGCCCCTTGCCGCTTGTCCTGTCGCTGCTGGTCGCCGCCTGCGCCATTGCGCCCGTTCCGCGGTCCACGACACCACGCGCGGAGGCGCCGCAGGCCGAGGTACCCGATGTGACCGCCGCGCCCGCGATCCCGCAGGTGCCAGTGACCACCACCAACGTATGGGAGCGCCTGCGCGACAGCTTCGCGATGACCGATTGCGCGGCCGATCCGGCGATCGAAACCTGGGCCCGCCGCTACACGCGTTCCCCCAAGCGCTTCGAGGCGCAGATGCAGCGCATCCTGCCTCGGCTGGTCTACGTCGAGGAAAGCGCCGCGCGCCACGGGGTACCGGGCGAGTTCGCGCTGCTGCCGTGGGTGGAGAGTCACTTCAACCCGGTCGCGCCGAACCGGAACCGCGCCGCGGGCATGTGGCAGATCATGCCGAACACGGCGCGCCACATGGGCCTGAGCGTCGGGCCGAGCTACGACGGCCGCCTCGATCTGACCGAGTCGACCGACAAGGTGATGGCGCTGCTGAGCCACTATCACGACTACTTCCAGGACTGGCGCCTGGCTGACTACGCCTACAACGCTGGCCGCTACGGCATCGACCGCCTGGTCAATCGCGAAGGCGCGCCGCCAGCCGAACCGGCGGTGCCGACGTTGCCGGTGCGCGCGGGCACCCGCGCACACCTGGTCAAGCTGATGGCGCTCGCCTGCGTGGTGCGCGAGCCGGAGCGCTACCACGTCACCCTGCCGACGCTGGACGAAGACCAGCAACTGGTTGCGCTGGACGTGAACCGGCGCCTTCCCCTCAAACAAGTGGCCCGCCAGGCGGGCCTGCCGCTGGAGACCCTGAGCGTCATCAACGCCGGCTACCGCAACGGCGTCATCGACACCCGGCACGGTGGCCGGCTGCTGCTTCCGCGCCGGAATGCCGACCAGTTGCGCACGGCGCTACTGGCCCAGGCGGTCGCCGATCCAAACGAACGGGTCGCCGGCGTGGGCGCGAATCCCGCGCTGCCGGGCCTGGACGGCGACGATGCACCGGCCACCAGCACGGCCGAGCACATCCCGGGCGCGCCCGACGCCGAGGCCGCGGCCACGCCGGTCGTGCACGTGGTCCGCCGCGGCGACACGCTGTTCGACCTCGCCCGTCGGTACCACGTGCAGGTCGCGCAGCTGAAACGCTGGAACCACCTGGGCGGAAGCGACATCCGCATCGGGCAGAAACTCACCGTCAGCAAGTCCGACTGACGGCGCCGGCCAGGATTACCGACGCAGCGCGGCGCGGCTCTGCCGCCAGTAGTCCTGCCAGGCCTGGAACATCAACACGTTCCAGAGGTGTGTGTGCCATTTGCGCTCGCCCCCACCGAATCGCTGCCATACCTGCGCGATCGCCGCCGCGTCGAACACCCCTTCGGCGGCCAGGCGCCCGGGCGAAAGCAGGTCGCCCGCCCAGGGCTTCAGATCGCCGCGCAACCACTCCGTCACCGGCGCGCCGAAGCCGCGCTTGCCGCGATACACCATCGACGCCGGCAGGTAGCGCAGCAGCACCTTCTTGAGCAGGAACTTGCTCACGCCATCGCGCAGCTTCATGTCCAGCGGCAGCGACCAGGCGAACTCCGCCACGCGCCAGTCCAGCAGCGGCGCGCGCGCCTCCAGGCTCACGGCCATGCTGGTGCGGTCGACCTTGCACAGCAGGTCGTCCGGCAGGTAGGTAACGAAGTCGGCCAGCATCATTGCGTCGGCCGGCGTGCCGACGCCATCGAGCGGATCGGCCCGGTGATAGAACGAGTCGAGCGCCCGCGCACCCGGCACCACCGCGGCCGGGTCGCGCCAGCGCGCCACGCGGTTGCGGTAAACGTCACCGATACCACGTGCGCCCATCTCCGCCAGCAGCGCGGCCATGCCGCCGCTGCGCGAGGCTTCGCCCTGCCCTTGTGCGATGCGCGCCAGCGGGCGGCGCAGCGCCGAAGGTATGCGCGAGAGCATCCGCCAGTTGCGCAACGCACGCTGGTAGCGGCTGTAGCCGAAGAACAGCTCGTCGCCGCCGTCACCCGACAGCGCCACGGTGACGCCACCGCGCGCGAGCTTGGCGACCAGCGCGGTCGGCACCTGCGAGGCATCGGCGAATGGCTCGTCGAACATTGCCGGCAACTGCGGCACCACGGCCAACGCGTCGGCGCCGCTGACGTAGAGCTCGGTGTGGTCGGTACGCAGGTGTCCGGCCACCTCGCGCGCCAGCGGCGCCTCGTCGTGGTGCGAGCCCTCGAAGCCGATGCTAAAGGTGTGCACCGGGCGCGCGCTCTGCGCCTGCATCATCGAGGTGACGATCGACGAATCGGTGCCGCCTGAAAGGAACACGCCGACCGGCACGTCGGCGACCATGCGAAGCCCGACTGCGTCGCGCAGCAGCGTGTCCAGCCGCTCCTCGGCCTCGGCGGCGGTGCCGACGAAAGGGGTCGCCAGCGCGGCGCGCATTTGCTCGCGGGCATCCCAGAACGGGCGTTGCGCCACGTCCGGCCGGTGCGCGCCGGCGCCGGCGGCGACGGCTGCAGCGTCCAGGCGCAGCAGGCGGCCCGGCATCAACTTGAACGCGCGCTCGTGGATGCAGTGCGGCGCGGGGATGTAGTCCAGCCGCAGCAGCAGCGTCAGCGCGTCGCGGTCGACGCCATTGTCGAAATCCGGATGGCGCCAGAGCGCCTTCAGCTCCGAGCCGAACACCAAGGTGTCGCCGGCCCAGCCGTAGTAAAGCGGCTTCTTGCCCACGCGGTCGCGCGCCAGCCACAGGCAGCGCTCGCTGCGGTCCCACAGCGCCAGCGCGAACATGCCGTTGCAGCGGCGCAGGCTTTCCTCCACGCCCCAGGCGACGAACGCCGCCAGCAGCACCTCGGTGTCGGAGTGACCACGAAAGTGCGCTCCGCGCGACTCCAGTTCGCTGCGCAGCTCGCCGAAGTTATAGATCTCGCCGTTGTAGGCCAGCACATAGCGGCCATCGGCCGACGCCATCGGCTGGTGTCCCAGCGGCGACAGGTCGATGATGCTCAACCGCTGGTGCGCCAGCGCGATGCCGGCCGGCGCGTCCACCCAGGTGCCGCTGTCGTCCGGTCCGCGGTGCTGGAGTGCACCGCCCATCGCCCCGGCCAGCGCCGCGAGGTCTTGTTCCTGCCACGCCGGCGAAGGCAGCAGCAGGCCCGCCAATCCACACATGATTCCCGCTTCCCGACCGCAAACGGGTCTTATACCGCATCCATCCATCGGCCCTGTAGCCGGCGATGCCCAACATTCGAAAAACCGCCGGCTCTTCCGCAGGATCGCCCTCGGGCTCGACCGGATCGCAGTCGCGCCCAAGCGCGCTCCTGCAACTCCGGGCAGTTCGAGGTGCCCTGCGAAGGCAGGCGGGTCGGTGATACAAAAGACGACCAGGCCCCACCGGAAGGAACTCGCCCATGCCATTGCCGCGTCTTCACCGCGCCCTCGCCGCGCTGCTCGGCGGTCTGCTGCTCGCCGGCGCCGCCGGCGCCGCGACGCCCAAGCCCGCCGATCACCCCTGGCTGCTCAAGGCCGACCGTGTGTTCGATGCCCGCAGCGAGCAGGCGCACGCGGGCTGGGTGGTGTTGGTGCAAGGCGACAGGATCGCGGCGGTCGGCCCGGCCTCGCAGGTGAAGCTGCCGCCTGGCACGCAGACCATCGACCTGCCCGGCACCACCCTGCTGCCCGGGTTGATCGACGCGCACTCGCACATCTTCCTGCATCCGTACAACGAGACCCTGTGGAACGACCAGGTGCTCAAGGAATCCCTGCCCTACCGCACGATCGAAGCCGTGCAGCATGCGCACGACACGCTGATGGCCGGCTTCACCGTTCTGCGCGACCTGGGCACCGAGGGCGCCGGCTACGCGGACGTGGACGTCCAGCACGCCATCGACCAGGGACTTATCCCCGGCCCGCACCTGTTCGTCGCCACGCGCGCGACCATCGCCAGCCACTGCTACGGCCCCGGCCCGATGGGATTCCGCGGCGACCTGGACCTGCCGCAGGGCGGCATCCCGGTCAGTGGCGTCCCGCAGATGATCGACGCGGTGCGCGACCAGGCCGGCCACGGCGCCGACTGGATCAAGATCTACGCCGACTACCACTGCGGCAAGAGCCACGGCTCGGTACCCACCTTCAGCGAAGAGGAACTCAAGGCCGGCGTCGAGACCGCCCACTCGCTCGGCCTGCCGGTCTCGGTGCATTCGACCACGCCCGAGGGCATGCGCCGCGCGGTGCTTGCCGGCGTCGATACCATCGAACACGGCTATGGCGGCACCCGCGAGGTGTTCGAACTGATGAAGCAGCACGGCGTCGCCTACCTGCCCACGCTGGAAGCCGAAGCGGCCTACGCCCAGTACTTCCGCGGCTGGAAACCCGGCCAGCCGCTGGACGCCGACATGCAGCAATCGGCACGCGCCTTCAAGCTCGCGCTGGAGGCCGGCGTCACCATCGGCAACGGCAGCGACGTGGGCGTGTTCACCCACGGCGACAACTACAAGGAACTGGAGTGGATGGTCCGCGACGGCATGCGCCCGGCGCAGGCCCTGCTCGCCGCCACCGCCGTGGACGCGAAGATCCTGCGCCAGCAGGACGCGTTCGGTCAGCTCAAGGCGGGCCTCCACGCTGACATCATTGCGGTGCGCGGTGACCCGACAGCAGACATCGGCGCCCTGGCGCACGTGCCGTTCGTGATGAAAGACGGGGTTCTCTACAAGCGACCGGATTGACGCGCCACGCAGCGCCACGAAAAAAAGCCCCGGACATGCCGGGGCTTTTGGCTTTCTGCATCAGCGAACGGCTAGAACTCCTGGCTGAACCTCACGCCGATCGTCCTCGGCTGGTTGGTGACGGTGTACACCTGCCCGTTCGGATACTGCGGCACGACGTCGTGGGCGGCGCAGGTCGCCTCCGCGCACTCGGCGTACTTGTAGATCTGCGCGCGCTTGTCGAACAGGTTGTTGACGTAGACGTCGAACGTCCAGCTGTTCTTGTGGAAGCCGGCGGAGAGGTCGGCCGTGGTGTAGGCGGCAAGGTTGCCAAGCAGCCCGCCCTCGAACTGGCGCAGGTCCGCACGGCGCTCGCCCACGTGAACGATGGCGGCCTGCAGGAAGGCTTCGTTCTCGCCCACGTCGAAGGTATATCGGGCCTGCAGGTTGCCCTTGAAGCGCGGCGTGACGGGCAGGCGCGAGCCCTCCGGAGCCTGCGGTCCATCCACCGCCTCGCCGGTGAGCGGGTTGATGGTGCCGGCGGGACAGTCGGAGATCGGATTGCCGGCCAGGTCGGTGAAGCCGCAGTAGTTCGCGGTGAGCTTGGCGTTGTAGAGCGCAAAGCCGGCGCTCAGCTCCAGGTTGTAGGTAGCCGCCCAGTTGAGCTCCGATTCCAGGCCGGTGATGCGCGCCTGGTTGGCGTTCTTGATCTCGGTGAGACCGTTGGCGCCCAGGATGCTGAACTGGAAATCCTTCCAGTCCTGCCGGAACACCGAGCCGTTGAAGGACAGCCGGTTGTCGAACCAGGTGCTCTTCCAGCCGATCTCGTAGTTGGTGAGGTAGTCGGACATGTACGGCGGCAGGGTGCCGCGCCGGTTGATGCCGCCCGGCCGGAAGCCTTCGGACTTGGTCACGTAAACCATCTTGGTCGGCGTGATGTTCCAGGTCAGGTTGAACTTGAACAGCGAGCCGGTCTCCTTCACCCGCTTGTCGAAGTCCAGGCACGGCGCGCCGTGGTAGGGCTCGGGCGAGATGCAGCCGGCCTGGCCGTAACTCGAACCGGGGAAAAAGCCCGAGCTGAAGCCGAAGTAGCCGCCCAGGCTGTTGTTGGTGCGGAAGTAGCGCCCGCCGACCGTGCCGGTGAGGGTGTCGGGTATGAAGTCGTAGGAGAGCTCGCCGAACACCGCCTCGTCCTGGTCGACGCGGGTCTGCTTGGTCAGCCACAGCGTGTCGGGCCAGCCGGGGGTGTCCAGTGTGTCGGACAGGTTGTCGATCTTGTACTGCTGCTGGATGTCGTGATGCTGCTGCTCCCAGAACAGGCCCGCGACGAGCCGCAGGCGATCGTCCGACGGCGAGGCGATGCGCAGTTCGTGGCTGTCGCGGTTGTAGCGGTCGCGGGCGAAGATGTACTGCGACGGATTGATCAACGCGCCGCTGTTGTCGTAGATGTACGCGCCGTAGCCGGCCAGCGTGTCGTACCAGAACGAGTAATCGCTGTAGTCGCTTTCCTCCTCCTGGCTGCGCTTGAGGTGCGCGTAGGAGTAGGTCAGGTCGAAGTTGCCGATCTTGCCCTGCACCGTGAGGGCGGCTTGCCACCAGCGGTCGTCCGTGCGTTCGGGATACCAATGGCTGACCGCCAGGTCGCCGATCGCCGGATCGTAGGCGAAGTTGCCGTGGGCGATGGTCTGCTGGCCCATGACGGTGGGGCTGATCGACCAGTCATCGTCCAGGTCGACCTTGAGCGCCGCGCGGGCGCCGTTGGTGGTCGCATCGTTATAGGCGTTTTCGGCGCGGTAGGTGCAGTCGAGCGTCGGCGAGGGCGTGCAGTCCTTCGCGTTGCTGACGCTGATGCCTGAAACCGGATAGGTCCGCGTGCCCATCCTGTTGTCGATGTAGCCGGCATCGTGCTCATGCCAGCCGACCAGGCGGATGGCCGCGTTCTTCGCCAGCGGGATGTTGGCCATGCCTTCGCCGGTGTAACCGACGCCGCCGTTCTTCACCGTGCTCGTGCCCAGCGCGTAGCTGGCCGCGAAACCGCTGGGGTCGGGCTTGTTGGTGATGATGCGCAGGGCGCCCGCCTCGGCGCTGGCACCGTAGAGCGTGCCCTGTGGCCCGGCCAGCACCTCCACGCGCGCGATGTCGTACATGTGGATGTCGAGCGGGCCCTGGATGGTGGTGACCGGCTCCTCGTCCAGGTAGACGCCCACGCTGGGCAGCGAGCCGGAGTGGTTGCCGTCGCCGCCGCTGGCCACGCCTCGCATGTACACGTGCGCGAAGCCCGGCCCGAAGCTTTCGTACGAGACACTGGGCAGGTATTTGACGTAGTCGTCGAAGTCGCGCACGTGCAGTTGCTGCAGCTTTTCCTCGCCCAGCACCTGGATGCTGACGGGCACCTTCTGCAGGTCTTCGGTGCGCTTCTCGGCGGTGACGGTCACCTGCTTGAGCGTGGTGACCTTCCTGCTTTTCTGCGTGGCCGCGGGCGGCGAAGCCGGCTGCCCCGTGTCCTGGGCAAACGCCGGCACGGCGATGGCCAGGCAGATGGCCGCGGCCAGCGGCAGGCGTGCGGACGATGGAACTCCGGGCGATCTTCCCGGCTTCTTGCGGTTTGTTTGGCGGTACATCGACTCCCCTCCCTTGAAGATGACGATCAGGACAACAGCGTGTTTTCCCCCTGCAAACTTTCAGGTACGGCCGGATAGCTTTCGAGCACCGGCCCCAGCGCCTGCTCCAGCGGCCCCAGCCACCGTGCGTAATGGCGCCACTGGTCCATGCCCTCGCGATAGATGGGTCGGCGCACCTGTTCCGAGCTGGCCGTGCGGACGGGACGCGCGTTCTCGAAGAAGCGCAGGCAGCCCTCCTCGAACGGCAGGCCGCAGTGCGCGAGCAGCCGGCGCACCTCGCCTTCGGTGTCCTCGACCATGCGCTCGTAGACGACGCGGTGCACGCGCCCCGGCAGCACCGCATCGAAGTGCGCCATCAGCGCGACGTAGTCGCGGTAATACGCGCCCAGGTCCTCCAGGCTGTAGCTGAAACTCTGCCCCCGCGCGAAGTGCTGCTTGAAACCGGAGAAGCAGCAGGCCAGCGGATGCCGCCGCGCATCGATGACGATGGCATTGGGCAGGATCAGGTGGATCAACCCAAGATGCATGAAGTTGTTCGGCATCTTGTCGATGAACAGCGGCGCGCCGGTCTTGCGATGGATGCGCGTGCCGGCAAGGTACCGTTCGCCCAGTTCGCGCAGGCCCTCGCCGTCGAGCGCGGCCAGCGCGTCGTGGTACGGCATCGCGCTGTCCGCGTCCGCCTGTTCCCGCAGCAGGCGCGTGAGCGAGGTGATTTCCGGCAGCTCCATCGTGCCTTCGACCTGGCTGTGGCTGGACAGGATCTGCTCGATCAGCGTGGAACCGGAGCGCGGCAGTCCCACGATGAAAATCGGATCGCGCGCCGGGCAGCCGCCGCCCCGGCGCGCCTCGAAGAAGTCGCGGGTGTAGCGCCCACGGATGTGCGCCACACGGGCGCGGGTGTCCTCCGCCCGATAGTGCAGTTGCGCGCGACGGATCGCATTGCCGCGGGCGTAGTGTTCGAACGAGGCTGCGTAATCCGCTTCGTCCTCCAGCGCCTTGCCGAGCGCGAACTCCAGGTGCAGGCGGTCCTCTTCGGCGAGGTCGGCACGCGCCAGTTGTGTGCGCATGGTTGCCACGTCCGCCGGCCCGAAGCGGAAAGTCTTGAGGTTGGCCAGGCTCCACCAGACTTCGCCGAAGGACGGCTCGATGGCCAGGCTGCGCCGGTAGGCGTCGATCGCGCGCTCCAGCTGTCCTGCGGTCTTGAGCGCGTGGCCGTAGCTCATCCACACCCTTGCCTGGTCGGGATAACGCGCCAGCAGCTCGGCGTAGATCGCGATGGCCGGTGCGTAGTCGCCCACGCGGCACAGCACCACGGCCTTGAGGTTGCGGTAGCCCGGATGATCCGGATCGGTGGCGAGCAGTTGCTCGATCTCCGCCAGCGCCCGTTCGGGCTGGTTGCTGCGGTGGAGCACCAGCGCATAGTTGTGGCGCGCGGCGTGGAAGCCGGGCGCGAGCTCGAGGCACCGGGAAAGCAGGTTCAGCGCATCCTCGTTGCGGCCCAGGCGGGCGGCGACCTCGGCGAACATGCGGATTGCGGCGACGTCGGTCGGGACGGCCTTCAGGTGTGCACGCAGCAAGGCCTCGGCATCCGGCAGCCGGTCTTCGGCCAGGGCCGCGGCGGCGCCGAGCAGGCGCGGGTCGCTGGTGGCGTGGCGAACGTGCTGTGCATAGGCGGCATCGGCCGCTTCGGTGTCGCCCACGGCCGCCAGGTGATCGCCCAGCGCCCGCCAGGCCTGTGGCAGGTCGGGCTTGAGCGCGACCGCTCGCTGCAGCGCGGCGATCGCCTCCTGTCCGCGACCGGCACGCCACAGCGCCAGGCCCAGATCCAGCTGCACGATGGCCCAGTTCGGCTGGCCATCGGCAAGCGGCGCGAGGATGGCGAGCGCGGCCGCCTCCTCACCCAGTGCCCCGTGCGCGACCGCCAGCAACCGCAGCGCGCCGGGATGGCCGGGAACGGCCTTGAGGATTTCCCCCAGCTGCTCCCTGGCCAGCGTGGCATCGTGCTCCAGCAACCGTTGGGCGTGCGCCAGCGCCTGCTCCAGGGTGCCCGCGGCAGCTTCGCTCATGCCGCCACGTCCCGGGGCGCGCCGACGGGGCGGGCTGCGGGCAAGGGCCGGGACGCCGGCGGCAAGGTGCAGTACATGCGACAGCGCTCCACACGGGGTGTGCGCAGCCTACCGGCGAATCCAAGCGCCCGGTAGTGGATCGCCGCACAGGCCGCTCACTTGATGCCGATCACCATCGAATCGGGGCCGACCAGGTGCTCGGTGCGGGTCTGGCGGAAGCCCGCATCCTTCATCCATCCCGCGCAGTCGGCACCGGTGTAGTCGAACCCGCCGGGCGTCTCGATCAGCATGTTGAGGCTCATCAGCAGGCCGAAGGCGTTTTCCTTGCGCTCGTCGTCGATGATCGACTCGTACACCACCAGCGCGCCGCCCTCGGGCAGCGCGTCAAAGGCTTTGCCGATCAGCATGCGTTTGGTGGGTAGGTCCCAGTCGTGCAGGATGTGGCCCATCAGTACCACGTCGGCCTTGGGCAGCTCCTGTTCGAAGAAGCTGCCCGCCGCGAAATCCACGCGGTCGTTCACGCCGACCGCGCGCATGTAGTCCTCAAAGATCGGGCGCACCTGCGGCAGGTCGAAGCCGATGCCATGCAGGTGCGGGTTGGCGAGCGCGATCTGCGCGGCAAGGTCGCCCTGCGCGGTGCCGACGTCGACGAAGCTGCGGTAGTCCTTCCAGGGGAATTGCCGTGCGATCGCCAGGTTGGCGCCGCGGCTGATGCCGGTCATCGCCGCCAGGAACTGTGCGAGGCGCGCCGGATCGGCGTAGAGCGTGTCGAACAGGTCCGGCCCGCCGTGCGCGACCTCGTTCTGCGGCAGGCCGGTGCGCAGCGCCAGGGTCAGGCCGCGCCAGAACGGGTAGAGCCGCGCGTTGGCCATCTCCAGGATGCCGCCGACGTAGGACGGTTTGGCACGGTCGAGGAACAGGTCGGTTTCGGCGGTGTTCGCGTAGACGCCATCGGTACGCGCGAGGAAGCCCAGCGCGACCAGCGCGTCGAAGAAGTCGCGGGCCGAGCGCGCATGCAGGCCAAGCGCGTCGCGCAGAGCCGGCAACTCGGCCGGGCCGCGGGCGAGGCGGGTGAACACGCCGAGCTCGATCGCGCTCAGCAGCGTCTTGGAGGCCCAGAACGCAAGGCCGGTCTGCAGGATCGCATCGGGAGAAGGTTGCGCTTGCATGGGCTCGCTCCGTCCGTAACCGCGCTGGCGGTGGTGGGTGCGTCGGCCCGGGGCATGCGTAACCGGAAACGGGGGGCCGGCGAAGCACGTGTGTCCCCCGGGCGCGCGCCCGGGGCGGCACATCATGCCACCCGTTCCGTTGACTGGCCTTCACATGCGCCTCTGGCCGATCGCCCCATGGAGCGGCCGTGACCGGACAGCGCTTGGAACGCTTACGCGAGGCCTTATGTCGTTGTGACGCCCGGATCGTGGGTTTCCGCCCGCGGTTCGGCACGGAGGCGCCCATCGCCAGCCAGCCGGCGAAATACTGCACCCACACGAGGTAGCCAATGCCGACCTACAGCAAGACGCCCGAGGCGCTCGCCCGCCTTACACCCGAACAATTCCGCGTGACCCAGCAGAGCGGCACCGAGCGTCCGTTCGAGAACGCCTTCAACGATCACCGGGAGCCGGGTTTGTACGTGGACGTGGTGTCCGGCGAGCCGCTGTTCACCTCGCTGGACAAGTTCGACGGCCACTGCGGCTGGCCGAGCTTCAGCCGGCCGGTCGAGCCCGCCCATGTGGTCGAGAAGCGCGACGTGAGCCACGGCATGATCCGCACCGAGGTGCGCTCCAGCCACGGCGACAGCCACTTGGGCCACGTCTTCCCGGACGGCCCGCGCGAAACCGGTGGCCTGCGCTACTGCATCAACTCGGCCTCGCTGCGCTTCATTCCCCTCGACGCGCTCGAACGCGAGGGCTACGGCGAGTACCGCAAGCTGTTCGACACCACGAAGGAGGCCCAACGATGAGCACCGAACGCGCCGTTCTTGCCGGCGGCTGCTTCTGGGGCATGCAGGAACTGCTGCGCCACCAGCCGGGCGTGATCTCCACCCGCGTGGGCTACGCCGGCGGCGACGTGGCCAACGCCACCTACCGCAACCACGGCACCCATGCCGAGGCGGTCGAGATCATCTTCGACCCGCAGAAGATCAGCTACCGCCGCCTGCTGGAGTTCTTCTTCCAGATCCACGACCCGAGCACGCCCAACCGTCAGGGCAACGACCGCGGCAGCAGCTACCGCTCGGCGATCTACTACACCACCGGCGAACAGGAACGCGTGGCCGAGGAGACCATCGCCGACGTCGACGCCTCGGGTCTGTGGCCCGGCAAGGCGGTCACCGAGATCGAGCCTGCCGGCGACTTCTGGGAGGCCGAGCCGGAGCACCAGGACTACCTGCAGCACTACCCCACCGGCTACACCTGCCACTTCGTGCGGCCGGGATGGAAGCTGCCCCGGCGTGCCGAGGCTGGCTAGCGGACCGGACGTGGCGGTCGCGCACAGGCGCTCTCCGACAGGCGACCCCGTGCGCGATTGCCCCGCCGCCATCGCCTTGGCGCACAGGCCTGGCTCTCTGTAGGAGCGCGCAGCGCGCGACTGCGGCCTGCACCGCGAACTTTCACAACTCCTTGAGCTCGCGCCCGGTATGACGCGCAGGCCCTTCCCGCACGCAAGGGCAGCCAAGAATCCCGGAAGCGACCGGGCCCAGCCAGACGATCGAGGAAGCATCCACGCCGCGGACTGGCGCGTCACCAGCAAGCATCTGCCGCCTGCCCCCGTGCGCTCGGGCCGGCCAGGCCCACGACCCTTTCCGGCCCGCTGCAGCCCCGCTGCAGCGCCTTTAGTTGTTTTCCCCGCAGAGGAATCGAACGTCGATGTCCCTGTCCGCCAAGTCACTGAAGAAGACCAGCCTGGCTGCCGCCAAGCGCCTCTACACCGGGTTGCAGCAGACGCAGCGCCAGGCGCACTACAACCAGCAGGCGCAGGCCGTGCTGCACGCGGTGGAAAGCCAGCGCGGACCGACCGATCGCACGGCGGTCCGGCAAGCGGACGAGTACGCCCGCGAGGTGCTTGGCAGCGTCCGCTACGCGCCCTGGCTGCACGTCTACGCCGCGGTGAGCGGTGGCTTCCGCGAGGGCTGGATCCCCGACAACTACTATGGTTTGGTGGTCGACCCGCACAAGAGCGGCGAGGTGGCCAAGGTCGCGCTGATCAAGTCCTTCACCAACCGCATCCTCAACACCGAGGCGCTGCCGGACCTGGCCTACGTCATCGATGGCCTCTACTACTCGCGCGACTACCGCCCCGTGTCCCAGCGCGAACTGGTCGAGATCCTCTTCGCGCGCGAAGACCGCGCCGTGTTCAAGGCCGACAACTCCTACCAGGGCCGCAGCGTGACCTTCATGACGCGCGGGCACTTCCCGGCGGACGGCCGCCTGCCGTTGCCCGACGGCGTCTTCCAGGCGCCGATCCGCCAGCACGGTTTCTTTGCCGAACTGAGCCCCAGCGCCACCGCCACGCTGCGCATCACCACCGCGCGCGAGCTCGACGGCAGCATCGCGGTGAAGGCCGCCTACCTGCGCCTGGGCCGTGTCGACGACGACATCGTGCGCAGCCGCAGCCACGTGCGCGTGGCCGTCGACCCGGCCAACGGCGCGCTGGACGAGACCGGTTTCCTGCACGACTGGCGCACCATCGACGCGCACCCGGATACCGGCCTGGGCTTCGGCGGACGTGTCATCCCGCACTTCGCCGCGGCCACCCAGCTGTGCCGCTCGCTGCACCAGGGCTGCCCGCACATGCCGTGCCTGGGCTGGGACCTGTGCATCGACGAGGACGACCAGCCGCGGCTGATGGAGTGGAACGCGCGCTACAACGACATCAAGTTCTCCGAGGCTACCCGCGGCCCCTGCTTCCGCGGCCTGGGCTGGGAAGACCTGTGGCGGCAGGCAGCCGCCTGACCAACTCGCGCCGCCGGCCCGCAGCGGATGCGCATCGTCTCGTGGAATGTCGAGAACCTGGCGCACTGGCTGGAGAACGATGCCACCGGCCTGCCCGTCCTGCATGCGCGGCTGGGCTCGCCCGAGGTGCTGTGCCTGCAGGAAGTGCGCATCCGGCCCCAGGACCAGGCGCTGGTTGCGCGCATGCACACCGCCCTGCCCGGCTTCAGTTGCCACGCCTCGCTTAACCATGATCCGCACAATGGCCGCTTCCGCGGCGGTCGCGCGTACGGCGTGGCGACCTGGCTGCGCGCCGACCTCGACGCCACGCCACTGCGCTTCCCGTGGGACACCGAGGGGCGCGTGATCGTCTCGGGCCTGCCCTCGCTGGGCGTGGCCATCGCCAACGTTTATGCGGTCAACGGCACGGGTCGGCCGCACTGGGACGCCGAGCACGGCGGGCCGTACGGCAACCGGCACCAGTTCAAGCAGCGTTTCATCGAGCGGCTGGGTGACGAGGGGCGGGCGCTGCAGGCCGGCGGCCTCGACCTGGTGCTGATCGGCGACTGGAACGTTTCGCGCACGTACCTGGACACGACGCCGCGCCTGCGCACGGAAGAGCCGCACGCCACCGCGCGGCGCCGCTTCAACGAAGAGTTCGTCGCAGGCCTGGGGCTGACCGACGCCTTTCGCCACCTGTACCCGGATGCACGCGCGTACACCTGGTTCCACCCGCGCAGCCGCCATCGGCTGGACGCGGCGCGGGTGGATTTCGCGCTGGTGGGCGAGAGTCTGCTGCCGCGTGTTGTCGGGGCTGGCATCGAGGACGACCCGGCCATGCGCCCGGGCAGCGACCACGCGCCGCTATGGATCGAGCTCTCGTAGGGGCTTCAGTCCGGCCCCCTCGCCAGGGACGGTGGGCCGAAGCGCTTTGCGTTCGTCTGTCGATTTTCCACGCCCCGGATCGTCGACAAGAGGCAACCCCCGCCAAAGGAGCACATGCCATGTCCTACATCGACGGTTTCGTGATTGCCGTGCCCACGGCCAACCGGGAAAAGTTCATCGAGCACGCCAGCACGTTCGACGTCTACTTCCAGGAGTTCGGCGCCACGCGCGTGGTCGAGTGCTGGAGCGACGACGTGCCCGAAGGCAAGCTCACCGATTTCCGCCGCGCCGTGCAGGCCACGCCTGACGAAGCGGTGGTGTTCTCCTGGATCGAATGGCCCGACAAGGCCACGCGCGATGCCGGCATGGAAAAGATGATGAAGGACCCGCGCCTGAGCCCCGAGAAGACGCCCATGCCGTTCGACGGCAAACGGATGATCTTCGGCGGGTTCGCGCCGGTGGTGGAATTGGGCCGGTAAGTCGGGGCGCCCGCTCCGGGCGCCCATCCGCCTGGCATCATCCACGCCGAGCGGGGAAAGGACCACGCGCCGCTATCCCGATCCTTGCCCGTTCAGGGCCAACGCGACGTGCCCCGGACGTTCACCCCGCCCGGTAGTAATCCCGCTCCCGATACCGCCGCGCATACAGGCCAAACGCCAGTGCCGCCAGCAGCGCGAACGCGGCGAAGAAGAACATCTGGAACGCGATCGTGCCGAGCCCGGTGCGGGCGATCGAATCGGTCACCGCATCGTTGCGCACTGCCGCGTTCGCCAGCAGCACCCACAGGTTGCCGATCGTGGTGGTGAGGTTCCAGAAGCTCATCACCACGCCCTTCATCGACGCCGGCGCCTGGCTGTAGGCGAACTCCAGGCCGGTGGCCGAGACCAGTACTTCGCCGAAGGTCAGCAAGGCGTACGGCAGCACCTGCCACACGATCGAGAGCGCATCCCCGCCGTCGATCGCCAGCTGCAACGCACCCACGGCGATCCAGGCCAGGCCGCTGAAGGCGATGCCCGCGGTCATGCGGCGCAACGCGGTGGGCGCGTAGCCCAACCGCCGCATCAACGGGTAGAGGACCAGGTTGTTGAACGGGATCAGCAGCATGACCAGCAGCGGATTCAATGCCTGCATCTGCGCCGGATGGAACCAGTCCGGCATGCTCATGTGCCCGCCCTGCACCACCCAGGTCGACGCCTTCTGGTCGAACAGCGAGAAGAACGGCGTGGTCAGCGCGAAGATCACCAGCACGCGCAACACGTTGCGCGCACCGTCCACCGCTGCGTCCGGATGCACGCCGCGGGCACGGTCCATCTGCATCCAGGCGCCGCCGCCGATGCCGGCAATCACCGCCACCACGGCCAGGCAGGCGGCGATCACGAAACCGAGGCTGGGGATCAACGCCGCCGATGCGAGTCCCACCACGATGCCGGCCACGGCCACCCACAGGCCCGGCCGCGCCCGTCCCGGCCGGCGGCTGAGCAACGCCGTGCGCACCACCCGAGAGAACGCGTCGCGGTCCGGCGGCGCCGGCGGCACCATCACGTACTGGCGCCGCCCCAACCAGAACACCACCGTGGCGACGAACATCAGCGCGCCCGGAATGCCGAACGCCACCGCGGCACCGAACTGGCGCAGGAAAAGCGGCATCAGCAGCGAGGCGAAGAACGAGCCGAAGTTGATGATCCAGTAGAAGGCGTCGAACACCACCTTGGCCAGGTGCTTGTTGGACTGGTCGAACTGGTCGCCCACGAACGAAGCCACCAGCGGCTTGATGCCGCCGGCGCCCAGCGCGATCAGCCCCAGCCCGGCGAAGAAGCCCAGGCGGTGGTCCTCGAACAGCGCCAGGCACGCGTGGCCCAGGCAATAGACCAGGCTCATCCACAGCACCGTGTGGTACTTGCCGAAGAAGCGGTCGGCAATCCAGCCACCCAGCAGCGGGAAGAAGTACACGCCGATGACAAAGCTGTGGAACACGTCCTTGGCCGCGAGCGTGCGCTCGGCCTCGGGCATGTAGGCCAGCAGGCTGCTGATCAGGAAGGGCGTGAGGATGTTGCGCATCCCGTAGAAGGAAAAGCGCTCGCAACCCTCGTTGCCGATGATGTAACCGATCTGCCGCGGCAGGCGGCCGCCCTCGTGGGTGGTGGTGCTCATCCGGACTCCCGTGCATCGGGAGAACCAGAGGCGCCTCCCCAGCGCCCGACTGTAGCAAGAAGCCCCGGGTGGGGCGCCGTCTGTCGGGCGCACGGGCTGCCAACGCGTGCTTGCTTGCCGTGCCCATCACTACGAGATGTTGTCGTTGTCGGGTCGCGCGCGCGAGCCTTGCGCTACCCGTCCTGGTCGCTCCCGACGAGGCCCTCGATCCGTCGGTCGGGCACCAGCCACATCACGGCCACCGCCGCGTACAGCGCCTGTGCAATCCAGGCCGCCCACACGGTAGACGCAATGCCCAGCGCGTACAGCACCGGGGAAAGCTTGCCCTTCCAGTCGCTGCCGAGCGCCCGCATGAGCACCGAGTCATCGCCCTGCAGGCGCACGAGCGTCCGCTGCAGCAGCCAGTACGCGACCGCCGCCATCAGCAGCACCACGCCGTAGGCGGCCGTGGGCGCGGCCGCGAAGTGGTTCTCCCCCATCCACGCAGTGGCGAAGGGAAACAACGACAGCCAGAACAGCAAGTGCAGGTTCGCCCAGAGCACGCCGCCGGAAACGCGCCGGCACACTGCAAGCATGTGGTGGTGGTTGTTCCAGTAGATGCCCACGTACACGAAGCTGAGCACATAGCTGAGCAGCACCGGCAACAGCGGCGCCAGCGCGGCTGGCGAACTGCCGTGCGGCACCTTCAGCTCCAGCACCATGATCGTGATGATGATGGCGACCACGCCATCGCTGAAGGCCTCCAGCCGGCCCTTGCCCATGCCGGGCCGACGACCCTGGCGTTTACTCGCGTCCATCCGTTCCCTCCGTCCGGCGAGGCGACCGCAAGCGCGGCGCCCGGTGCGGGTGGACTCTATCAAGTTCGCCTTGCGGCCGATGGGCCGGGTGTTCCTCGCGCCACGTCATCCGCCACACACCGGACGCGCCGCCCCGCGGGCAATACACGGCACACGCCTGCCTGCCCTGCGCCTGCTTTCCCGCGGCGCGCGCCTTCATCCGCCGTGACGCAAGATGCAACCCTTTTAGACGGGCCTGTCATCGCGCTTGTTCCATGCTGCGCTTCCGTCGTGGCGCATGACGGAATAGACGGCCAAACCGCGGCGGCGCCACGCCCCGCCACCGGCCTGGCGGCGGAGACCGCCGCAGACAAACCCATGGACACCACCGACACCGCGAATTCGGCAGGGACGCAAGGCGGATTCGCGCGCGGGCGCCGCCCGTCCATACCGAGGACTCGCAGATGAATACACCCCAGGACAGCAGCTACCGCCCGTCCGCCGGCGGGAAGGTTACCGACCCTGGCGTCGCCGGAGGCGCCGAGGACATGGCAGAGAAGGTGCGCGCCGAAGGCCAGGAGCAGGTGCAGCACTACCGCAACGTCGCGGCCGACAAGGTCGACACGCTCGCCGACAGCGTCAAGGCCGCCGCGGCCGAAATGCGCGACGACGACGTGGCGCATCTGTCCCGGCACGTCTCGGACATGGCCAGCGGCCTGGGCCGCATGGCCGACGGGCTGCGCGAGAAAAGCGCCGACGAGATCCTGCATGACGTTCGCCGGATCGCGCGCGAGAACCCCACGTTGTTCATCGCCGGCAGCATCGCGATCGGCTTCGGCCTGACCCGCTTCGCGCGCGCCTCGGCCAGCAACGGCGCGGATCGCGGGCGATCGTCGAACCTCGCCACCAGCGAACGCACGAGTCGCGCCCGCTGGACCGATGCCGACGCGGCCGTCCCCGGGACCGCCGCCCACCCGGCGACCGGCAACGACACCATCGACACCACCGCGCCCGGCGGCCTGACCGGCTCCATTCCCGCGGTGCCGGGCCCCTCGGCTTCCACGGCCGATGCCATCTCGGCCCGCGCCGGCGCGGCCGCGAGCGACACGACGGACGACGGTCGAGACAGCCTGTCATCCACGGACACCCTGCGCGGGAGGAACCAACCATGAGCAAGTCTTTCGAACAGTCCCAATCCTTCGATACACCACCCGCGTTGCGCGCCGTACCCTCGCGCGAGGAAGACGTCTCCATCGGTGGCCTGCTCAAGCAGCTGGCGCGCGAAATCCCGATGCTGTTCACCAAGGAGCTGGCGCTGACCAAGGCCGAGATGCGCGAGAACCTGCGCGCGACCAAGGCGGGCGTGGCGGCGGTGGCCACCGGCGGCGCCGTGATGCTGGCGGGGCTGGTCATCCTGCTGATGGCCGGCGTGTACGGCCTGAGCACCGTGCTCGCGCCATGGTTGTCCGCACTGATCGTGGGCGCGGCCGCCTTGCTCGTCGGCTGGGTCATGATCAGCGCCGGCAAGAAGCAGTTCGAGCCCGGCTCGCTCAAGCCCGACCACACCATCCACTCGCTGCAGAAGGATGCCGATGCCATCCGCGGGAGGACGCCATGAGCACTGCCGAACGGATCGAAGCCGAATCGCACAAGGATCCGGCGCGCCTGGAGCAGGAGATCGACCAGCAGCGCGCGGACATCAACCACATCGTCGACGCGCTGGAGAACAAGCTTTCGCCGGGCCAGCTGTTCGACCGCATGGTGAACTTCGGCAAGGGCAACGGCCGCGAGTTCGCGCAGAACATCGGCAACGCGGTGAAGGCCAACCCGGTGCCCGCCCTGTTGACCTCCATCGGCCTGTTATGGCTTTACGCCAGCCGCGATGAGCCGGCACCGATGCGCAGCAGCTTTGCCGATACCGGCACCGAAGACGGTAGCGGCATGATGGATCGGGCGCGTGAGATGGGCAGCGAGGTTTCCGACACCGTTTCCAGCACCTGGAACCAGGCCAGGTCGCGCGTCGCCGACACCACCTCGCGCATGGCCGACACGGCCCAGGGCGCGCGTGAGTCCCTGCTGCACCAGAAGGACCGGGCCGTGCAGGGCTACAACAACCTGTTGCGCGACAACCCGTTGGCGCTTGGCGCCATCGGCATCGCCGTCGGTGCCCTGCTCGGTGCCGCGCTGCCCACCACCGAACCGGAAAACCGGTTGATGGGCGAGGCCAGCGACGATCTCGCCGACAAGGCGAAGGAAGCGGTCCGCACCGGCGCCGACAAGGCACGCGACGTCATGCACGACATGGGTGAGCCGCGGGACACCGTGCGCCATTGATGCGGCGGCGCACCCGCTCCGTCTGAAGCCCCGCCCGCCTGTCGGCCCTCTCTCCCGGAAGGGATGGGCGGCGGTTCAAGGGAGGCGCTTCGACGTCGGCACTGCGCGCCTACGCTCATTGCGAACGGTTTCCGGACACCGTTCACCTTGGGCGTAGGCGCAGGGTCGTAGGGCCGGCTGGCCCTCGTCCAAGGCGTGCCTCGAATCTTCTCCCGCGGAAGTGCACCGAGAGGCGCTTCGCCTTCGCCGCGTGCACTCAGCGCAAAGGTGGCTGGGCGGGCTTGTCGCGGGGCGGTTCCTGCTCCCGGTTCGAGGGCGCATCCTGCAGCCCCCGCCAGATCGCATCGACCAGTTCGCCCTCGGGATCGTGCTTCTGTTCCCAATACATCAGGCCGCCAAGCCTGTGTGCTTTCACGTAGACGGCCTTCGCGGCGATCGACCGCGGGTCGTCGTAGGTGATGAAGGCGTGCGTGCGCCGATTCCACAACCAGGCAGCCCTGGCCTGCGGATCCCAGTAGCGCACGAAGCCGTTGCGGCCGATGTAGTTCTTCTTCAGCTCCGGCCAGGGATGCTCTCCCTGGTAATCGCCATAGGATTGGTAAAGGCCATCGTGCTCGGGCTTCACCTGCGCGAACTCGCGGCCGTAGAAGGCCACGCCAAGCAGCAGTTTCTCCGACGGCGCCCCGGCGGCGAGAAACTGACGCACCGCGCCGTCGCCGGTGCGTGCATCGGCCGCAGCCAGGCGCGAGCGATACAGTCCCGTGTGATGCCCGGTGGTTGGCGTCATGCGATTGACGAAGTCGTAGGTCATCAAGTTGAACCAGTCGACCAGCGGCGCAACCGCCGCGATATCGACGCCATCGACGAACGGCCCATCCGCGACCGCAATGCTGAGCACGTAATGTCGGCCCTTGCCCTGCTGGTCGAGCGCCTGGCGAAGCGCCTCCAGCAGCAGCGTGAAGTGGGTCCGGTCGGCCGGGCTGGAAGCGATGCCCGATTCGCCATGGCCCGGATATTCCCAGTCCACGTCCAGCCCATCGGCGCCCTGCGCCGCGACGAGACTCGCCGCGCTCTGCGCGAAGACCCGCCGGCCTTCGGCCGTCGCGGCCGCCTCGGAGAAACCGCCGGCGCCCCAACCGCCCACCGCGATCGTCACCCTGAGCGAAGGCTTCGTGCGCTTGAGCGCCAGCAGCCGTCGCAGGCGGGCAGCCGCGTCGCCATCCAGCACCACGCGGCCCCGCTCGACGTGGACGAAGGCGAAGATCAACGTATCGATGCGCTCGAGCGTGTGCGCCCGCGTGGCATTCCAGTCGGTGGCATAGCCCACTACGCGATAACGAGTCGCTTGAGCCATGCCAGCGACCACGGCCAGCGCGCCGGCAATCAGGATGAGAACAAGCCTCTGCGGGCGTAGCGGCATGACCCGAATTCCTCTGCGGCAGGCCATCGAGCATGCCACGGCGGCGGCCCGACCGAAGCTCCGGAGGCATCCCGTGGCGGAACGCTTCCGGAAACTGTCAGCCCTGCGTGTTCTTGCGTCTTTGCCAAAATCCCAAGATCGCGGCTCACGCGGGAAGAAAGTGCGCGATCGCGAATCCGGTAGCAGACGGCGGTTTCTGCGCCTTGCCTTGCGCGAAGGTGCATCGGTGCGAATGCCGGCTCAGCTGGAATGATCCAGGATGATCTTCCAGCCTTGCGCCGTCTTCTCCCACAACAGCGAATAGACGCCGTCATCCTGGGCGGCTTCGCCATGTTCGCTGCGATCCAGGTGGAAGCGCCCGGTGACCACTGCGTAACGCACCGCACCCTGCGCGCAAGGCAGCATCCGCACGTCGACATCCGAGAACGTCAGCCGACCCATCTGCGCGTTGTTCGCATAGTGCTTGCGGTAGCTCGCCAGGATTGCCTGATAGCCCTTGCGCACCGAACTGCCGACGAAGGTGGTATCCGGCGCGTCCTTGTAGCCGTGCATGAAGGTTTCCACGTCGCCGCGGTTCCAGGCGGCCTGCTGGTCGGCCAGCACCTGGCGGATGGCGGCTGCATCGTCGGTCGCGGCCGCGGCAGGCAGGGCTGCGACCAGCGCCAGCAGCCCCATGAACACCCAGCGTGACAGTTTCATCGCGTACTCCTCGGTTGGGCCAACGGCGGCCGGTCGAGCTTAATCGCTTCCCTGCCCCACGCACCGGAACACGGCCACCCGGTCCGCCGTCGTCGGCCCATCCGTATGCAGCCAGGCCTCGTCGCCGACGATGCGGGTGCATGGACCGAAGGTGCACACCCTGATCGGCCGCCGCATCCCTTCGAGCCGCAGCGCGTCCAGCACCTCTCGCAGCACCGTCCCCAGGAATGGGGTGTAGAGGAAGAACACGGTGCCGCGTGACAGGTCCGCGTCGCGCGCGTCCTGCGCCAGGAACCCGACGCGCTCCAGCTTGAGTCGGCGGGCCGCGCGCCGCGCGGCCTCGACGTGGGACGGCTGCCATTCCACGCCGATGGCGCGCGCGCCAGTACAGATCGAGGCAAGCATCGGCACGTGCCCGAGTCCGGAGCCAAGATCGACGAGCACGTCGCGCGGACCCACGCGGCTGCGCACGAGCATGTCCAGCGCGTGGCGCGCCGGCGTCGGCTGGTAGAACACCATCTCCGGTTCCAGTGGTCGTGAGCCGGGACCCGGGTCCGCCAGTTGCAGCACGCCGGCGAGCAGTTCGTCGAGCGCGTCGTAGCCTTCGCCGTCGATGAGGCCCGTCTCCTGTTGCCAGCGCTGGAACACTGTCGGCCCGTACCCGGCCCGGACCACCGCGCGCAAGCGCCGGTGCAGCATGTCGTCGGCCCGTTCCAGCCGATGGCGCAGCGCTTGCGCGCGGACGGTGGCATCGGGCGCCTCATGCGCGAGGACATGCCACACGCGGTCGATCCAGTCCAACGCTTCGGCACGCGCGTGCCAGCGCTCCGCCGCCTCGAGCGTTGCATCGCGGGCCAGGCGATCAAGCCTGTCGAGCATGCGGTCGGCAGTCATCGGCCAAGCATGGCAGCGGACGCGACGGTCCGGAGGTGCGCGCGGGGCTCAGTCGGGGATCTCCGCCTCGACCAGCCTTGCCAGGAGCACCAGCGATTCCTGCCAGCCGAGGTAACAGGCCTCGGTCGGGATCGCGTCGGGGATGCCTTCCTGCACCACGGTCAGCTCGGTGCCGCAGGAAACCCGCGCGAGCGAAACGGTGGTGACCATCTCGCCCGCGAGATCCGGATCGTCGAAGCGGTCGGTGTAGCGCAGCCGCTCGCCCGGCTGCAGTTCGAGGTACGTGCCGCCGAACGTGTGGCTGCTGCCCGTCGAGAAGTTGGTGAACGACATGCGGTAGCTGCCCCCGACCCGGGCGTCCATGTGGTGGACCTTGCCGGTGAAACCGTTGGGCGGCAGCCACTTGGCCATGGCGTCGGGATCGACGAACGCGCGGTAGAGGCGCTCGGGTGTGGTGCGAAGGACACGGTGCAGTCGGACGGTACCCATGGTTGGCCTCCTGACATAAGGGCGCTCACTATCACGACGCGCACGGGCGCCCCGTTTCGACAGGCCGGCAGGTTACGTGGGGGCTTGCTTCCGCGCTAGTTCGCCAGCCGGACGAGCAGCACCCACCCTTCGCCCGCCAGGTACAGGCCCAGGCCGAACACCAGGTGGGTGACCAGGCTGCGCCGTCGCGCCACGCCGGGGCGCGGCGTCCGCGAGGCGGCCAGGCCTGCCCCGAGCGCCGGCTGCAGAACCAGGAACGGTGCGGCCACGCTGGCCAGTCCCACCGCCAGCGCGGGACAGGGCGACGGTGCGTGTGCCCACCCGACGCCGGTGGCGCCGAGCAGCGTGGCGGCGATGCCGATGCCGATCGCGTAATGCGCCATCCAGCCGATCGCGCGTTCCCCGGCCACCCGCGGTGCGTTCTTGATCGCTGCATGACGCAGGCGCCCATGCACCAGATGACCAAGCCAACGGCCGACCATCGCATAGTCGAGCACCGGCACGCCCAAGACGTGCTTCTGGCACAGCCACCAGGCATCCATGACGAGCGTGGCGCCGATACCGACCACGGCGGCGTGGAAAAGAAAGTGCGCAAGCTCAGCCATGGCCATGCTCCCGTGGTTGCTGTTTTGTCATCATCGGCTTGTCTCCCGATCGCGTTTGGGAGAGCCTACGAATTCAAGTCCACTTGAGGTCAAGCATGAAATTGCTCGATATCGCCGAAGTGGCCAGCCGCTCCGGCCTCCCGCCTTCCACGCTACGCTTCTACGAGGAAAAGGGACTGATCGCCTCGGTCGGTCGGCATGGCCTGCGGCGCCTGTTCGGGCCACAGGTGCTCGAGCGCCTGGCGCTGATCACGCTGGGACGCATCGCCGGTTTCGCGCTGGACGACCTGGCGGCGCTGTTCAAGACCGGCGACAAGCCGCGCATCGACCGCCGCCAGCTGGCGGCCAAGGCCGACGAGCTGGACCGGACCATCCGTCAGCTCGCCGCGGTGCGCGACGGCCTGCGCCATGCGGCCAGCTGTCCTGCCCCAAGCCATCTGGAGTGCCCGAAGTTCCAGCGCCTGCTGCGGGCCGCGACCGCCAGCCAGGCACGCCCCGCCGGCAAGCGGCCGCCACGTCGCAGGGCGCTGGCATGAAGACGACGGGCCGGCGTTGCTGACGCGCGCTTGATCGGCCGGTAACACGCGCGGGCACAGGATGCCGCCGGGAAACCCGGGCTGGCCTCGCTGTCCTGCGGGAGGCCTCTCATGCCTGCCTCGATCGCTCCCCTTGTCCTCGCCACCGCGCTGCTCGCCATGCCCGTGGCGCATGCCGACAATCCCAAACAGCCTTCCGATGCCCAGCTCATCGCCAGCGCCATGCGTGCGGCGCCCGCCGGCGTGGGTCGCCACGCCACCATCATGACGATGCAGCCGGACGGCACCATGCGCACGCTGCGCCAGGGCAGCAACGGCTTCACCTGCATCCCCGACGCCCCCGCCACGCCGGGACCGGATCCGATGTGCGCGGACAAGGCCGCGATGGGCTGGGTACACGCCTGGCTGACCCACGCCACGCCGCCGGCCGGCAAGGTCGGCCTGATGTACATGCTCGAAGGCGGGACCGACGCCAGCAACACCGATCCCTACGCGAGCAAGCCGCAGGGCCACCATTGGGTCAAGACCGGACCGCACGTGATGGTGGTCGGCGCCGATGCGGCGTTCTACGACCAGTACCCGAAGACGGCCGATCCGGTCACCGATGCGCCGTACGTGATGTGGGCGGACACGCCCTACCGGCACCTGATGGCGCCGATCCGCTGAGTGCGCGGATCCTGCGGGGTGGGCTTGGGCCCGCCATGGCGTGCGGGCACGGAGCCTGCGGGCGCGATTACAACTGGGAAGCGAATTCGGCCCAGAAGCGGTCGGTGACCTGCTGCGTCCATGGCCGGGCGCGCAGCCGGGCCATCGTGACCGGCTGCGACACGGCCAGGTCCCGGTCGAACACATCGGTCATGCGCCCCGCGAAGGGGCCGTCGTAGATCGCGATATTGGCCTCGTCGTTCAGGTGCAACGAGCGACTGTCGAAGTTTGCCGAGCCGGCAAGCGTCAGGTAGCCATCGACCACCATCAACTTGCTGTGGAAAAGCGACGGCGTGTAGCGGGCGATCTGCGCACCCGCGTCGAGGAATTGGGCCCAGTAGGTGCGCGAGGCGTCGCCGACCATGTGGCCATCGACGTGATCGCCTTCGACGATGATGCGCACCCGGACGCCGCGCGCCAGCGCGTCCAGCAGGGCTTGCCGCACAGGCTCGTCCGGCACGAAGTAGGAGGCTTCCAGGTCGATCGAGCGCCGCGCGCCGGCGATGGCCAGCAGGAACATGCGCTGGGAGTTGTACTCGCCCACGCGGTCGGTGCTGGCGATCACCTGCACGGGCAACCGGCCCGCCGGCGAACAGGTCGCCACGTCGGCTGGCGGCAGCGGTTTGCCACCGGTGGCCAGCCAGTGTTCCTCGAATACGCCGCGCATCTGCGCCACGGCGGGGCCCCGCATGCGGAACATCATGTCGCGCTTCTGCCTGCCGTTGCTGGCATTGCCCAGCCAGGCATCGTCGATGCCCATGCCGCCGGTCCAGGCCACGTGATCGTCCACCACCATCAATTTGCGGTGGGTGCGCTTGTTGAGGTTCGCCAGCTGGTCCAGCCGCACCGGCCGGTAGAAATGGAAATCGACGCCCGCCGCCCGCAGTCGCTCGGCGTCGGCCACGTTGCCGCGCGAACCCATCCAGTCGACCACCACGCGCACCTTCACGCCGGCGCGCGCGCGCTCGGACAGCGCGGCGACGAAGACATCGGCGACGTGCCCGCGCCGCAGGATGTAGCTCTCCAGCTCGATGCTTTTCCGCGCCGAGCGGATGTCGGCGAGCATGGCCGGGATATAGGCATCGCCGTTCTGCAGGTCGACCACAGCGTCGCCCTGGGTGACCGGACTTCCGAGCAGGGCTTCGGCCTGCTGCCGGAACGCCGGGCTATCGACCGGCGCCACGTTGGCCGGCGCCTGCGACAGCCCCGGGCCCGCAGGCAAGACGTTCGCCGCGGTCAGTCCGGCCAGGCCGACGGAGCACGCACCGGCAAGCACGAGGCCAACCGTACGCCAGATCTTGCGCAAACCCGCGCCGACCCGCCGCACTGCCGAGCGGCCGGACAGGTTGCCGGTCGGGTCGAGTACGCCGGGATGGCCGAAGCCATGACACGTGCGCGACTTGCGCACGTCGGAGGTTGCACCCACGGTGGACCGGCTTGCGGCTTCCGGCGTGCGAAGGAATGGCTGCATGGGCTCTATCTGGTCAAACTGTTATCGAATCATGGGGTTGCGCCACTGAACCCCAAGCAAGCACGACGATGGCATCGCCGTCCCGTGCGGCCTGTCGGAGAGAAGACATGTATGGCATTCCCACGCGCTGTTCGCTCGTCTCGGTAATTCCCGTCCGCGGCCAGGGCGAGGACGCCCGTACGCTGCTCCTGCACCGCGCCAAGGCCCACCTCCATGGCCTGTGGACCTACGCGGCCGGGCACCTCGAGCCCGGCGAAACGGCCTGGCAGGCGGCCGTGCGCGAACTGGCCGAAGCGACGGGCCTGCGGCCGACGGCGCTCTATTCGTCCGACCAATGCGAGACCTACTACGACGTGCGCGGGGAGTGCATCGCAGTGGTGCCGGCGTTCGTCGCCTTCGTGGCGCCCGATGCCGAGGTGCACCTTGACGCCGAACACGACGATCACGCCTGGCTGTCCTTCCCCGACGCGATCGCGCGGTTGCCGTTCGGTGGCCAGCGCACACTCTACGCGCACGTCCAGCGCGAGTTCGTCCTGCGTCCGCCGGCGCCGGCGCTGCGGATGCCGGCCTAGCGCCGGCGGGGCACGTCAGACCACGCCGCGAATGGCCGATCCTATGGGTCGTCCTCGGGGAAGGTGCGCTCCTGGGCAACGCCGTCGCGCCCCTCACTGCAGGCTAGTGCCGGCTCTCCCTCGCGGGCGGCAGCTGCGCCGCATCCAGGCGGTTGTCCACGCGCGCCACGCCCAGCATGTCCGAGACTGCCGCGACCAGTTCGTCCACTTCCGCGAGCCGTGCCGAACCGCTCAATGTCACCAGACCGTCCTCCACGTGGACCTCGACCTTGCCCGGCTGTGCCACCAGGTGCCCGAGCTTGGAGCGGATGCGGTCGTGCAGCTGCCGGTCGTCCGAGGGCGCCTGCGCGTGCAGGTGGGCCGATGCGCCGTGCAGGCGGTCGGCCGCGTGCCTGGCCGTGTCCTGGGCGAAATCCTGGATGTCCTGTCCCGCCGCAAGCACCTTGTCCCGCGCCATGGTTCGCCGGCGGCGTCCGGCCACCGGGTCGAGCAGATACATCGCCGCCGCGCCCGCCGCAAACGCGGCGGCAAGCTTCGCTAACTGTCCCACGGTCGCCTCCTGTGGTTGCCGATCCGAGGCGACCGATGCTGCGCGACGCTGCGGCAACGGCGCGCGAAAGTGTCGTTGCCGCGGCGAGTGCGCGGGCCGGTATTCAGCCCCCCGCGCCCGCTCCCGCCGGCTTGTCCGCGCCGAAAGGCCCGCGCATGAGCAGCGTGCCGTAGATCCCTGTCATCACCGCGAACAGGACGGTCAGGAAACCCATCGCGCGCGGTGCGCCGCCGGCCAGGACCGGGTGGCCAAGGCTGCACGCGCTGACGAGATAGAGCATGAGATTGGCAAGCGTCGTCGGGCGCCCATAGATGCCGCCGACGATCATCCGGCGCTGGTTCCAGTTGAGCCAGGCCAGCGCCAGCCATCCGGCCGAAATCAGCTGACCGAGCACCGTGGCACCGGCCGGCATCCCCGGCATCAGTCGCGGCAACAGCTCGTCGGACCCGAACAGCAGGGCCACCCCGCCGATACCGAGGACGGCGGCATTGAAGGTCGTGATGAAGGATGAGGTGCGCGCAGCGTTCATTCCGTGACTCCACTTCGCCGGTTGGGTGATCAGGTCCGCAGCTGCCCGATGGCGCGGGCCAGGTTGGCCCCGGTCTGTCCCTCGCGCAGCGCGAATGGAAGGTTGGCATAGATTCGCGCGCGCGCCAGGACCCGGTCCAGCAGGCGCCGATGCACGAAACGGTGCACGCAGCCCGCGGCGGCGCGATGATCGCCCGGCCGCGGGCGATCCGTCCGCACGTCCAGAGGAGTAGGCCCATGAACCGTACGCTCCTGTCCCTCGCGCTCGGCCTCGCCGCCGCCCCGGCCATCACGCATGCCGCCGACGCAAGCTGCACGGTATGGCAGCGCGAGCTCTCGTTCGCCCGTTCCGTGGAACAGCACGACGCGGCCGCCTTCGCCAGCCATATCGAAGCCGACGCCGTGTTCGCCGCCAACACGCTCCGACCCCAGCGCGGGAAGGAAGCCGTCCTGGCCCACTGGCGTGGGCTGATCGACGGCAAGGACATGCGCCTGGCCTGGTATCCCACGCAGGTCGTGACCGGCGGCATCGAGGATGTGGCCTACTCCAGCGGCCGCTGGTTGATGGAGGCGGTCGACCCCACCGCCAAGCCGCATTACATCGCCGGCCACTTCGCTACCGTCTGGCACCGCGGCAAGGATGGCGTCTGGCGCGTGCTGTTCGATGGCGGCGACGAAGGCACAGCCACCGACGACGCCGGCGCGTCCGCCTTCCGAAAAGCCCGGCAAGCCACGTGCCCTGCAGGGAGCTGAGCCCCGCAAGCACGGTTCGCGCGAGGTCGGCGTGGTGCGCGTGCGCCTGACGCAACCGGACCGGCGCCGCACGTATCTCTGCCAGGCAACAGTTGCCCGCGGAGCCATGCTCATGAAACCACTCGCGCCCCTCCTCGTGGCTATCGCCGTGGCGCTCGCCCATCCGGCGCGCGCCGACAGTCCCCCGGTCGACTTCGGTCCACTGGCGAAGCTCGTGGCGACGACCAACACGGCGATCGGCCACCCGACCGGCATGGCGATCGCGGTAGTGCACGATGGCAAGGTCGTCTACCAGGATTACGTCGGGCTGGCCGATATCGCTCGCCGTACGCCAGTCACCGCGCGCACCGACTTCTATATCGCCTCGGCCACCAAGCCGTTCACTGCACTGGAGGTGTTGCTCAAAGTGCAGCAGGGACAGGCGGACCTGGCGATGCCGGTGCAGGCGATGTTTCCCGGGCTGCATTTCGCTGGCATCGACGCGGGCGCCGTCACCCTGCGCGACCTGCTCGTCCACACATCCGGCATCGACAACGAGCCGCTGGTCTGGGCCACGGCGTTCAGCGGATTGCACGATCCGGACACGCTGCGCGCGCTGGTGGCGCGCTCAGGCACCAGCGCCGAGGACGCGCACGGCACGTTCGAGTACACGAACGTGGGCTACAACATCGCCAGCGTCTGGCTGGATGCGCGGTTCAAGCGTCCCTGGCAGGCACAGTTGCAGCAGGACGTCTTCGAGCCGCTGGACATGCGCCAGACCTCCGCCTACATCAGCCAGGCCCAGGCGCGGGGCTGGGCGATGGCCCTGCCCTATTCGCTGGCTTCCGATGACCCGCAGGCGCCGCTATATCTCACCAAGTCCGACGACACCATGCAGGCAGCCGGCGGCATGGTGTCCACCGCGCCGGACCTGGCGCGGTTTCTGATCGCGCAACTGGAGCCACCCGCCGGTAACCATCCCTCGCTGGCCGGCGCCATCGAGCGATCGCACGCGACCCAGGTAGACCTGAAAGCCCGGTACCTCGACTTCGAGCGCACCGGCTATGCATTGGGCTGGTACACGGGCGAGTACAAGGGTCATCGCCTGCTCCATCACTTCGGCGGCTTCGCCGGCTTCCACGCGCACCTGTCGCTCATGCCGGACGAGAACGCGGGTCTGGTGGTCCTGTGCAACGAAGACATGCTCTGTCCGCGCATGACCAATCTGGTCGCCGATTATGTGTATGGCGCGTTGCTCAGACAGACCGGCAACGAAGCGGCGGTGGCAAAGCGCTTCGCCGCGCTACCGGGCGAAGCTACCGGGTTGCGTCAGCAAGTGCGCAGGCAGCGTGCCGCGATCCGCGCCCGTCCCTGGCACCTCACGCTGCCGCGCGAGGCTTACGCCGGCACCTACGCGAACCCACTGCTCGGCACGATGCGGATCCACGTCGATCGGCACGGCGCGATGGCCATCCATTGGGGCCGCCTGCACGCCGTCGCCACCGGTTATCCCAAGGACGACCAGGTCCGTGTGGAACTGGTGCCCAACAGCGGCAACGTGATGGCGTTCCAGGTGGACCACGGCAAGGTGGTAGCGGTCCGGCTCGAGGACATGGTTTTCGCAAAACCGGCCGACAACACGGATCGACACTGATCAGCGGGCGTTGCGACCCATCGCATCCGGCGTGGCCGGTCCATCGGCAGCGACGCCGCGGTGATGGAGCACGCACCCACTGAAGGACTAGAAGTCCGACAAGCCGAAACGCGCAACGCCCTTGTTGCGTCCCGGCGGATCGAGCGTGTCCAGGTCCAGCGCCAACGGCGTGCCGATCCATTCGGCCAGTCGCGTGTGATCGGCGAGGTCGTCGTCGGTCAGCGGGTGGATCAGCGCGGTGAGCCCGGACGCCCGGATGATCTCGCGCACCACCGCCAGTCCGTCGGCGGTGAAGTGGATCTCGAACTGCGGCAAGGGATGCGGTCCGGCCTTGCCATCCCTCAGGCTGCCGACGAAGCGCAACGGCGCAAGTTCGCCAGCGGTCATTCGCTCGCTGAGCACGCAGCGCATGGTCTCGGCCAGCGGCCGGCTGGCCGCTTCGTAGTAGATGTGCGCGTGGTACGGCGCGTGCGCCTCGTTCATGGTTTTTGTCCTGCCCGAAAGGCCCATCGGCACGCCGGGACGCATCCGCGGCACGTCAATCGATGTCTCCCTTATATCCGCATCGATGCTGCTCCACCTCATGCCATGGCACCGGCGGGCCGGCCGGGCGGCAGGATCGGCTGCCGAACGTCACGCACCGGCCGGTTGCGCGGCTCTGCCGGCGTCGCTGGTAGCCGGACGCTTTCGGCGGGGCGGGCCTTGCCGCCACCGGGCTTTTCGCCGCGCACGGGGCGCGCGATCCAATCGATGCTGGGTATGTCCAGATGAAGGCTCGGCACGGCGACGCTCCTCGCTGCGGAAGGTATGCGCGGCATGTTGAGGCCACACCAGGGCGTAATAAACGTGCCAGACTTTGCTTCATAACCAACCCCATGGTTTTGAATCATGAATAAGCTGGCTGGCATGGAAATGTTCGTGCGCGTGGTGGACTGCGGCAGCTTCGCGGGCGCTGCCGAAGCGAGCGGCGTATCCGCGACCATGGTCGCCAAGCACGTCGCGGCGATCGAGCAACGGCTGGGCGCCCGACTGCTCCACCGCACCACGCGCAAACAGCAGCTCTCCGATGTGGGGCGGCTTTACTACGAGCGGTGCAAGCAGGCCCTGGCCGAAGTCGCGCTCGCCGAGGCGAGCGCGCTGGAACTGCAAGCCGCCCCCAGGGGACGGCTGCGGCTGGTGGCGCCGGTGGGCTTCGGCAGCCACATGGTGCCCGCGCTGGCCGAGTACATGGCGAGTCATCCCGAGGTCAGCGTCGAACTTACGCTGGACAACCGTCCACCGAATCTTGCCGATGGCGGCTTCGAGCTCGGCGTCCTGGTCGGCGACGTCACCGAACCGGGCGTGGTCGCGCGGCCGTTGCGCCACTACCGGCGCATCCTGGCCGCCTCGCCCGGGTACCTGGCCCGCCACGGTCATCCCATGCGACCGGACGACCTGGCCCGACACGAGTGCCTGGGCATGTCGTACTGGCGGCGATCGGACGTGTGGCGACTGGTCGGGCCGGACGGCACCACGTGCGTCGTCACCGTGGGTGGGCGTTTCACCGCCAACCAGGGCGATGCGCTTCGCATTGCAGCGCTCAGCGGCATCGGCATTGCGCTGCAACCGGAGCCGTTGTTGTCCGACGACCTGGCCGCGGGCCGGCTGCTGCGCGTCCTGCCTGACTGGTCGCTCACGCTTTCGCCGATGCATCTGATCTACGCGCAGGACCGCCACCCCACGGCCAAGCTGCGCAGCGCGATCGACTTCCTGCTCGCGCGCTACGGGCAAAATCCTGCGACCGAATCGCGGGACACCATCGTTCCGTCCGCGTCGAACGCAAGAACCACCCGCTGACGTTCGTCGCGAACTCCGATTGCCTGAACTGCTTGCAACGGGCGTCTTAACCGGCGCTGTCGTTTGGCGTGGGTTAGCCATAATCAGCCGCTCCGGAACGGCGTTTTGACGGCTGCTGGACCGGCTTGCAGGACTAATCACCCACTGTCTGAAAGTTCACGGGACACACCATGCTGGATAGCGCGGAACAACTCGGCCAGGCCCTGGGCGATTGGTCGAGTCACCCCAACAAGGCATACGTCGGGAAGATCGACAGGGTGCAGGCCTCCTCCACGCAAGCGTGGACGCCCGAGTACTACATCGATCACTACCTGCAATCGCACAACCGGCCGGTCACCCACTGGAATCGGGACGTCGTGTCTGCGGCCCTCGGCAAGTTCAAGGGACGGGCGCCGTTCAAGCGATGGGAGCTGGACGAGTTTCTCGACGGCACCTGGCGTTTCGCGCCGGATTGAACCTGCGGCCCGCGAACACGACACGGTGCGGCGTCACCCCCCGCTCCACGCCCGTGTCGCGCGCTTCTACCCGCTGTCATCCGAACTTCCCCTATAGAAGGCAGGCCCAGGGCCTTCGCCGATTGTCAGTCGACGGCGCAGGACTTTTCTCGACCCGCGTGTCGATCCGGCACCCCTTCAACCGTCGACAGACTAGGGCGGCCTCACCGCCCCAACCTGGAGAAGGGAAATGACCAGCAAGAACACCATCTGCCTCTGGTACGACGGCACCGCCCTGGACGCCGCGAAGTTCTACGCCCAGACCTTCCCCGACAGCGCCGTGGGAGCCGTCCACCGCGCGCCCGGCGACTATCCCTCCGGCAAGCAGGGCGACGTCCTGACGGTGGAGTTCACGGTCATGGGCATCCCCTGCCTGGGCTTGAACGGTGGACCGGCTTTCCCCCAGACCGAGGCCTTCTCGTTCCAGGTCGCGACCGACGACCAGGCCGAGACCGATCGCCTGTGGAACGCGATCATCGACAACGGCGGTAGCCCGAGCGCCTGCGGATGGTGCAAGGACAAGTGGGGATTGTCCTGGCAGATCACCCCGCGCGTGCTGACAGCTGCGGTCACCGACCCGGATCCTGCGGTGGCCAAGCGCGCATTCGACGCCATGATGACGATGACGAAGATCGACATTGCCGCGATCGAGGCAGCCCGCCGCGCGATGGCCTGAGCGGCGCGCGCGTCAGCGGCAAATCGCACGATGAGCTGATCAAGCGCAACGTCCCGCAGTACAACAGCGCGCATTACATGACCCGACCCGCACGGGCGGCGGCGGGCAGCGCGACCGGCAGATCGGCCGCCAGGCCACCCGCGTCACCCTGCAGAACAACAAGCTCTCCTGATCGCACGAAGGGCAAGGATGCCCTTGTCCGCCTGTCATGCTGCGGATGCCGGCATCTGCGCCGACCAGACCGCCCTTTTCCGGCCGGCTCCTTTTCGCCGGTCCGCGGCAAGTCGGGTTGTTGTGCCCGCTTTCCGGCGACGTCCCGTTCAGTCGTTCGGGCCACAGGGCCCGCCGCCAAACGGGCCAGGTGGCATCCGCGCGGACGTGGCGCCGGAGCACGCCTCGGGTGGGCCGATGCGCGCGGCGGCGACGATCGGGAACCGACTTCGCCGGCGGCTGTTGAACCTGTGTTCACAAAAACATTTGCTTCGGGACGCAACAGACACTACTGTGCCCGGGCTGGGTTTCAAGGGTCACGCGAACTGTGGCCCGATGCTGTAGAGAGCAGTTCCACTACACCGTTGCACCCGTTTCCTCCTTGTAACCAGCTACCCCGCCGCACTTCGCGGCTTTTTCATCCGTTCCAAGGAGATACAACGATGTCGCAGACCGAAACCGGTACCGTCAAGTGGTTCAACGATGCCAAGGGCTTTGGCTTCATCAGCCGCGCCAGCGGCGATGACGTGTTCGTGCACTTCCGCTCGATCACGTCCTCGGGCTTCAAGAGCCTGCAGGAAGGCCAGAAGGTGTCCTTCGTCGTGACCCAGGGCCCGAAGGGCCTGCAGGCCGACCAGGTGCAGCCGCTCTAAGGCTTTCGCCCGTTCCAGAAAAAGCCCGGCCTTGCGCCGGGCTTTTTTTTGCGTCTCTGTGGCGCTTTCAGGCGGCACCGCTCACTTCGGGGAAACGTTGTCCGACCGGTCGTCGGGCTTGTCACCCTCGCGTACGGGACGCTTCTTGGACTGCTTGGCGTCCTGCTGCTTCTTTTTGGCGAGTTCGCGCTGACGCTTTTCGAACGCATAGTTGATCTTGGCCAATCGGGGAGTCCTCTCGGGGCTGGGATGGAAATGACCGCCACCGTCGCGACGCGTGTGTCGCGGGCGATGTGCGCCGGGCGCTGAGCCGGCGCAAAAAGCGGAATCGTCGTTGCGGATGAGTAGGCTGGTACTTCTGCCAATTCCGCAGCCGTGGGGCGACGGAAGGAAACGCGGCGGAGGGCCGCCGGGCGGCCAGGACGAGCGTACACGGGTGCAGAGGGCGAACGGCCATCCTACACCCTCACGCCTGCCGCGATGTCTGGGCGGCCCGGCCCTGTCCCGTCCGCATCGCCGATTGATGCGATCATGGCGAATGACCGACTTCACCACGCTCCCCCTCAAGCCCGCCCTGCTCGCCAGCCTGGAAACGCACGGCTACGCCGAGATGACTCCCGTGCAGGCGCAGAGCCTTCCCCCGATCCTCGCCGGACGCGACGTGATCGCCCAGGCGCGCACTGGCAGTGGCAAGACCGCTGCGTTCGGCCTGGGGCTTTTGCAGGCGTTGGATGTGGACACCATCCGGCTGCAGGCACTGGTGCTATGCCCCACCCGCGAACTCGCCGACCAGGTAAGCAAGGCGATCCGCCGGCTCGCCGCCAGTCTCCCCAACGTCAAGCTGCTGACCCTGTGCGGCGGCATGCCGCTCGGGCCCCAGCTGGCCTCGCTCACCCACGATCCGCACATCGTGGTGGGCACGCCCGGCCGCGTGCAGGAACACCTCAAGCGCGGCAGCCTGCACGGTGGCGGCATCAAGACACTGGTGCTGGACGAGGCCGACCGCATGCTCGACATGGGTTTCGGGGAAGCCATCGACGACATCGTCGGCCGCATCGCGAAACATCACCAGACGCTGCTGTTCTCGGCCACGTATCCGGAAGCGATCCGCACCACCAGTCGGCGGCTGCAGAAGGAACCGGTGGAAGTCACCGTGGAGACGCCGGCCGAGGCCGCGCCGGCCATCGAGCAGCAGTTCGTGGAAGTCGAGCCCGCGCAGAAGCCCGACGCGCTCGCCCAACTGCTCGGCCGCGACCGCGACCAGCATGCGCTGGTCTTCTGCAACATGCGCCGCGACGTCGACACCGTGGCGCAGGAGCTGGACCGTCGCGGCTTCTCCGCACTGGCCCTGCACGGCGACATGGAGCAGCGCGACCGCGATGAAGTGCTCGTGCGCTTCGCCAACCGCAGTTGCAGCGTGCTGGTGGCCACGGACGTCGCAGCGCGCGGCCTGGACATCGTCGCGCTGCCGCTGGTGGTCAGTTACGACATCGCGCACGACCCGGACACACACACGCACCGTATCGGGCGCACCGGACGCGCGGGCCAGTCGGGCGTCGCGATCACCCTGTGCACGCCGCGCGAGCGACCCAAGGCCGAGAACATCGAACAGGCATTGGGCGAGTCCCTGCCCTGGCGAGCGCTCAAGCTGGCCCCGCCACGCGGCAAGACCTTGCACCTTGCGCCAATGAAGACCCTGGTCATCGATGCCGGTCGCCAGGACAAGCTGCGTCCCGGCGACATCCTTGGCGCGCTCACCGGCGACGCCGGCCTCAAGGCCGACGACATCGGCAAGATCGACGTCTTCGCCACCCGCGCGTACGTCGCCATCACCCGCGCGCTGGCCAACAAGGCGCTCGAGCACCTGCGCGCCGGCAAGATCAAGGGGCGCAACTTCCGCGTGCGCCCGCTGGGGTGAAAAACCTGGCAGCGCCAGCACGGCCGGTTCGAGGGTCGACCGCGGTCGCGGGCCTGCGCGGCGATGGTTCACGGCCACGCGCAGCGACGCAGCTCGCAGTCATGCCCGACCGTTCATAATGGACAGTTCCCACTGACCGCCCGCCCCTACGCATGAAAACTCCCACCGGCTTGCAGGAGCTGATCGACGACGGCGTCATCGACGAAGTCCTGCGCCCGCTCAAGAGCGGCAAGGAAGCTTCCGTCTATGTCGTGCGCTCGGGCGACCAGGTGCGTTGCGCCAAGGTCTACAAGGACATGGCCCAGCGCAGCTTCCAGCAGCGCGTGCAATACCAGGAAGGTCGCAAGGTGCGCGGCAGCCGGCAGGCGCGCGCGATCGGCAAGGCCAGCAAGTTCGGCCGCAAGGAAGCCGAAGCCGCCTGGAAGAATGCCGAAGTGGACGCGCTCTACCTGCTGGCCGACGCCGGCGTGCGCGTGCCGCAACCCTACGGTTACTTCAACGGCGTGCTGGTGATGGAGCTGGTCACCGACGCCGATGGCCAGTCGGCCCCGCGACTGGGCGAGGTTGAGCTCTCCGCCGACACCGCCCGCGACTACCACCGCATCCTTATCCGCCAGGTAGTGCGCATGCTTTGCGTCGGCCTGATCCACGGCGATCTTTCTCCGTACAACGTGCTGGTGGCGCCCGACGGCCCGGTGATCATCGACCTGCCCCAGGTGGTCAGCGCATCCGGCAACAACGCCGCGCGCACGATGCTGCGGCGGGACGTGAGCAACCTCACCATCAATCTGTCGCGCTTCGCACCCGACCTGCTCGACACGTACTACGCCGAGGAAATGTGGGCGCTGTTCGAACAGGGCGAACTGCAGCCCGAAAGCGAGCTGACCGGCCGCTTCGCGTTCGATGAGAGCGCGGTCGACGTGGACAGCGTGATGCAGTCCATCATCGACGCGCGCGAGGAAGCACTCATCCGCCAGCAAGGGCGAGAAGCTGCGATGGCCGAAGACTGATTTGGCTGGCAGCAGGCATCGCGAACATCGCTTGACCGGCTCCTCACCGCAACGTAAGGCCCGTTGAGGGATGGTGGCCCAGCACGGTGAACAGCCGTGCTGTCCCATCTATCCCGGAGATCGGAAATGCCCAATAGCAATGACAACCGTGGTGGTTCGCACGAGCAGCACGTCAAGGCAGGCGAACAGAGCCACAAGAACGACGACAGGTCGAAGTCGGCCAGCAGCAGCTCGTCCGGCGGCAATCGCGGCAACCAGAGCGGAAGCCAGAGCGGAAGCCAGGGCGGCAGCCACGAGCAGCATGTGAAAGCGGGCGAGCAGAGCCACAAGAACAGCTGACCCAACACTCCAGCAACGATGCATGGAGGGGCGCTACGGCGCCCCTCGGCATATCCGCGTTGCAACGGAGCGACCCAGCGCTCCTCTCCTTCCACTCGTGCCGTACTTCAGAAGTCGACCGTGCGACAAGCCGCGAGCGCTTTCATGGCGCCTTGTACGCGCACCTGCATAATGCTCATCGCAGTGAAGCCCCCTCCCGCGCGGCTGTCGCATAGGCCACGCGCCGTTAAGGCTAAGCTCGCGATTCCCACGAGCGGAGATGGCCCATGCGGATCCTCATCACCGGCGGAACCGGCCTGGTCGGTCAAGGCGTGCTTCGCGAGTGCCTGCGTGCCCCGGACGTGACGCAGGTGGTCGCGCTGGGCCGACACCCCACCGGCATCCACAATGCCCGGCTGGAGGAACTGTCCTGCCCGGATTTCGCGCAGGTGGAATCGCTCGGCGATCGGCTGGCAGGGTTCGACGCGTGCCTCTACTGCGCCGGCGCACCTCTGGTGGGGATCACCGCGGAGGCCTATCGCCATGTCACGCTGACGCTGACCTCGAAGGTGGCCGAGGCCTTCGCCAGGTACAACCCCCGTGGCCGCTTCCTGTACATCTCCGGGGCCTACTCGGACCCCGGTAGTCGCATGATGGTGGCAAGGGCCAAGGGCGAAACCGAGCGCGCCCTTGCCGCCTTGCCGATCACTACCGTGATGCTCCGGCCGGGTGGCATCCGCCCGGTGGAAGGCATCCGTTCCCCGCACAAGCAGCTGGACCTGTTGTACCGGCTCGGATCGCCTGCGCTGGCCCTGGCCGTGCGCCTGCTGCCTGGCCAGATGACCACGACCGCCCGCGTGGGCCGGGCCATGCTCGCCCTGGCGCGTGATCCGTCGCCGCCCCCGATAGTGGAGAACGACGCGATCAATCGCCTCGGGCGCGAGCCTTCGCCAACGGGAACGGCGCCCAAGCCCGTTCCCTGAAAAGCAACCCCGGTTCCATCACCAGATCCGCACGCGATCCTGCGGGGCACGCCACATGGGCTGGCCGGGCTTCACGTCGAACGCCTGGTAGAACGCGGGAATGTTCGACATCGGGCCGAGCACGCGCCACTTTGCCGGGGCATGCACATCCGACAGCAGGCGCTGGCGCAGTCGCTGCTCGCGCTGCTGGCTCATCCAGCCCAGCGCATAGCCGAGGAAATAGCGCTGGGTCGGCGTCAGGCCGCCGATCTTCCCGCTCTTCTTGAACTGCGCCGTCTTCTCGAAAGCTTCCAGCCCGAGCAGTACGCCGCCGTAGTCGGCGATGTTCTCGCCCAGGCTGGCCTTGCCGTTGATGTGCAGGCCGGGCAGCGGTTCGTAGGCATTGAACTGCTTGACCATCACTTCCGCCGCGGCGTTGAAGCGCGCCGCATCCTGCGCCGTCCACCAGCCGGACAGGTTGCCCTGTGCGTCGTACTGGCGGCCCTGGTCGTCGAACCCGTGGGTGATCTCGTGGCCGATGGTGCTGGCGGCGACATAGCCGTAGGCGACCGCATCGTCCACCTGGTCATCGGGCACGCCCGGCACCATGAAGATCGCCGCCGGCAGCACGATCTCGTTGTTCGACGGGTTGTAGTAGGCGTTGTAGGTCTGCGGGGTCATGTCCCATTCGGTGCGGTCGACCGGCTTGCCGAACTTCGCCAGGTTGTCCTGGAACTGCCAGCGCCGCGCCGCCATGACGTTCGCCGCATAGGAATCGCGTCCCACGACCAGCGCCGAATAGTCCTTCCACTTGTCCGGATAGCCGACCTTGGGCGTGACCGCGGCGAGCTTGGCCAGCGCCTTGGCCCGGGTTTGGGGACTCATCCAGTCGAGCCGTTCGATGCGGTCATGGAAGGTGCTGCGGATCGCCTCGACCATCGCCGTGTAGCGCTGCTTCGACGCCACCGGGAAATACTGCCTGACGAAGATGCGCCCGAGCACCATGCCCATGGCGTCGTTTTCTTCGTCCAGCGCCCGCTTCCAGCGCGGGCGCTGCTCCTGCTGGCCAGACATCGCACGGCCGTGGAAGTCGAAGTGCGCTTCATCCAATGCGGTGGACAGGAACGGCGCGTAGCCGTCGACCAGGTGGTAGCGCAGGTAATCCTTGATTACCGGCAGCGGCGTCTCGCGCAGCAGGCGGTCCTCGGCGGCGAAGAACTCCGGCTGGCCGACGATCACGTAGGTCGGGTGGATGCCCCAGGCCGCGAGCCGCTCGCTCCAGTCGATGGACGGCGTGACCTTGGCGGTGAAATCCGCCGGCGCCATCTTGTGGTAGTTCTTCTCCGGGTCGCGCAGGTCCTCGAGCTTGCGCGAGGCCTTGGCCAGCGCCGTCTCGAACGCCATCACCTGCGTCGCCGCCGCCCTGGCCGCGACCGGGTTGCGACCGAGCAACGTGAACGTGCGCGCGAGGTGCTCGACGTAGGCGGCGCGGATCTTCGCCACGCCCGCTTCGGGGTTGAAGTAGAAGTCGCGGTTGGGCAGGCCCAGCCCGCCCTGGTGGATCTGCACCGCCATCGTCGCGCTGTCCTTGTCGTCCTGCGCGATGCCGATGCGGAACAGCGCGCCGGCGCCGACCGGCTTGGACGCGAACACCGCATCGAGCACGCCAGCGGGCGAGGAAATCGCGTCGATGCGCGCCAGCTCGGCATCCAGCGGATGCAGGCCCAGGCGATCGGCCTTCGCCACGTCCATGGCGGTGGCCCAGAAATCACCGATCTTCTGCGTGTCGCTGCCGGGTTCGGCCGGCTGCTTCGCTGCCGATTCGCTGATGCCGCGCAGGCGCGCATACAGCTCGTCATCCACCTCGTTGCCGATGCCCCACGTCGCCTCGGAGGCCGGGATCGGATGCGCCTTCAGCCAGGCTCCGTTCGCGTACTGGAAGAAATCCACGCCCGGATCGACCGACGTGTCGATGTGCGCGGCGAGAAAATCCTGGTGGGGCGTGGCGTCGGCGGCCAAGGCGCCCGTGGAGGCGAAGGCCAGCGCTGCCGACAGCATCGTAGTGCGAAGGGAAATTGCCAGGCGGGTCATCGGACGTTTCCGAAAAGAGGTCGCGCGACTTTGCACGCAGCGGGGTCTTTTTGGAACCGCCGGAGGTCATATCGGGCCTCGCCGGTCGAGCGCAGGCGCACCCAGAGCCGCGTGCGCGTCCGTCAGGACCGGAACAGCGCCGGGCCGGCTTCGCGCATGAAGATGCCGACGGTCACCGGGCCGACTCCCTTGAACTCCCCCAATCGACGCTCGAAGTCTTCGCGGCTTCCGGCGGCTTCGAAGATGCCGAGCACGCGGCCCTGGTATTGCTCCAGCAGCATCCGGCACAGCAACGACAGGCGTGCGGCGGTGGATTCGTCGTAGCGCGCGTAGCCGCCTTCGCCGAGCATCCGGACCAGTTGAGCGTGCGTGCAACCGCACAGCTTTCGTGGCGTATCCAGGCCATGGACCTCCACCAGCACCCGCCAGGTGGCGGCGGCCACCTTCTGGCCGATCCGCTTGCCGAACAGAAAGCTTGCCAACAGCCACTTGAAGAGGCTTTGCTCGTCATCCGCCGTTACGCGGATACCCAGGTCAGCGGCGGAGATGTACGAGCTCATGGATATTCTCGAACGACATGGGGCCAGGTCAGCCCGTACCGGTCATTGGAGCGGGTCCCGTATCCGGTTGCCGTCAAAGCTGGCCCTGGCCTTCGAGGCGGGAAAAAAGAGGCCGGCATTGCCGACCCTTTTTTCCATCACCCGATCAATGGAGCTCTTTCAGGCGCCTGTTCAGCGCATCGCGCACTTCAGGATCCTTCTCGGTCGCCAGGAAGCCGGCCAGCAGGCGACGCTGCGCGACGGCGAGCGCGTCGTCCGAAGGTACAGCCAGGTCCGGAACGACACCGGTGCCTTCCCAGTCGGTATGGGTGACCGGACTGATGGAGCGACCGAACGGGATGAATACCGCGAAATGCCGGTCGAGCATGTGCGGCATGCCCGGATGCGCCCCGCCTCCGGTGGTCTCGCCAACCAGCGTTGCGCGCTTGAGATTCTTCAACGCGTAGCTGAAGTCCTCGCCGGCTGAAAACGTCTTGCCGCTGGTCAGCACGTAGACCTCGCGCGCAGCGCCATAGCGGGGCCCATCCAGCCGGGTGCGGGTCCACATCTCATGGTTGCGGTTGTCGGTGCGCGTGTAGATGTCGTTGAGATGGGTACGCCTGTCGAACAGGTAACTGGCAAGCAGTCCCACGGCGTCGGGATCGCCGCCGTCGTTCTTGCGCAGGTCGATGATCAGGGCGCGGGTATCGCCAAGCAGGGTCATCATGGCGGCATACCGGCTGCTCACCTGATCGGGCGGCATGAAGGCATGCAGGTCGACGTAGCCGATGTTGAAAGGCAGCCGGCCCACCGTCTCGATGCCGAAGTTGAGCCTGCGGCCGATGCCCAGGAGCTCGGCGTTTTCCTGCGCCGAAGGTTCGGTGTTCGCGCTTTCCGGCGGAAGCGGTTCCGCGCTGTACTGGACCTCCAGATGGCGGTCATGGCTGACGGCCTGCAGATCCCCGGTCAGCCGCCGGGCGAAGCCTTCCGCGCTCGACACTGCATCGTAGGCGCCTTGTTGCTGTTTGGCGTTCAGCATCGCGGCGTATTGCTTCGCCTTGTCGGGAAACACGTAATAGCGCTCCAGGTCGGCGACGAGCGTGTCGACCACCTGCTGGCGCGTGGCGGCGTCGATGACCATGTCCGGCTGCGGGGGTGGTCCGGGGGGCGATTGTGCGTTTACGACCGACGAAGCGCCGCACAGGGACGCGGCGCATGCCGCCAATGACAGGAACCTTTTCATCCGATGCTCCTCATGACTACTAATTGATTAGTACTTGTGCGCGAAAAAAAAAAAACGGGAGCCCTCAGTCGCGTCGCGCCACATCGACCGCATCACCGCGCTCCGGGAGCACTTCGAGTCGCGAGTACCGCCATTGCCCGGCACGGCGCTCGCCGTTCGCCTGCAACCTCGCGATGCCCTGCGGGCCACTGAGCATGATCGAGCAGTCGAACGCATCGCCGTTGAGCGCACACGGACCGGTGACCGCGCCGATCGGCGTTCCCAAGATGGCACTCACGCGTGCATCCCGTTGCACCATGGCAATGGCGGTCGTGTAGGCCTGCGTGGTCTCGATCCGGGGCGGAAGCGGCGGCGCCGGGGGCGCGGGCGGAGGCGGTGCCACGGGAGGCGGCGGAGGTGCTGGCGGCACCGGGGGTGCCGGCGGCTTCATCGCGACCGCCAGCCACTCGCGCACCTTGGCGTCGATGCGCGAGGGACGATCGTCGACGGTATAGGACTCGTGCGGGCGACCGTCCATATCGCTCCACTGGCGGTACTCGCGCAGATGCCCGTCGACCGTTGCGACGATGTGGACCGAATGGCCGACGGTGTTCCACCAGTGCGGAACCTCCTGCGCGGCAACGTCGCCCGCGGTGGTCGAATGGTTCGCCTGTGCGGCATACAACGCGCCGGAACATGCGACGGCGAGCAGGGCCAGGGGAACACCCAGGCGCAGCCGGTGCGGCGGTGAATCGGGGAACAACAGACGCTTGATGCGTTGCATAAGCACTCCTCCTTTGGCTGACAAGGCGAACATCGGGGCGGCGACACGCAAGCGCTCGAGGTTGTTGAGCGCTTCGGCAAGCACGATGGCGTCGCCACAGGCCGCCACCGCAAGATCGTCACAGGCGTTCTCGCGCTCCTGCCGGATGCGGCGGCTCAGCCACCACATGCCCGGGTGGTAGAACAGCAACGCTTCGGCCAGGCACTGCAGGCTGTTCCAGATCCAGTCCAGGCGGCGGATATGCGCCAGTTCGTGCGCGATCAGCGCCTCGATCTGATCGGGCGACAGCCGCGTCAGCATCGAAAGCGGCAACCAGATCACTGGCCGCCACGCATAAGCCGAACACGGCAATCCCGTGTCGCGCAGCAGCCGGATGGCGACCTGGCGCCGAATGTCCAGCGACTGGCGCAACGCCTCGGCACGCGCGTGCCAGTGCGCGGGCAACCGATCGCAGGCTTTCCGATCCAGCCTGCGGACCATCCACCAGCCGCCACACAGGCGCAGCAGCATCGTCGCCACGCCAAACGTCCAGACCCACGGCAACCACAGCGGTGCCAGGTTGGCGGGCGCATAGGCGATCGACGCGACCACGACCGGAACGCGCGCCAGTGGCCCCTGGACGACCGTCATGGCGTCGGCGACTTTGGCGTGGGTGGCGAGCAGGTTCACCAGCGTCAGCATCGGCAGCAGGACCATTGCCAGCAGGAACGCCATGCCCGTCGCATGCCGCGCCTTCGCGCTCGCCGTGGACTGGATCGCCAGGACCAAACCTGCGAGCAGCGCGAGCGCCGCGACCTGCCACACCGAATGCAGCAGGGTCAGCGCGAGCGCCGCCTTGAGCGCGTCTGGAAGGATGTGCATGGCGGCGGCGTCAGCGGTCGCGTTGCTTGCGGGCGCGAGCGATCAGCTGCGCGATGTCGTCGAGTTCCTCGCGGCTGGCGCCCTCCACGTCCAGCGCACGCTGCACGAGTTGCAGTGCCGAACCTGAAAACGCCCGCTGTACCAGGTCCTTCACCAGCGCCGACTGCACATTGGCCTGCGGATGGGCAGCGACGTAGCGGTGGCTACGCTCGGATTCGTCGCGGCGGACCAGGCCCTTCTCGGCCATGATCGTCATCATCTTCAGGACCGTCGTATAGGCGGTGTCCTTGTGGCGCGAGAGTGCCTCGTGGACCTCTCGAACGGTGCACGGCTCACGGCGGTCCCACAGGACCTGCAGGATGGCCAGCTCACCTTCGGTGGGGCGTACGTTCGTCATGCGGCCCTCCTTACTAAACATATAGTACTATTTTATTAGTAGATGTCAACGGCGCAACGAACGCGCCCTGCGCTAACCGCTGCACCCTCGGAAAAGTGACTGCAGGAATCGGGTCGCGGCCCGAGCCGGAACGCCGCGAGCGGGCCGGATGGCACGGGACGATGCGTAACCAGCGTGGGCAGACGCGTCCTCCGGAACCGTGCTGGCCAAGGTCAGCAAACTCGGCCGCCGAAGCACACAATCCGTCTACATGCCGTGGAGCAACTTCCGCCGCGAGTAAGGGGTGTTCGAGGCCATAGCGTTCGTTTCTCGATCCATCGGAAATCGAGCCAAGGAGACAGCCATGTCTTCTGTCCCGTCCAAAACGCGAGCCGTTCCCGGATCCGCAGCGATCGCGCTTCCTCCGGCGCTGCCTGGTGGATGCACCCCCGCCCGGCATGGCAGCCGTGTTTGCAGATGGACGACCGACCGGTCCGGCAAATACCGGTAAGGAGTTCGAGATGGCATCGATAGGCGCCCTGCTTGCCATCGCAGCGCTGCTGCTGATTCCCCTGGTTCCGGCCGCGGTGCTCTACAAGGCCCTTACCCCCAAGCGCCCGGCGGATGCGACCGGCAAAGCCACGCCCGAGGAAGGTGAAGCCCAAGGGGGCTGGAGCGCGGACGGCCGCATGTTCGGAAAGGCGAATCTCACGTTCAAGGTCGTCGGTTCCACCGCCACTTACGTCGTGCTGCTGGCGGTCTCGATATTCACCTATCTGTTCCTGATGAACGAAGCGGACAAGGACGCCCAGCGGATCGCCGATTCGCTGAAGGACAACCAGGCATGGACGGTACGGGTACCCATCCGGCTTCGCGACGCGAGCGGCAACGTATTGCCCGTCGATGGCGGAACGTTGCCCCAGGTTCGCGTCGAAACCCAGCCCGCGCTGATCCAGGCATCCGCCAGCGACGTCACCTTCCGCGTTATCCTCTCGGACGGCAAATTTCCCACGGCGCGCTTCCAGCTCCCCGCGCTGGATCCGGTCGTGCTGGATCTCAACGATTCGGAAAAGGTCCGGTTCGACTATCCGTCGCGCCAGATCATCGGGACCCAGCCGGTATGGATCGTGTTGAGGAACGCCTATGGCGCCACCAACGGGAGCCAGCTGGCGACCTATCCGGATCCGGCGGATGAGGCGCGTCCGCCATCCCCGACGACCTCGCCGGTGTCCCAGGGGAACGCCCAATGAAAAAGTGGCTTGTGTTGTTGCTGGCCTTCGTTTGCACGGATGCAGCCGCGGTCACGGTCGTTCGCGGTCGCGTCGACATCACGCTCCAGTACGGGGTCGTGCCGATGGCCGGCGCGAACGTCCGCCTGTGTGACAGCGGTGGCGGCTGCATGGACTACGTGACCGGATCCGACGGCATGTATTACTTCAATGCCGTGCCGGGTAACCAGGTCATCCTGATCAATGGCGTCCAGCGCCTGCAACTGGTCGTCCCCGACCAGCAGTACCTCGACGTTGCGCCCATCAAGGCCAACTGACATGCACCCGCTCCCCGCGCTTGCCGTGCTCCTGTCGTACGCCCTATCCGCCGCAGCCACGGGCTCGCCGGCGGGTAAAGCGGAAAGGACATGCAAGGTCCAGTTCCGTGGAGACGCATTCCTTGCGGCAGCGTCCCAGCGAGGACTCGAGCCGGAACGCAAGACGGCGTGCGACAGGGTGTCGATCTCGGACAACGCGTTCTACGCAATGCCGCTGTCGGCATGCGACATCGTCTTCAAGAACGCCACCTGGCTCATCAAGAGCGCAAGCTTCCAGAACCTGCGGGGCAACGGTGGCTTTACCGCACACGCCACCAGGGACGGGCTGGAAGTCCGGATAAAGCCGGCCGGCGGGTTCTACCTCAACCAGGTGACGGTGACCGTCACCGGCGCCTTCGCGTCGTGCAAGGAGGTGACGGTCGAGGACGTGCTCGGTGACGGATAGTGGTGCTGGCAAACGCCCGCCATGCGCGGGCTGACCGTATCCCTGGTAACGCGGCGATCGCATGGGGCCCCTCAAATGGGAAGGGAGCCCGACCGAGCGGGCGCGTCAACTCGGAAAATCGAGAGAAGCAAAAACACCAGCAGTAAAGCGACCAGCACGGACGCGCGAATCATCGTGGATCGCCAGTCGCTCAACCGGCCTTTCCATAGATCCGCTCCTTTGTCAGGGGCGACATGTGCAGGGCAGCGCGTCGCCGGTTCACGTGCTCCGGATCCGCGATAGGGCAATACCAATAACTCTTGGGATCTCTGCTGCCTTGCGTGCCGAACTGCTGAGGACGATGGTCCAGGACGCAATCAACCCTATCGGACAGCAATGCGTAGTCGATGCCGGGCAGCTGGCCTCTATTCGTTAGCTGTTTGGTTTGAGCGACTGCGCCGCGCATGAGTGCCGGATCGTTGATCGCATGCTGTATGAGAAGAAACGCGGCATGCGTGCCTGACCGGCCCACCTGCATCGGCGAGGGAATTCCATACTGGTCGAAGATCGCCCTGACTCTAGGCAACGTATACGCGTCGGTATCCGACATGCGCTTTATGAACGCCTTCTCGTCGCCGCCCTTGAAGCCGCCTGCCGGCTCGCGCCGCGCCTCCTGGTCCATGCTTCCCAGGCGCATGAGTTCCGCGCGCAAAGCCGGAAGCGTCGGATGCGAAGGCTTTGCCATGGCCAGCGTGGCTTTGCCACGGATAGGCGCTACGGCCGTACGTGGGTCCAGGCCGATCATGTCGCGCGCAGCGGCATAGATGCGCTGAGCGTCGGCGACGGGGTAGTCGCCCTTACCGCGCGCCAGCGTACCGAACTGCTGAGGCTCGCCTTGCTTGCGGGCGATCCGGTCTTCGAGGTTGGCGAAGCCCAGCGGATCCACGTCGATACCGACGCGCGACCAAAGCCCGTAGAACCCGTCCAAATACTCCGACTTCCGTTCGTCACCATTCGTACGCGCGATGATGTCACCGATGGCGTCGATGGTTCGCGGGCTCAGCTCGCTCCTTTGAAGGATGCGCGACTCAGCCAAAGTGTCGAAGAAGTTTTTGCTCTGGACTTCGTTCAACTCGCCGGACACCGCCTGAAAGTTGGCCAGCGCGGGTATTCCATCAGGCGTATCGGCAAAAGCGGTACCAGCGAGCGCCAACCCAACGGCTGCGATCAACAAGCCATAACGCAGATGCATTTTCCCCTCCCCTTGCGGTGTATACGGCTTCTTCCTCGCGGGGCCATGCAGCCACAACTGCCCTGGAGCAGTTTCGGAAGTCGGCCCTGAAAACCCATGTCGCCGCCCGCGTCGGCCGCCGGCAAGTTCGAAACACCACCAAACCTGGCATCGGCAAACAAGACGTCGCAGCGCAACGTCACTCTACGCAGCTGTCGATCTGCGTTCCACCAACGTGCTGGCGGCGGCCGGAGTGAAAGGGACGGATCGGGGAAGGAGTCGGGGATCCGGCTGAGGCAGGCGACCAGTTCAAACTGATCCGCCGGCCTGTTTCACCCCTCGACCTGACCGGGATCAAGACGACGTGCGCGCCGATCGGAAAGCATGTGATGCAGCAAAACGACATGCCTGTAACGAGGCCGCACGATGGAATTCCATATCGCACTCACCGATGCCAGCCCTCGACCCGAGGTGGTCCAGGACGCCATGTTCGATATCGACCCGAGCGCGCTGGTCGATCTCGATATGAGCGGTCTGGTCATGCGGATATCGTCCTGGGTGCCCGTGAAGGACCTGATCGGCGTCCTGCGGCAAACCGGCTGGACAGTGGAGCCAGAGCAGGTGGTGCAGTTGCCCAGCATATGTTGTGGCGGCTGCTCCGGCTGAAGGCGCCCAGGCTCGACGCTTTCACCGAACGCCATCGATCACCACCAGTTCGGAAGATTGCGGCGTCGGCAACCTTACCGCCAGGCCGGCATCCATCAGTTCCCTCCCGTCGACCACGCGATCGGGCGACGTGTGGTCGCGGAAGTGCACGCGGTACCGATGACCGGCGCGGAGTCCGCGTAGCCTGAAACGGAACACGCCGGGCGCCGGATCGCTGCCGTGGAACGCGAAAACCACGCCCTGGTCGCGTACGCCATCGAAATACTCGGTGCCATCCCAGCCCTTGCCGTCCGGGCGCGGACCCACGTGGTAGAGATCGGCGGCCCGGATGAGCGGTCGCAGGGTCGACTGGTAGAAGGCGATCTCGCTGCCCGCCGCCGCGTGTTGCGCGGGCGTCCAGCCGTTCGTGTCGATCATGACGGTGAACCAGCCCATCATGCCGCTGCGAAGCATGTAGCGAAAATTCTCGATCCGGGGCGTGGGCCACGCCTTGACGTAGGTTTCGAGCATGGCCGGCGGCAGCACGTGGCTGGCGTCGTAGAACGCCTGCCGGTTGGACAGCGGGTCGTAGGAATCGACGATGGAGAAGTAGTCGCCGTGGGCGGCGCTGCCGAAATCGACCATGCGCCCGCCGTCGTTGCAGACCTCGAGCAGCAGGCCGGGATGCCGGCGTTTGAGCGCGTGCTGGATGGCGTAGTACGCGCGCGTGGCGTGCAGGCTGACGTCGGTCGCATTGCTCCCGTCGACCCACAGAAAGTCGTCGTCGCGGTAACGCCGGATGCGGGTCGGGTCGGCCGGTGCGTGGGGATGATCGTCGCGGTCGCAACCCTGTGCGACGACGTAGCCATCGTGTTCGAGCATGTCGAGGTGGTACTCGCGCACGAGGCGATCGGTCTCGCCAACCGCCCAGGCCTGCGCCGCCGGCACGCCCAGGTCGATCGTCATGCCCTTGAACTCGGTGGGCTTCCAGCCGGGCGGCGGGTCGGTGGTCAGCCAGTCGCGCACCTCCGGATCGGCAACGTCCAGTGCACCTTTTCCTTTGCTGGTGCCCGCCTGGGCCCAGTCCGCCCAGAGCCCGAACTTCAGGCCACGGCGGTGCGCGTAATCCGACAACGCCGCCACGCCGCGGGGGAACTTCTTCCGATCCGCGTGCCAGTCGCCGACGGCGCGGAACCAGCCTGCGTCCAGGTGGAACATCTCGAAGCCCAGCCGCTTCGCATCATCGATCATGCGCCGCGCCTGTGCCTCGTCGATTGCCATCGCACTGCCCCAGCTGTTGTTCGTCACCAACGGATAGGCCGCGTCGGCCAGCGTCGACGGATCACCCAGCACCTCGCGCACCCAGCGCCGCAGCGCGTTGCCGGTGTCGTCGATATCGCCGTCGCTGGCGCCGACGAAGACCGTCGGGGTGGTGAAGGTTTCGCCGGGTGCGAGGCGGGTGCGGAATGGACCGGGCTCGGGATCGAGCCCGACCGTGCTTTCCAGCCTCGCGCCCTTCCGCTTCAGGGTCATTGCGACACGACCACTGAATTCCACGCCGACGTACCAGCCGCCGACGCCTGCGTCCTCGCTGCGGATGAGGAACCAGGGAATGATCTCGCGCGTCTCGCCCGGGCGCGGGTGCGCGAACGTGCTGGAGGTGCCGCGCCAATCGCGGCCATCGGCGATCGGCACCTGGTGCGTCCCCACCGGCGGCGGCTCGCCGGCGCCCTTGTCGATCCACACCTGCTGCAGCGGCTGGCCTGCCGCGATTTTCCACGCGACCTGCAGGCTGGGCTGCAGTGGAAGCCAGACAGGGTGCCCGCTGCGGTTCTCGATGCGGATCGCATGTTCGAGCGGACCGTGCGAAGCCCGCGCGCGCCATTCCCAACGCAACCGCAGTCCGACGGCGCGATCTTCGTAGACCAGGCTTGCGGCGTCCGTCCCGTGACGGCTGGCGTCGGGATCGAAGCGCCAGTGCAGCGGTACCTCCCTGCCCGCGACATCGGCGTGCCCGATCAGGGCCGCGGCCGCGGCGCCCTGCCAGGCGACGCCACCAGGGCGCGCCAGTTGCAGCAGCTCCGGCGCCGAATCCCCGGCCTGCACGGCAATCCGGTTGTCGAGGTTGCCGATCCGGATCGGCGACTGTGCCCAGGTCGCCAGCGGCCACGCCGCCAGGAAGCCAAGCACGAGGCAGGCCCATGCAGGACGAAGGGTCATGAGCGTTCCGGATAACGCGATCGCGATTGGCCGGATGGTCGCTCTTGTCGAGAGCCGATGCCAGCGCATGGCCGGCCGGAAGGGTCGCGCTCGCCCGGCGCCCGCAACGAGTGGAACGCCTACTGTCGTCCCCGGAAATTGCGGTCGAACCGCCACTCGGTGCGGCCAAGGTCGACAACAGCCGGTAGCCTTCGGCGGAGCGGCCGGCAAGGGATTGCTTCTCCGTCGGCTGCGCCAGGACCGCTCCCGCAGGGCCGAACTGGTTACTAGAAAAAACACCGCGACCGGATATTTACCCATGCTGCCGCCCTGACGAATCATCGTGCCGCGGCTGGCTGGACGCCGAGCGTGCGCTCCGCCGCCGTGACCGCCCGATTCGGGTAGACAGGGAGAACCGCCATTGATCATTCCAGACGACACCGGGGCGACGTCCCCGGCGACCCGGTGCGCTCGCTTTCGCCCCGTCCACGGCCTTGGGGGCCGATGCCTCGGCAGATCCCATGCGTCCGGCATGTCACTACTGAAGAAGGAGGCATCAGGATGAATTTCCCTGCACTGTCCGCGCGCAAGCTCGTCGTGTTGATCGGCCTGGTGTTCTCGGGGCTGGCCAGCGCCCACGGTGTCGACGATCACAGCGGCGATCCGGCGTACGCCAGGTATTACCAGCAATCGGTGAACTGGGGCCGCTGCCCGCCATCGCTGTTCACCGATGGCAGCACCATCCAGTGTGCGCTGGTCACGGTGCCGGTCGACTGGGCCGACCCGAGCCAGGGCGACATCGCCATCGGCATTTCCCGGCCGCTCGATCCGCCGCCCCACACGCGCCTGCTGCTGGTGAACGCGGGTGGCCCGGACAACTCGAGCGCCTCCATGGCCGAGATGCTCGAGCAGTGGCAACCGCAGGTCCAGGTCGATCACCTGGTGGTGGGCGTCGACCTGCGCGGCATCACCGACGGCCTGGGCACGCAGGTGAGCTGCGAATATGCGCAGCGCAGCGGTGCCGAGAATTTCATGGACGGTGACAGCCGCAATCCGACGCCCCGTAGCGTGCAGGCGCAGCAGGATTGGTGGAACCGGTCGATCAGCGCCTGCCTGCAGCAGCACGCCACGTTCCTCAAAGGCATCAATACGCCCAACCACGCGCGTGACCTGAACCTGGTGCGCGCCGTGCTGGGGTTCCAGCACGCCGACCTGTTGGGCGTATCGAGCGGCACCAGCCTCATGGCCTATGCCGACCGCCTGTTTCCCGACCGGTTCGAGCGCGTGGCGCTCGACAGCAGCATGAACTGGTCGCACCTGGACTGGCAGCGGCAGGCATTGCATCGGGCGTCGATGGATCAGCTCAACCTGCAGCAGGCGTTCATCCCGTTCATGGCCCGGCATGACGAGCAGTTCCACATGGGCACGACGCCGCACCAGGTGATGACGACGTTCCAGCGGATCTATCAGGCCACCTCGGAACACCGCATGGGCAGCGTGACGCCGGACCAGGCGCTGGGTTCGCTGGAAGGCACCGGCATGTGGATTTTCTGGGACCTGCTGGTGTCGCCATCGCTGAGCGCGATGTCCACGGCACTGGATGGCGATCCAGCCCACATCGCCTACGCCGAACAGATGGCGGCGATGACTTTCGCCGATTTGCGCAACCTACCCAGCTTCAACCCCATGGCCGATGCTCTTCAGTGCAACGATTCGGGCTCGACCGATCTGCGCAGCATCGCGCAGAAGATCAGGGATGTCCGCACCGATTGGGCCGTCGGCGCATCCACGCTGGTGGACAAGTGCCAGCAATGGCCGTGGCGGCCGGCGCTCGATCGCAGGCTGGAGTCGAACACCCGGGTACATGCCCTGATGGTGCAGCACGAGTTCGATCCGTCCACGCCCTACGCCGGGGCGCTCAAGGACCGGCGCGAGAACGGCCATGCCGCGCCGATGGTGCTGGTCAACAACGCCACCACGCACGGCGCCATGTTCGACGACAACGCCTGCACCGCCGATGCCGAGTTCGGCTATCTGAACTCCGGCGTCATGCCCGCCAGGGACCTGGTCTGCCAGGCGGGCCCGATGCACTCGTTCGCCATGCGAGACGACGCCACCTATGAGTACGGCCACCCTGCCGCGGGTTGGCGGCTACCGCCTCCGCCGAACGTGCATCAGGTGAGCTGGCTGCTGGTGCCCTGAAGCTGTTGCTTCCAGGTGGTATCGAGGGAACGGAGGCTCGTGCCTCCGTTCCCTTTTTCTGGCGTCTGGACTATCTGATCGACGCGACATGCGCGACCAGTTGATCGAGCGCGATGTCGGTGCCCTCTTTCCAACCAGACTCCTGGTTCGCCGCAACGTCAGCCTCGTTCCGGTGCAGCGCCGTGAAAACGTAGCGCGTGCCCGTCCCCGCCGGCTCCAGCGTCATGATGGCCGTGATCGGGATATCGTCGAAGACGGCCGGGCGATAGCCGGGGAACAACATGGACGTCCAGACCAGCCGCTCCCTCGGCACGGCCTCGAGGATGCAGCCGAGGTTGGGGACCTCCTGGCCGTCGCCCACCACGATGTCGATACCGAAGACACCGCCCGGACGCGGGTCCATCTCGCAGCGCGACACGCGTCCCCAGGCCTTGGGCATGTACCACTCCTTGATGTGCTCCGGCTTCGTCAAGGCTTCCCACACCAGTTGCGGTGGCGCGTCCACAAACCGTTCGAAAACAATGTCGAGCCTGGGATCGAACGTGGGTTTCTTGCTCATGCCTGCGATTCCTTTTCCTTGAGTCGTTGGACGTATGCATCGAACCGGTCTAGCCGGGCCTCCCACAGCTGGCGCCGCTCGGCGAGCCAGTCTTCGGCCGCCTTGAACCTTTCCGGTGCGATCTCGTAGGTACGCACCCTTCCCTGTTTCGTGGACTTCACCAGACGACTTTGTTCGAGCACCGACAGGTGCTGCACGAACGAAGGGAGTTTCATGTCGAACGGCGCGGCCAGCTCGCTGACGGTGGCTGGCCCGCTGAACAACTGCTCCAGGACTTTTCGTCGGGTCGTGTTGGACAGGGCGTAAAAGACCTCGTCGACGACGGCGGATGGGCTCATCTCGATGCCGGTTTCCCGATGGATGGACTGAAGTCCGACGGCGGCAGTCTGGCAGTTCAACTTACTTAGGTCAATACCTAAGTTTGATTGCCGTCTCCAGGCTCGAGGCCTCTCGCGAGCCATCCGCAAACCAGGCTGGGCCGTTATTCCGAATCGGCAACAAACAGCCGCACGTCGCGCTCCGACCCGGGAGCGCGAACCACGCCATTGCCCTGGAAGCCGAGCTTTTCCAACAGCCGGATGGACGAGGCGTTGTCCTCGTCCACGATCGCCAGCACGCGCGGTGCATCGAGCACGCCGCGCGCGTGGGCCATCACCGCGGAGGCCGCCTCCAGCGCGTATCCCATCCCGGCGTATTCGGGCAGGAAGGCATAGCCGATATCCATGTCGTCCAGGTAGTCGCGCCGGATCAGGCCCGCCATGCCGATGGCCGTGTCTTCGCCGCGCAGACCGACGCACCACAGTCCAAAGCCGTGGCGCTCGTAGCTGGCCATCGGCCCGGCCTGCAGGTAACCGCGGGCGGCATCCAGATCGCGCACACCCTTGTCGCCGATGTACCGGACAAAGCCCGGATCGTTGAGCAGCCGCAGGATGAACGCGGCATCGTCCAGCGTGAACCGCCGCAACTGCAGCCGTTCGGTTTCCAGCACGACCATGGGGATTTCCCTTGAAGACGTTTCGGTGCCCGGACGCCTTTCGCACGGGCTGCCTGTCGGGGGTTCGGTGCCACGGAAACGGCACGTGTCCATCGAATGTCCGCGAAGCCGGCCCCCCCAACGGATTAAGCTGCGTTCCGCACCACGACAGCCATAGTCCGGAGGTCATCCCATGCCCCACGGAAAGATCTGCTACCTCGAAATCCCCGCGAACCGCGAGGAGGACTCCGCCGCGTTCTATGCCAGCATTTTCGGCTGGAAGACACGGCAGCGCGGCGACGGCAACCTGGCCTTCGACGACGCGGACGGCGTGAGCGGAACGTGGGTCAAGGCAGCCGACCGCACGCCGGACGAGCGGACCCGCGTCTACATCATGGTGGACGACATCGTGCATGCGCTCCGGCAGATCGAAGCAGCGGGCGGCAGCGTATTGACGCCGCGCACGGAGATCGGGGCCGGCATGGGCGCCTTTGCGGCGTTCGCAGATCCGGTCGGCAACGAGTTCGGCCTGTACGAAGAGCCGTCAGGCTGATTCCAGGAATCGGCTCGGAGCCGACCCGGGTTTTGTTGCGCTCTTCTCTTCCAGATGCGAGCCAGCTCGCGCTTGGGACGTACGACCTCCGCAACCCGGGAATGACCAGAACGTTCCAGCCGGGCGTCCACTTGCAGGGCCGGTTCCGGCAGATACCGACATCCATCGACAGCGCCAACGCCGCAAGCCTGCCTCGTCGAGAAGATGCGTCGCTTCACGCTTGCAACCGCCCAGGGAGCTGCCGCTGACCCTCTGACACGTCCCGTCGATGGCTCCTCCAAGGTGTCCGTCGAGGGCTGCCTCAACTGGGTCCCGCGTCGCCGGTCCGCGCAACGCGTGGCCACATCGCGCCAAAAGTCTCTCCGGCCTTTGTGTGATGCGGTTCTCAGCCGCCCCGGCGGACTTTCGGGGCGCCCGGGCCCTTTTTGCCAACGTGGTCATAAATCTGCCATTCAGGTTGGTCTGTCGAGCTTGCTCAGGCTTGTGAAGGCTGTGCATTTTTGTCGTGAGCTTCGCGTGACGAAGTTTGACCCGACAAAGACCTGAGACCTGCCTAAAAATGAACGTTTCCGTTAAAAACCAGAAGCTTGCGACCGTTTCTCGTACGTCCGTCACTGCGAAGCGCTTTGTGAAGAAGCCGTTGATGCTCGCATTCACCGCGCTGGCCCTTTCGGCCGTCGCTGCGCCCTCGTTTGCGGCCAACTGGTGGAACCCCAAGCCGCATACCGTCATCGGCAGCGCCTATGTGGATGTGCACAAGTTCGGTGCCCTGGGCAACGGCGTGCATGACGACACTGCCGCCATCCAGGCCGCCGTCGACTCGCTGCCGACCAGCGGCGGCACCGTCTTCGTGCCGGCCGGCCACTACATGGTCAACGCCACCAAGCCGATCAAGCTGCGCTCGCACACCCGCCTGAAGATGGATCCGACCGCCACCCTGGAAGTGATCCCGACCAGCGCCGGCCGCTACATGGTGATCCAGGTCTACAACGCGACCGACGTGCGCGTGGTCGGCGGCAACCTGATCGGCGACCGCGCCAAGCACAAGGGCACCTCGGGCGAGTGGGGCTACGGCGTCAACGTCACGGCGTCGACCAACGTCGTGCTGAAGAACATCAAGATCTCCAACTTCTGGGGCGACGGCATCTGGATCGGCGCCAAGGACGTCAAGCGCGTGCACGTGCGTTCGGACTACGTGACCGTCAACGGCGTCGTGTCCAGCAACAACCGCCGCCAGGGCCTGTCGATCGGCCCGGCCCAGCACGTGTACATCGTCAACAGCACCTTCCAGAACACCAACGGCACGCTGCCGGAGGCGGGCATCGACATCGAGCCGATGACCGAAGGCCAGACCAACACCATCCGCCTGGAGAACAACACCTTCGCCGGCAACAACGGCAACGGCATCGAAATGCACGCCCACATCTCCGACATCGCGATCGTCGGCAACACGATGAAGGGCAACCGCGGCTTCGGCGTGCTGGGTGTGTCCGCCCCGGGCGTCACCGTCACCGGCAACACCATGACCGAGAACGGCCTGGCGGGCGTGCGCCCCAGTGGCAAGTCGCACGACTGGTCGATCACCGGCAACACGCTCAAGTACAACAGCACCCGCTACATGTCCGCGACCAAGGACGGCGGCTCGCTGAGCCGTGACATCCAGTTCGGCGCGAACGTGTACAACATCAAGGTGTCGAACAACATCTTCTCCAACGCCAAGTACAACACCTATACCCGCTAAGCAGCACCTGCCGGGAACGCAACGGGGCAGCCTTTTGGCTGCCCCTTTTTTTTGTCTTCGCTTTCCTTCGCGAGACCTATGGCGCCAATCCGGCCAGCCAGGCAAGCACCGTCTTCGACAGTTCGGTACGCATGTCCGAATAGGCGTGATCGGTGGCCAGGTGCGTGGTGGTTACATGGCCGTCGCCCGCCTTGCGCAGCCCGTCGACGAAAGCATCGTTGTAGTTGGCCAGGCCGTCGTCGGAGGTGACTACAAGCACGTTGCGGTCCTTCAGTGCGGGCGCCTTGGCGGTGAACACCCAATCGGCGGCGTGCGCGGCCACCTGCTGCGCGAGACCATCGGGCGTGCAGCCGTGCAGCGGGGCCATGCCCTCGTCGGCCAAGGCGGCGGCCATTTTTCCGGTCGCGCCCGCGCTGGCGTTGTCGCGGCGCAAATGCTGGTACTCCCCACCGAGATCGCCGCCGGAAATCACACCGATGGCCCTGACGCGGGGATCGGCCGCGGCTGCCTGGATCGCCATGAAGCCGCCCATGCTATGGCCAATCAGCACGATGCGCGCGGGGTCCAGCCGCAGCTTCCTCGCCACGGCCGGTTGCCGCAGGTAAGCCAATGCCGATGCGACATCCTCGATGCCGTGGCTGAAGGAGAAATCGCCGGGTGTACCCCATGACCCGCGGTAGTTGAAATAGAGCACGTCCCAGCCGGCGCGACGGATGTCCTGCGCAAGGTCCAGGTTGCGTTCGTTGCCAGGGAAGCCGTGGAGCAGGATCACCGCCGGGTGCGGGCCGGTACCTGCGGCGACGTACACCAGCGCATTCATCCGTTGGCCGTGGCTGGGGATTCCCATCGTCTCCATCGACGCGCGTTTTCCAGCCGCCGATGGACCGTGTCCGGCGGCGGGCGCCGGATGTGTCTGCGGACTGGCGATGCAGGTCAGGCTGAGAAGGAAACAGACGGCCAGAAGGCCTTGTCGCGCGTGCTTGTTCATGCGTCCTCCCGTGCGGAGCGGGCTGTCCGAGCGGCGCGTTAGCCGCGCCGACCTGCGTTCGGGCGAAAGACTACAGGTTTCGACCCGAGCGGATACCGGCACGATGCGCGATCGAAGCCGGCTCTGACGTCACGCCGCCCGGACGCTGGCGCCAGTCTCCGGAGCGCGCGTCACTTCACTCCCGACGACACCAGGGACGCCGACCCGTGGCTGCTCAATTGATGATCTCTCCCATGCCGCCTTCGACCCGACGCCTCAGTTCCCGGATGAACTCCGCGTCGTATGGCTCCCAGCGTTCAAGCTCGCCCACGATCCTCAGCGGCGACGCGCTCCGGTACGACCGTGTCGGGTTGCCGCGGAACTTCTTGTCCGTGACGTTCGGGTCGTCTTCGAATGTTCCGGTCGGCACGATGACATAGACCCGCGGCCTGCCTTCGCCCCGCGCCATCTCCGCGGCCAGACCGGCGCCCTTCGGCACGGCAGTGAAGTACACATGGTTCATCACGATCCGCTCGTCGTAATTGGAGACGAACCCGGCAGTCAGCAGGTCGCCGACCGAAAGGTCCGCCCGGGTCCCGTGATAGAACGGCCCTTCCACCCGGCAGCAGTTGTCGTGCGAAACCGGAACCCACTCGTCGTCATGCATCGTCCGGCGCACCCACGCTTCCTGCCCGATCGGCAGGGCGGCGATCCTAGGTCACGCGGCGAGCCTTGCCGCAAGCCCCGCTGGCTGATATAAATTTTTGGTGGGAGGCGTAGGTGCGCCTCCTTTTTTTTTGCGCGTCGGCGCCGCTATGCGACTCGTGAGCTCGAACGAAAGCTGCGACTGTGCATCGACCTTTCGAAAGGGGCCCAAGCTACACGGGCCTTCTCCCCTCGTCCGCTCGAATGGCAGTCAGTCCCGCTGGAACATGACGCGCTCGGGCTGATGCAGCGAAAAGCCCTGGGCCATGTCGACGCCAAGATCGCGCAACGACGCCATGACCGCCTCGTCCGTCACCCACTCGGCGACCACCACCAGGCCCAACCGGTGTGCGATGTCGCTTACCGCCCGCACCATCGCATGGCTGATCGGATCACTGAGCATGTCGCGGATGAAGCTGCCATCGATCTTGAGGATGTCCACCGGCAGGTGCTTGAGATAGGAGAACGAAGACATGCCCACGCCGAAGTCGTCCAGGGCGACGCGGCAACCGGCATCGCGCAGCCGGGTCACGAAGCGGATGACGTCGGCCAACTTGCGTACCGCCACCGTTTCGGTGATCTCGAAACACACGCGCTCGGGCGCCACGTGATGCAAGCGCAGCAGCTCGACGATCCGCTCGGCCAGCGTTTCATCGTCGATGCTGGCGCCGGAAAGGTTGATCGCCACCATGCGCAGCGCCGCCCCCGCCGGATGCAATCGGTTGACGTTCGCCAGCGCGGTCTCGATCACCCAGCGATCGATCAGCGGCATCAGGCCATAACGCTCTGCCGCGGGAATGAACGCCCCGGGGGACACCAAGTCGCCGTGTTCGTCGCGAAAGCGAAGCAGGAGCTCGACGTGGATCCCCGCCGGTTCGGCGCCTAGCGCACGAACCTCCTGGTAGGTCAGCACGAAACGCTGCTCCTGCACCGCCCAGCGCAGACGATTGGCCCACTCCATCTCGCCGCGCCGCAGCGCGCTCTGCTCGTCCCGTTCGGAGTAGAAGTGCACGCGGTTGCGCCCCTGCTCCTTGGCCATGTAGCAGGCGGTGTCGGCGGCGGCGAGCAACTCCGCCAACGGCGTGCCGGGACGATCGATCATGACGGCGCCCACGCTGATGCTCGCCATGTAGCTCTTGGTCTCCCAGACGAAGACGAAGCCGTCCAGGCCCCGGCGCAGGTGTTCGGCCAGCTCCGCGGCGTGCGCGGGCGTATCCAGTCCCGCCAGGATCACGCCGAATTCGTCGCCTCCCAGCCGCGCGAGAACGTGTTCTTCGCCCAGCCGCGCGCGCATCACCGTCGCCAGTTGCAGCAAAAGCTGGTCACCTGCCACGTGCCCGGAGGTGTCGTTGACCAGCTTGAACTGGTCCAGGTCGATGAAAAGCACCGCGGCATACGGTGGTGATTCGCGAACGTCCTGGGTCACCCGCTGCAGGCGACGTTCGAATTCGCGCCGGTTGATCAGTCCGGTGAGTTCGTCGTGCGTCGCCTGGTAACCGAGCAGTTCGGTCAGCGCGCGCTGCTCGGTCACGTCGCTGGCGACCATCGCCCATTGCGGACGTCCATCGAGCATCAACCAGGACATCGACACGCTGGCCCAGAAGCGTCCGCCGGATGCGTCGTGAAGGGCCAGCTCGACCGCGCCGGTCTCGGGACTGGCCAGGCGCCGTTCCACCTCGACCTCGTCCACCTCCAGCACCGAGGCCAATGGACTCCCCGCGAGGCTCTCCCCAAGGCGCCCTCGCGCGGCCTGGTTGGCGTAGACGATGCGCCCGTCCGCGGCATCGGCCAGCACCACGAGCGCGGGAAGCAGTTCGTTGAGGGTGCGAAAGCGCTCCTCGCTTTCCTGGTAGCGCTCACCCAGGCGCCGCCCCAGTTCCACGGCGCGACGCCGCGTGTCGGTCAGCGACCAGACCAGCAGGCCGAGCAACACGCTGGCAAGTATCCCGGCGGGCGCCACCGATTGCGGCCAGGGCGGACTGCCGGCCGCCTCCGTCGGAAAGACCGCCAGTTCCCAGATGCGTCCCCCGAATGGCAGGCGGTGGACGATCGAGGGCGCCGCTCCTGGCGCGCCGCCATGGGAGTCGAAAAGCGGGACGTGCGGCCGCCGGGTGATGTCCGTCACCGAGATGCGCGCCGCATTCAGCAGCGGTGCCGGCAGGCCCGTCCGGATCAGGTCGGCGATCCGGAAGGAGATCGCGATGGAACCGCGCAGCCGTTGCCGGCGCACCGCTGGCGAATCGAGCGAATCGCCGGGCCCGAAGTCGGGCAACCGCAACGTGATGCCCTGCCTGCGCCCGCTGGTGCCCAGGTCCTGTACCAGCGGAAAGGGCTCCGACACGGCCAGCCGGTCCGTGTCGCGCGATTGGAGCAAGGCCTGCATGTTGGCCGGCTGGTCGACGACGTCCAGCCCCAGCAGGTTGCGATTGCCATCCAGCGGCGCGACCAGCGTGGTCGGGAAATGGTCGCCGTCGGATCGCGGCTCGCGGACGACGTACGCCACGGCGAGCAGGCTGGGAAAGTCCCGGCGCGGATCCAGGTTGTCATACACGCGCGCGAACTGACCCGCATCCATCTTCCCCGAGACCAGGAACATCGTCTGCAGGGATCGCAGCAGCAGTTCGGCCGAGCGTAGCTTCGCCCGCAGCTGGACCACGCCCTTTTCCGCTTCGGCCACCACGGCATCGCGCTGCGCCGCCTGCCACTGCCGCGCCTGGATCCGGTACAGCCACAACGTCAGTAGAAGGCCGCAGCCGACCGCGATCAGTCCCCAGAGCACGCCGGGCACCCGGCTGGCCAGTGGCAGGGCATCCTGTTCGACGACTTGCGGCGCAAGGAGACGTCGGTCGGTCGATTTCGGTGGCACGAATTCCCCTCGGCAAGCCCCGGTCCGCCAAGCTACGGCGGGCTCCGCGATCATATCCCGGGAAAGTGAGGGTTCCGGGAACACGGCCACGGAAAGAAAGCGCCGCGCGAAACCTTCCACGGTTGCAAGCGCCACGACAGGTTTCGAGCCGCCGAAAACGCGCACGCTGTCCGTCCGTTTTTCCTTCTCCGCCCCAGGGTTCTCGGGGTGTCCTTCGGCACGTGCCCGGCTTCCCCATCGATCGATAGCCTGCGTCGCCGACCGCGGGTTGGCGTGCCGGCGACCTTGCGCCCGGGACGGCGCACGGATACAAGTCTCGAACCCTGGGAGTTCACGATGGCCACTCCAGCGAATGGAACATCGCCACAGGTCTATGCGCGGATCGCCGGCCTGCTTTACATCGTCCTCATCATCGCCGGCGCGCTCGGGGAGATCTTCATCCGGAGCAGGCTGGTGGTACCCGGTGATGCAGCCGCCACTGCCGGCAACATCCTGGGCTCGCCATCGCTGTGGCGCCTGGGCATCGCCGGCGACCTGGTCATGCACGTGTGTGACGTGTTCGTCATGTGGGCGCTTTACCTGCTGCTCCGGCCGGTCAGCCGCAACCTCGCCCTGCTGAACTTGCTGCTCAATCTCATCCAGACGGCCGTGCTGGTGGCCAACAAGATCATCTTGCTGGTGCCGCTGTTCCTGCTGGGAGATGCGGCCTACCCCAAGGCCTTCGACCAGGCCCAGCTGCAGGCCTGGTCGTACCTGGCGATCAAGCTGCACGATTACGGCTTCGGTATCGGGCTCATCTTCTTCGGATGTGTTTGTCTGCTCGAGGGCTATCTGATCCGCACTTCGCGCTATCTGCCGAAGCTGATCGGCGTGCTCATGCAGATTGCGGGCGCCTGTTACCTGATCAACAGCTTTGCCCTGCTGCTCGCGCCCCACCTGGAGGCGCGTCTGTTCCCCGCGATCATGGTGCCGTGCCTCCTCGCCGAGCTATCGCTGGCGTTGTGGCTGCTGATCAGGGGCGTGGACGAGGCCGAGTGGCGGAAGCGGGCAGGCATGGGCTCGCCAGCTTCGGCCGTTGGTGTCTGATTCTGCCGCGGCTGAGGTCCAGGCCGCTGCGGCCCTGGGCGATCGCCCGAAAAGGGCTTGCCGCTTTGCCCTGTTTCGCCAGCCACTGGTTCGCGCGCGGCAAGGCCGAGGCTGCCTTCATCGAAGTGCAGCGCGTGACTCACACGATCCCAACCGTGGGTTGCGCAGTCTTGGCATACACGCGACGCGCGAGAGGCGGGGCCCGATGGAAATGCGAACGAACCGGAATAGAGACCGCCCTGCACTTCCCGTCAGCGCCGTGGTCACCGGTGCCGTAGCGAGCCTCGCTTCGGTGGCCGCCCTGGCGCTGCTGGCCAGAGCCGAAGGCAAAGGCCCCTTGCAACCCATCAATGCGACGAGCCACTGGCTGCATGGCGAGAAAGCGGCCGGGCGTGACGAGCTCGATGCCAGCCACACGTTGCTCGGCTTCGCGACCCACTACGCATCGGCCGTCTTCTGGGCGCTGCCTTTCGAGTTCTGGCGCGCCAGGCATCGGCCATCGACCGCGGGCACGCTCTTGCGCGGCGCCTGCATGACATCCGCGGTCGCCGCAGCGATCGACTACGGCGTCACCCCGAAAAGGTTCACGCCCGGATGGGAACTCGTGCTCAGCAAGCGCTCGATGGTGGTGACCTACGCCGCGCTGGCGCTTGGCCTGGCCGCTGGTGCGAAGCTTGCGCAGGCCGTGGTTGGCCGTCGTTGAGCAACGGTGGCAGTGGGCATTCGCGCAGTCCACGCGACACCACCCCAATCCGAACCGAAAACCAACCGGCAAGCTAGCCGGCTGGTCTGGTTGACCACGTTCCCTGATCGGCTTTCCCGGATGCGAAAACTGGCCACGAGATCGGGATACGACACGGTCTCGCGAGCGGGCTTGTGCGTGGACGTCCGCAGCGCCGACGCTGCGATCACTCCAGCTGCGGCCGCCCGGTCACGCGCCTTTATTCCACCCTTGTTCCCCACAACCGAGGGACGGCTCTCCTGCCGTCGGGTGTCCCGCGTGGGGACCACGCACGCGTTCGAGGTGTACCTGGCCCCATACCCTTGCCTGCTCGACCAGCGGTAACACCGACTCGCCGTAACTGCTCAGGCGGTACCGGACCGGCGCTGGCACCGGCCCGATCACGTGGCGCTCGATCAGGCCGTCGGCTTCCAGTTCGCGCAGTTGTTCGGTCAATACCTTGTGCGAGATGGGAGCCACGCGGCGCAGGAGTCCGGAAAAGTGGTTGGGTTCGCGCGCCAGCCAGTACAGGATCGTCAGCTTCCATTTGCCGCCGACCGCAACGAACGCGGCGTGCAGCGGGCAATCGGCGAGCGGGTGTGATTTCGCCAGGAGATACGCACCTCGAGGTGCCGTCTTGTCGCTGTACATGGCTGCCTCTAGCGTTCAGTCACCGACCGCGTTGGAGCATGCCATGCCGAGCCCTTCCCGTGCTTTCCTGCCGTGGCTGGCCGCCTTCGGGCTGCTTTGCCTGCCGGCCCTGCCCCTGTGCGCGCGAGCGGAGACCCAAGCCACCAGCACGCGGGCGCAGACACCCCGCGACGGCCAGCGCGATTTCGATTTCGAGATCGGCACATGGAAGACCCACCTCAAACGCCTGGTGCATCCCTTGTCGGGGTCGCACGAATGGGTGGAATACGAGGGCGTGACCACCGTGCGCAAGGTCTGGAACGGCCAAGCGAACCTGGTCGAGCTGACCGCCGATGGTCCGGCCGGCCACTTCGAGGGGTTGAACCTGCGCCTCTACAATCCCCAGTCGCGCCAGTGGAGCCTCAACTTCGCCAGCAGTCGCAGCGGAACACTGGGCCAGCCGACGATCGGCGGATTCGCCAACGGCCGTGGCGAGTTCTATGACCAGGAGGACTTCGACGGGCGCGCTGTCTTCGTCCGTTTCGTGATCACGCCGATCGACGCGGACACGATCCGCTTCGAGCAGTCGTTCTCCGACGACGGTGGCAAGACCTGGGAGCTCAACTGGCTGGCGACGGATACACGGCTGAAGTAGCAAAGACGAGTAAGAGCCGAGTTCAAGAGTGCCCTGCCCTGTTTTCGGTTTGCCAGGGCCAAGCGACGATCCCTCGATTCCCTTCGCTCATCCATCGGTCCGGAGCGCCCCGCCCGGAAGCATGTCTATCGTCGTGAACGGGCAGCGCGCAGGACCCATCCCCTCGACCGCCCCGAAGATGGGCTCGGAGTCGCGCTTCGGGCTTACTACCCCCCGGTGGCATCCATCGTCGTCGCCGATGCTGTTGCCGCTTCGCAAGCTTCGTTAATCCGCGCGCTATGGTCGCCTTGCAGCAGCGACCATTGCGCGCGCAGGCAGCGGGCCTTCACACGCATCGGAATCGGTCCGGGATCCTCGCGCGCCAGTCCCTTGTCGAGGACGCCGAACAATTCATTGGCGGCGTCCCGGTCGCCCAGCGTGATCGCGACGCGGATCCAGCGCAAAGTGCGCTCGGCGATGCGGTCGCCCGGGCGGTCGAACACGACTGCCCGGTTGCGCAACGCCGCGTCCAGCCGGGTGTGCGCCTGTTCGCGCATGCCGTCCCCGGCCTCGGCCCAGGCCAGGTTCGCCTCGGCCAGCAGGCGTAGCGGATGATTGGGCCTGAGCGTGTCGCGCCAGGCGTCGAGGAGCGCCTGCTGCATTTCCCTGGCCTCATGCCAATGGCCCTGGCGCAGGCGGATTTCGGCACGCCAGATATTGGGCATCTGTGCCTCCACCCCGCCCTCGCCCTGGGTATGGACGAAGGCGTCGCGTGCGGCGAGCAGGGTCGTCTCCGCGCGTGCGTAGTCACCTGTTTCCACCATCACGCTGCCGAGCGAGTTGTAGGCCCATCCCATCCACGTGCTTTGCGGCCCGGCCTTCCGGTACAGCGCCAGCAGCGCCTCGAAGTGCTGGCGCGCCTCGTCGAATCGCCCGCTGTTGCGCGCGCCGAGCCCGAGCGCCCAGCGCAGTTCGCCAAGGTACTTGCTGTTGCCGGCGAAGGCCGATTGCGCCAGCAGCGGCTGCAGCAGCGCGTGCGCATCAGCGTAATGGCCCTGCTCGGTGCGCAACTGCCCCAGCTTGAGCGACGCAAGCGCCACGTCCGACCCGGTCCGACGGGCGCGGTTCCACGCCGCCATGCACGCCTCTTCGGCACGCGCGAAATCGCTGGCGATGCGGTGGACGTCGCACAGCGCCGTCTCCACGCGGACCAGTGCTTCCTCGTCGTTGCCGGCGCCGCGATAGAGCGCCCGCGCGCGTTCCAGTTCGTCGATGGCCGCGGCATGCCGGTCGCGCGCGAACAACACTGTCCCGACCATCGCGTGGACCGCCGCGGCTGATGCCGGGTCGTCGCCCAGGCGCTGGTCGACATGGCTCGCCGCACGCTGCACGGCCGCCAGCAGCGTGATGTCGGGCGCGGCATCCTCGCCGCCATAGGCATCGCCCTGCCCAAGGATGTCGTGGTTCACGAAGGCGAGCACCGCCTGGTGCTGGCGAGCCTGGGTCTCCGCTTCACGCAGCGCGTTTTCGGCCCGGAAGTACATCGCGAGCGCGCCCACCAGGCCGATGCCGGACGCGATCGCCGCGGTCAGCCAGAGGCGCCGCCGGCTGCGTTCGTGCTGCAGCGCCTGCTCGCGGCGTTGTGCCATCGCACGGGCATGGGCTTCGCGCCCCCGCGGTTCGCACCGCGATTCCAGCGTGCGCAGGCGCTCAGCCAGCGCGCGTGCATCGAGCTGCCGCCGCTCCGGATTCGACGCGGCGGCCAACGCGATGTCTTCATGCAGCAGAGGATTCTCGACGTCGCTCTCCCACCCGGGCGCCAGCGGCCGCCGCAGATTTCCCACGACCATCTGGTACAGCAGCACGCCCAGCGCGAACACATCGCTGCGCACCGTGGGTTCCTCTCCCGCGATGACTTCGGGCGCGAGGTACATGAGGCTGCCCGCGCGCGCCTCGCCGCTACCCAGGAGAGTCAGGGTCAGTCCAAGCTCGGCCAGGCGCGGCGATAGTGCCGCCTCGCCCGCGCCAAGGTCGGACAACACCATGCGATGGCGGCCATCCGCGTCGGGGCACGGATAGAGATTCTCCGGCTTCAGGTCCTTGTGGATCACGCCGATCTCGTGCAGTCCGGCCACCGTTTCGCAGAGGCTGGCGCACAGCTCCAGGCGCATCGCCATATCCAGCTGGGCCAGGCCGCCATGCGCGGCGGCCCAGTCGGCCAGGTTCCCGTGGGGAAAGTACGGCAGCTCGACGAAGAACGGCGGCTGGCGGAGGTTCCAGTCCACCACCAGCGCGACGTCGGGCAGGTCCGCCTTGACCGCGCGGATGTAGCGGGTCAGCGTGATCTCGCGCTTGATGCCGTGCACGCCGGCTTCGCCCTTGGCGAACTTGAAAGCGTGCGCGTCGCCTGACGGCGAGCGGGCAAGAAACGTCACGCCCGAACTTCCCATACCCAGTCGGCGCTCGATCCGCCAGCCGGAACGGTGCGGGATCGGTCGCCCTCGCGCAGCCGCATCGCCTCGTCGGGAGGCGCGACGAGCGGCGCGCTCGAGGGTTGCAATCGCACCGTCGCCGCCAGGCGATAACCGTAGCCGTGGACGACGCGGATCGCCTCGCCATCGCCGGCCAGCGCCTGGCGCAGCCGGCTGACCGCCTTGGCCAGCGAGTTTTCCGAGACCACGCGTCCGGGCCAGCCGGCATCCAGAAGTTCGTCCTTGGTGACGATTTCGCCGGCGTGGCGCAGCAAGGCCAGCAGCACGTCATAGCTGCTGCGGTCCAGTTGGACCGGATCACCGGCGACATGCAGTTGCGCCGTCGCCTCGTCGAGCACGACCCGGCCGAACCGCCAGGTGCCGGTCCGCACTCGCCCGTCCGGCGCACCCGCCGCCTCTTCCATCCCCGCATCCCCGATGCCCCTGATCGGCCGCCAGCTTCAGGCAGTACCGGCCGACCGGCAAGCGGTTTTCAGAAGGTTTCAGAACTTTTCCCCGCCGGGGAAAGACCCGCAGCGGACGGGAATGGCCCACTTCGGCCCACGTGGCGGGCCCGTGCCCCGCGGCGAACTGCGCGACGTGAGGGGGGCGCTGGTGTTCCAGGAGATCGACGGCCAAGGCAACAACGCACCGCCGCGTTTGCCGGAACTGCTCCGGCGGGCGCAACGGGACCAGTCCGAGCGCATGGAGCAGGCCGCCGCGAGAGCCGGGTTCGGGCGCCAGGCCTATCGGGACTGGCTGGCCCTGGAGGCCGATCTCGACAGCCTTTGCGCGGAAGCGATGGATGCGCTGGCCGGCTGGCACGCCAGCGAACCTGGCCTCCTCGCCACCGCGCAGGCATGGGCGGTCGAGTTGCGCGGGATGGCCTGGCTGGCTGCCGTGGACCTGCGCGCGATAGGTGAAGCGCCCTCGCCGCCGCCGCCGCTGCTGGAGAAATGGCGCCGCTTCCTCGCCGTCGCCAGCGGATCGCAGCGCGCAGGAGAAGCCCTCGGCGCCATCGCCCTGCACTCGCGCGTGTTCCCGGGAGTGACGGACACGGCGCTGGCGGCCTGGCTCGCCCTGCCATCTGCACGACCCGCTTCGCACTACCTCACGCGTCGCCGGCAGCCCGAGGCCGCCGCCGTGCAAGCCGCCCGCGACCGCCTGCTCGACGCCTACGCCAGCGCCGCTCTGGCCGCCGGCGCGCAACGCGCGGCGGTCTGGGCGCTCGACGCATTCGCCGCCACCCGATCACAACCCCGCGGCTGAGCCGCCGCGGCGTTCTTCAAGCAATACCAACCACAGGGGAAGCACATGAAACACTCGAACCGAAACCGCGATCGCAACCGGATGCTGTCGCCGCTGGCGCTGGCCCTGCTCGCCGCGATATCGGCGCCCGCCTGGGCTGCCGATCCCTCCTGCGTGGACGCCAGCGGCAACGTGATCTCACCCGCGCCGTCCACCAACCAGGGCGTGGAGGAAAACGAAACCGCCTCCGGCGGCGTCCTGGGACAGAACGCGACCTGCAATCCGCAGGCGTCCGCCTACGGAATGTTCAACAACGCCAGCGCCGCCTACAGCAGCGCATTCGGTTACGGCAACGTGGCGAGGAACAGCTACGGCAGCGCGTTCGGCTACGGGAACACGTCCGCCGGCCAGTACAGCAGCGCGTTCGGGTTCAACAACAACGCCCTGGGCATGTTCAGCAGCGCGCACGGCAACAACAGCCTCGCCAGCGCCGACTACAGCAGTGCGTTCGGCTTCAACAATACCGCCGGCGGCCAGCACGCCAACGCGTTCGGGGAAAACAACAACGCCGCCGGCGGGAACAGCGTCGCCTTCGGCCGCAACAACACCGCGACCAACGGCAGCGACACGGCATTCGGCTTCAACAACACCGCCACCGGGTCGTCGAGCGGCGCGTTCGGCCTGGGCAACACCGCCAGCGGCCTGAACGGCACGGCTTTCGGCGGCGGCAACACGGCCAGCGGCGCGCAAGCCAGCGCGTTCGGTTACGCGAACACCGCCAGTGGCGCCAGCAGCGCCAGCGCGTTCGGTTATGCAAACACCGCCGGCGGCCTGCAAAGCAGCGCCTTCGGCTTCAACAACACGTCGAGCGCGGAGGGCGCCCAGACGTTCGGTTGGCGCAACACCGCCTCGGCGGTCGGCAGCGTCGCCGTCGGCGTGCGCGCGGTCGCTTCGGGCCAGAACAGCCAGGCGATCGGCAACTGGGTCGACGCGGACGGCAACGGCGGGGTCACCATCGATCTGGACCTCGATGGAGACGGCACGAACGAGAGCAGCTCCGAGGTCACGACCGCCTCCGCCAGCTTCGCCACTGCGCTCGGCGTCGCGTCGCGCGCCTCGGGCCTGGGGTCCCTCGCGGTGGGCTACGCGAATGTCGCAAGCGGAGGGCAGGCGACCGCAGTCGGCTTGCTCAACACCGCTTCTGGCGACTACAGCAGCGTCTTCGGCAACAGCAATACCGCGTCGACGACCAACTCCGCGGCGATGGGCACGGGCAACGTCGCCAGCGGCACCGAGTCGTTCGCGATCGGCGGCTTCAACGAGGCGTCCAATGCCGGCGCTACTGCCGTGGGCAGCATCAACGTCGCCAGCGGCAGCCGCAGCGTGTCGATCGGCCGCCTGAATATCGCCACCGGCGCGCGCAGCGTCGCACTGGGAGAACTGGGCCTGGCCGGCGGTGACGGCGCGGTGGTGGTCGGCGGCTGGTACGACCGCGACGGCGACGGCGCGGTGACACTGGACCTCGACCTGGACGGCGACGGCACGAACGAAGCCAGCAGCGAGGCCAGCGGCGCGACCGGCAAGTATTCGGTCGTCGTCGGCGGCGGCAACCTGGCCGCGGGCGAGAGCAGCACGGTGATCGGCGTCGACAGCCGTGCGTTCAACATCGGCAGCACCGCGATCGGGTTCGGTGCGGTGGCCGACCGCGACTATGCGGTCTCCGTTGGCCAGGCCGGCGCGGAGCACCAGATTATCCACCTTGCCGCGGGCACCGCGGATACCGATGCGGTGAACCTGTCGCAGTTGCTGCCGATGATGTCCGCACTGGGCGGCGGCGCCAGCTACGCGGGCGGGACATACACCCCGCCGGCATACGCCATCCAGGGGACGAACTACAACAGCGTCGGGGCGGCGTTCGCGGCGGTGGACTCATGGATGACCACGTCGGGCGTCGGCATCGCCGGCGACAGCGCCTACCAGGTCGCCGTCAACAATGGCTTCGTCGGTACCGAAACCGAATGGCTGGCCTCGCTGGTCGGGCCGCAGGGACCGGCGGGCCCGACGGGTGCCACCGGCGCCACCGGCGCCACGGGCCCACAAGGCTCCGCTGGCGATACAGGTGCTACGGGGGCGACCGGTGCGACTGGAACCGCGGGCCCGCAGGGACCGGCCGGTGCCAGCGCCTACCAGGTGGCGGTGGCCGCGGGCTACACCGGTACCGAAGAGGAATGGCTGGCCAGCCTCGGTGGCAGCGGCGGATGCGGGACCCAGGCGATCGCCTGCGGCGACGGCGCGCAGGCATCGGCCGAGGGCGGCGTGGCGGTGGGCCGCAACGCACAGGCGCAGAGCGAAGGCAGCGTCGCGATCGGCGACGGCGCGATCGCGGCGTCCTCGGTGGCGGTCGGTGCAGGCGCGCAGGCGCTGGGCACCAACACCACGGCGGTGGGCGACGACGCACTGGCGTCCGGCGACTATTCGGCGGCCTACGGCAACAACGCGCAGGCCACTGCCGACAACAGCGTCGCGCTGGGCAATGGCTCGGTTGCGGACCAAGCGAACACGGTGTCCGTCGGCGCGTCCGGCAGCGAGCGTCGCGTCACCCACGTGGCTGCCGGTACCGCGACCACCGATGCGGCGAATGTGGGCCAGGTGCAGGCTGGCGACGCGGCCACGCTGAGCGCCTCCAAGGCCTATACCGACACCCGCTTCGCCGCGTGGACCGATGGCCTCGCGCAATTCGAGCAGCAGATCCAGCGGCGCTTCGCGCAGACCGATGCGCGCATCGACCGCGTGGGTGCGATGAACGGCGCCATGGCCGCCGCGGCGATGAACACCGCCGGCCTGCCCGGGCGCAACCGCGTTGGCGTCGGCATCGGCTCGCAGGGCGGCAGGCCCGCACTCGCAGTGGGCTACCAGCATCTGGTTGCGCCGAATGCCAGCGTGTCGCTTGGCGGCGCTTTCTCCGGCAGCGAGCGCAGCGTCTCCGCGGGCGCGGGCTTCAGCTGGTAGCCCGGCTGGCCGCCCGCCTTCGGGCGGGCGGCCACACCGCCGCGGCGGTCTTCACTCATCGGCGGTTCTGCCTATCCGGCAACTGCCGCGCGGCGCGCGCCATGGCCAAATGGCGAAAAGGCTCAGCCGCCGAACTGCTTCGGGATCGGCAAATCCGGGCGCTCGCCCTGCCAGTAGATGGTCACGATCCACCAGCGATGGCCATCGAACAGGAGATGCTGTTGATGCCGCGCTGGAAAGGCTTGTCGGCCGCCGCATGGCGCGTTTCGTAGGTGCTGAACACCTGGGCGATGTTGCCGAATCGCTGCACCGTGCGGTGCACCTCGTCTTCGAAAAAGCCGATCTCCTTGAGCTTCGGGTCGCCCAGGCGGATGTACTCGTCGACGCTCAGCACCCGCGTCGTGGTGACGCCGTCCTCGCCGGTGCGCGTGGGAATCATCCGCGCTCCTGGCGCGAACAACGAGCGCAGGCGATCCCAGTCGCGCTGGTGGCCCTTGGGCCCCGAAATCGTGTCGTAGGCCGCTTTCAGTATCGCGTCGATGGATGCCACGTCCACCGGTCGCGCGGCCGGCATGGCCTGTGTCCCTGCAGTGGCGGTGCCGGATACCGGGACGCTCGATGCGGCGGAGCTCTGCGCGGCGGCCCCCAGGGGAAACGACGCTGCGAGCGTCAGTGCGCACGTCAGAAGCAGCTTGCGGGACGAGACCAGGTTCATGCGCGTACTCCGTTGGGTGTCGGGGTGGGTGGATTTCAAGGTTCCGGCAGTGCGCGACGTCTTCGCGGGCAGCAGAAAATCGAACGTCGCCGTCGGCTTCCCATGCCGGCTACGACTTCGATTACCCGCCCCCCTGAAACAGCCGGCAGCGTGGTTTCGCCTCGGAACGGGCTCTACGGTAAATGGCGCGGCGCTGGCTGACACGCCCTGCCTGGGTGCTCTCCGGCCCGTGTGTGATGCGGTTCCCAACCGCCAGGGGGCGCCTGCAGGGCCATTCGGCACTTTCTGCCAACGGCGTCAAGGATTCGTCACAGCGGCCTTCTGTCGAGCTTGCTCAGGCATGTGACGATCGCGCATTTTTGCCGTGAGCTTCGCGTGACGAAGTCTTTTCCCGACAAAGACCCGAGACCTGCCTAAAAATGAACGTTTCCCTTAAGAACCAAACGCTTGCGGCGGCCGCTCGCACCTCCGTCACCACGAAGCGCCTCGTGAAGAAGCCGTTGATGCTTGCGTTCGCCGCGCTGGCCCTTTCCGCCGTCGCCGCGCCCTCGTTCGCCGCCGACTGGTGGACTGCCATGCCCAAGCCGGTCATCGGCCAGACCGCGACCATCGACGTGCGTACCACCGGCGCCCTGGGCAACGGCGTGCATGACGACACCGCCGCCATCCAGGCCGCGATCAACGCGCTGCCGACCACCGGCGGCACGGTCACCATCCCGGCCGGCCATTACATGGTCAACGCCACCAAGCCCATCAAGCTGCGCTCGCACACCAGCGTCGTGATGGATCCGCTGGCCACCGTGGAAGTGATCCCGACCAGCGCCAGCCGCTACATGGTGTTCCAGATCTACAACGTGACCGACGTGAGCATCTCGGGCGGCAACCTGATCGGTGACCGCACCAAGCACCTCGGCGACACCGGCGAGTGGGGCTACGGCATCAACATCACGGCCGCGACCAACGTGCTCGTGCAGAAGGTCAACCTCTCCAACTTCTGGGGCGACGGCGTGTGGATCGGCGCCAAGGACGTCAACAAGGTGCACGTGCGCTCCAATTACGTGACCGTCGACGGTGTCGTGTCGAGCAACAACCGCCGCCAGGGCCTGTCGATCGGTCCGTCGCAGCACGTCTACATCGTCAACAGCACGTTCCAGGGCACCAACGGCACGCTGCCGGAAGCCGGCATCGACATCGAGCCGATGACCGAAGGCCAGACCAACGCCGTCCGCCTCGAGAACAACACCTTCGCCGACAACCACGGCAACGGCATCGAGCTGCACACCAACATTTCCGACATCGCGATCGTCGGCAACACGCTGAAGGGCAACTACGGTTTCGGCGCGATGGGCATCGGCGCCGGCTACGTGACGTTCACCGGCAACTTCGCGACCCAGAACGGCCTGGCGGGCGTGCGCCCGAGCGGCAAGTCGCACGACTGGCTGATTACCGGCAACACGCTCAAGTACAACAGCACCCGCTACATGTCCGCCACCAAGGAAGGCGGTTCGCTGAGCCGCGACATCCAGTTCAGCAAGGGCTGCTACAACATTTCCGTGTACAGCAACCTCTACTCGAACACGAAGTACGACACCTACACCCGTTAAGCATCACCCGCTGTGTACTCCCAGGGGCAGCCTTACGGCTGCCCCTCTTTTTTGCTCGGGGATACAGCGTCGCTGTCGATGAAAAGAGGAGGCGTTTTTCCCGACTCCCCAATGCCATCGCAGACATCGAAAGCGCCGGCAAACGCACACCTGATCGCTGGGAAAGACGGAATGCGTCCGAACGGCGCGTCAATTGAGGTTCACCCTGTCGTGCGCCGTGGAAACCCGGATCCGCTACGCATGCGCTTACGAGGTCATGCAACCGCAGCCTTACATCGGAGGCATCGCCGCAGGCGTCCCATCAGACCAGGTGGCGACGCCGACCAGCAGAACCGACAGCGGCGGCAACCTGGCGGCATCGACTTGATGAGCCGGCGTGTAATACCAGTAGTTCCCGCCAAAAACAGGCGAACCGGACGCGTTGGCGCCCCAGTCATCGCCATCCTTCAATGGCACGTAGAACATGACGTGGGCCATGTCATGGCCGCTCTCGTCGGAAAGATAGGATGACTTCGACATCATGTAGCACGTGGCGCCTGTGCCCAGCGGCGGGATTTGCCCGGTGCGAAGGCCAACCTTGATGCGGTCGGCGATGTCGGCGTCGGAGTGGCCTGCGAGGGTCATCGCCGTGCGGAGCTTGGCGATCGGCGTCATGCTGCGCGCGGCCTGCGGGTTGTCGCACCCGGCGGCGCGGATTTTCGTATTCCATCGCTCAGGCCAGTCCGGAGCACCGCTGAAACCCCGGGCTACCCCAGACGAATCCGTTGGTGCCGGTGACCGCCGTTTCATAGCCGGTGGGTGTCAGCACCAGGACCGTCGCATCCCTGGAAATGGAAGCGGGTGCGGCGCTCCGGGCCAAAGCGATTTCCTCGCCGCGCTCCATCAGGTAGGCCTTGACGGGGCCCATGCGGGGATAGGATCCGGTCGCCTGTGCAACGGCACCGAGCAGGGCGAAGGCGACCAGCGCGACGCGAGCGATCCGCCTGGCGGCAAGCCCTCCCGTGGAGCCCCTTCTCTCCAGCCTCCGAACGGCCAGGCGGGAGCCGCATTCCTCGCTTCCGGACGTCCTTGCGATAGTGATGAACATGCGTTGCTCTCCAGGTGGCGCCGTCTTCTCGGCTCGATTCGTGGTCTTGGGTGCGCGGCATCTCGACCACGCATGGGAACGACGAAAGTGGATCGTCCGAAATCGACATCAACCGGATTTTCATTCGATGGCACGGGCCGAAGCGGCTGCGACCCGATGCCTCGGGTTCTCCGGTGCGCCATCGGTCTTGACAGGCGCCCCGCCCCCTATCCGATGTGACCTCCAGATTCACCTGCTTCGGTCGATAACCCCAGCGAAAAGGTGGAAAGGATGCGCGTCCAGGAGGCGCCATGACTTCATGAGCGCGCATTCCAGAGTGCTCGATGTTCTGGGCGGCCGGGACCCGCGACGGCGACTGCGGCTCGTCCAGTGGCTGATCGCCAGCGCAGTCTATGTCGGGGCCGCCACGCTGCTGATCACCGGCGTGGGCCAGGGCTGGATGAACACGTCCGCGCTCATGCTCTGGCTCGGCTTCGTTCTCGCAGTACTGGTTGTCGGTTACGCGGCCTTGCGCAGCGGCTGGACCGAACGTTTCCGCGACCCCTCGGTAACGGTCTGGCAGCTTTCGATGGGCGTGATCGCCGTGAACTGGGGCTACCTGATCTGCGGTCCGATGCGCACATCGGCGCTGTTTCCGATCATGGTGATCTTCGCCTTCGGCGCGTTCACGCTGCGGTGGCGCGAGATCGCCTGGGTGACCGTGCTGGCGGTATCCAGCCTGGTCGCGGCGGTGGCGGCGCGCGCGCTCTACCCCCAGTGGGTGCCGGCACAGGGCGAGGTGGCACCGCTGCGCGTGGACATCAACAACGTTCTGATGCTGATCGTGGTGTTACCGGCGCTGGCGGTGATCGCCGCGCGCCTTTCAAACCTGCGGCAGAAGCTGCGGGACCAGCGCGAGGCCCTGTCGCGCGCGCTGGCCGAAGTGGAGCGATTGGCCGTCAGCGACGAGCTCACCGGCATCGCCAACCGCCGGTCCATGCGCAGCCTGCTCGAACACCATGTCGCACTGTCGGCCCGCCACGTCATGCCGTTCTGCGTTGCCATTCTCGACATCGATCACTTCAAGACCGTCAACGACGAGCTGGGGCACGCGGCCGGCGACGAGGTGTTGAAAGCGTTCGCGCGGCGCGCGTCCGAAACACTGCGCAGCTCCGACGTGCTCGGGCGCTGGGGAGGCGAGGAGTTTGTGCTGGTGATGCCCTGCGACCTCGAGGCGGCTCGCCGCGTACTCGAGCGCACCCACCGCGCGGTCTTCAGCAGCTGCTACCCGTCGCGGCCGATCACCTTTTCCGCTGGCGTCGCTCAACATCATCCCGAAGAGAGCGCCGACCACTTGCTGTCACGCGCAGACCTGGCCCTGTACCGGGCCAAGCGCTCCGGCCGGAATCGTTACGTTGAAGCGGGCTGAGTCAGCGGGTCACGGCAGCACAACCGACCGTGAAGCGCGCACTGCTTCCGCTGTCCCATCGGGTCCATCACGCGACCCACGGCAGCCTGACACTGAGAAAAGCGGCCTGTCAGCGTACCGCGGCGGGAGTCAGTCCCCCGAAAACAAGCCAGAGTCCCATCGTCAGCTCGAACAGGAAGATGGGGCCGCCGAATATCGCCACGCCGACGAACCGCTCGAGTTCGGGAAATACGATGAACGCGAACGCGCATGCGCCCATCAAGAAGGACGCAGCCACGCCCCAGGCAGCCAGCATTCGCGGGATAAAACGGGATTGGAACCACAGCCAGCAGAAGGCGGCACTTCGAAGCCGGCCAGCACCAGGCCAACGCCGTACGCGTCGCCATGGGCACCGGCGGACAGGCGCGCCAACGCCTGCAACTGACCGGCGTCGAACGCATGCAGGTAGTCGCCGCAACCCAAGATTCCCAGAACGCCGAAGTCACTGAGCGTGACCGCCATCAGGACCGAGGTCTCCACCAGGCCCCAGCCCGCAGCCACCAGGGCGATGCCGCGATGGATCGGCTTCAGGACAATGTACAGGGCGGCGATGAGGACGACATCCACCGAGAAAACCGTGAGGTTGCTGGCGATCCCCAAGCGAAAGAGGCGTTCGTGCGCCACGATGTTTTTAGCCGTCTCCGCGGCGTTCCCCAGAACCACGAGCTGGCCGCGGGAAAAGAACTCCGCAAAAATCGCCGGCGGCAGGGCAAGCAGGTATGCGAGCCCCACCACTTTCGCGGCTTTGCGCTGCGATTCGTCGATGGTGCCGATCATCATTGCTTCCCCTCAAGGCAGCGCCGTACCGCTCCGGCTCGGCAGCTCCATCACCCTGTACGCTGCCATCGATTCGCAGCCTCGACCTTGGCGGTCGCGCGGGACCGGAACCATGCGAGGCTGAAGGGACGGCGGCAATTGCCGGAATTCAATCGCCTCCGTCCCCTCGTCCGTCCTCTTCAGGCACGAACGAGCCAGATGCCGATGAGCGCCGCGAGTGATACCAGGACGAGGAAACCGTTGACGCTTACCAGAAGCGAAGGCGGTAGCCGGCGGATATCGGGACGAGGTGGCGGTGCCCCGGGGTCAAGCTCGCGCCACACGCCTGCAAGGAAGCAGAAGGCGCTGAACAGGATCAGCACCGAACCCGTCGCGCTGGCCAGCCACGGATCCACCACGTCCTTCAGTAGTGCCTTCGCGCCAACACCCGCAGCCAGGGCCGAGAGACCGGTACGGACCCACGCCGCATAGGTCCGCTCGGCAGCAAATATCGTGCGGTCGGCTGCAAGCTCGGTTCGACGGTCCGCGCTGTCGGTCTGCTGCACCGCGCTGTCTTTCAACTTGCTCGCGCTCGCGACAAGTTTGGCATTGCCTGCTCGTCGGCTATCTGTCATGTCGCGTTGCTCGCCGTGATTCGATCGACCGAGAGCCACCTTCGTGAACCAGGAACCGTAGTCAGGAAGTGAACCTCACGCGCCCGTGTGGCAGTGGGATCATGCGCACCTTGCAAAAGGACTGCGTAGCTCGGGGTCTCCGACACATGTCCCCTTCTCCGACACGGGGAAAAATGAAGCCGACCGCTCTATCGCTTCTTCTCCATCGCCCACTCTGAGCCCTGTTTCCGATCGTCCCGTCACACCATCACCGCAGCCCGACACTAAGATGTTCCCGGTCGTTCGAAGAAGGAAACGGGCAGATGATGAAGCTGGCAACCGGGGGCATTCTTGCGGCCCTGCTGACGTGCGCCGTCCATGCGCAGACCAACGCGGGGGAACAGGAAACCGATCCCGGCCTGCCCTTCACCATGACGAAGGTGGCGAGCTTCGATCTACCCTGGCGCATCGCGTTCCTGCCCGATGGCCGCATGCTGGTGACCGAGAAGGTCGGCCGCGTCGACCTGGTTACCCCGCAAGGCGCCAAGACCGAGATCGCAGGCGTCCCGCCCTCCTATGTGGAAGGTCAGAACGGCATGCTGGGCGTCTTCCTCTCGCCCCATTACGCCACCGACCACAATGTCTACCTCACCTATGTCGCCCCGGGCGAGTATGGCGGCGGCCTGACGCTGGGCCGCGGGCAGCTCGTGCTCGATGGCAAGCAGCCTCGCCTCGACGGCTTCAAGGTGCTGTGGCGACAGATGCCGACCGGCAAGGGCGGCCAGGCCGGCGCCCAGATCGCCTTCTCGCCGGATGGCAAATATCTCTTCCTCACCGTGGGCGACCGCCAGCGCTTCACACCCGCGCAGGATCCCGACCAGCCGGCAGGCAAGATCCTGCGACTGACGCTGGACGGCAAGCCCGCGCCCGGCAACCCGTGGGCAGGCAAGGTCGGTGCGCGCACCATTCCGTTGATTGACCCTGCCGAGGACACGGAGAAGGCCAAGACCGCGCCGGTGGTCAGCACCTATACCTTCCCCGGGCCCAACCTGACGCCGGCCGAAACCTGGGCCACCGGTGTCCGCACACCGTATGGCCTCGCCTTCGCACCCGACGGCCGGTTGTGGGAAGTCGAGCATGGCCCGCGCGGCGGCGACGAACTCAACCTGATCCAGCGTGGCAAGAACTACGGCTGGCCGCTGGTCTCCTATGGCGTCAACTACAACGGCGTGCCCATCCCCAACCCTGACACGCGCCCCGACCTCGCCAAGCCGGTGATCTACTGGGTGCCGGTGATCGCACCGGGCAACCTGATGTTCTACAAGGGCAACGTTTTCCCGCACTGGAAAGGTAGCGCCTTGATCAGCGGACTTGCCGCCGAGACCATCGTTCGCGTCACGTTCGACGGCAAGGGCGGAGCCACCGCCGTCCAGCGCTGGAACATCGGCAAACGCGTCCGCGATATCGAAGAAGCGCCGGACGGCACGCTCTGGATGCTGGAAGATGCCGCACCGGGTGGGCTGTACCACCTCACGCCGAAATAAATCGGCAGCTCAGATCAAACAAGGGGCCAGGTCCATTTACCGATACGGGAAAATGGACCTGACCCTTTTTTTGCATAGCTACCTCCGCCCCCTTGGTTCCCCGCCACCGGATGCCTCCGCCCGCTCGCGTACCAGGTCAATCAGTGCGCGCAGGCCGGCCGGCACGTGGCGATGGCCCGGGTAATAAAGACGCAGGCCGGGGAACGGCGGGCACCAGTCCTGCAGTACCGGGATGAGTTCGCCGCGCGCCAGCTCGTCGCGGATGTGCCACTCGGACAGGAACGCCAGGCCCATGCCGGCGCGCGCGGCCTGGCGCATCAGCAGCGGATCGTCCAGCAGGACGCGGCCCGGCACGTCCACCGTGACCGACTCGCCGCGACGCTCCAGCTCCCAGTGATGCAGCCCGCCGTGCGACAGCCGCATGCGCACCGCCTGATGGCCGGCCAGGTCCGCAGGCGACTGCGGTACGCCGTGCGCGGCCAGGTACGCGGGCGAGCCCACCACCACCATGCGCAGGTCCGGGCTCAGCGGCACGGCCACCATGTCCTGCGGCACGCTCTCGGCCAGCCGGATGCCGGCGTCGAAACCCAGCGCCACGATATCCACCAGCTTCGCCTCGCTCACGATGTCCACCTTCATCTGCGGATGGCGCTGCAGGAATTCGACGATCAACGTGTCGAAGATCATCTGCGCCGCGCCCGCCGAGGTGTTCAGCCGCAACGTCCCCGAAGGCATGGAAGGATCGCCATGGATCTCCTCCGACGCTCGGCGGATCTCCGTGACCGCCGGCTCGATGCGCGCCACGTAGCGCTGCCCCGCCTCGGTCAGCGCAACGCTGCGCGTGGTGCGGTTGAACAGCCGCGACGCCAGGCGCGCCTCCAGCCCGGCGACTGCATTGCTCACCGCGGAGGTGGACATGCCCAGCTCCTTCGCCGCCGCGCGGAAGCTGCCGCGGCGGGCCACCGCCAGCACGGCGTCGAGTTCGGTCAGGCCGGAGCGGTGCATGCGGATTGTCCCGATAATGAGGATGCCCCTTGCACCATACACCGGCTTATCGCAACGGTGCCGCGCGCCCACACTGCTCCTCGACCCGCCCCCCCTGCCCTTCGAGGACACTCCCATGCAACGCATCGAGCACATCTACATCAACGGCGCCTTCGTCACCCCGCACGGCAGCGAATGGTTCGACCTGTTTAACCCTGCCACCGAAGAGGTCATCGGCCAGGTGCGCCTGGGCGACGCCGACGATGCGCGACTTGCCATCGCCGCGGCCAAGGCCGCCTTCCCCGCGTTCTCGCGCACCAGCCGCGAGCAGCGCATGGCCATGCTGCAGCGGATGGAGGCGGCGATGGCCGCGCGCGAGGACGAGCTGTTCGAAGCCATCGTCACCGAATACGGCGCGCCGGTTTCGCGCGCGCGCTGGATGGCGGCCTACAGCCACCAGGTGATCGGCGAGGCCGCGGCGACCCTGGCCGAGTACCCGTTCGAGCGCCCGGCCGGCAGCGCCCTCGTGGTGATGAAACCGCTCGGCGTGGCCGGGCTCATCACGCCATGGAACAGCAACGCCAGCTTCATCTGCGGCAAGCTCGCCGCCGCGATGGCGGCCGGCTGCATCGCGGTGATCAAGCCCAGCGAGATGAGCGCGCTGCAAACACAGATCGTGATGGAGGCCCTGCACGAAGCCGGCCTGCCCCCCGGCGTGGCGAACATCGTCAACGGACGCGGCGACGTGGTCGGCGCGCAGATCAGCGCACATCCGGACGTGGCCAAGATCTCCTTCACCGGGTCCGGCGCCGTCGGACGCGCCATCATGCGCAGCAGTGCGGATACGCTCAAGCGCGTCACCCTGGAGCTGGGCGGCAAATCGCCCACCATCGTGCTGGACGACGCCGACCTCGCCACCGCCGTGCCCCTGGCTGTGAGCGCCGGCTTCATGAACAGCGGGCAGGCCTGCATTGCAGGCACGCGCATCCTGGTACCCGCCTCGCGGCTGGCCGAATGCGAGGCCGCCATCGTCGAGCAGGTACGCGCCACCCCCGCCGGCGATCCGCGCGACCCCGCGACCGCCATCGGCCCGATGGTCAGCGCCAGGCAGTGGCAGCGCGTGCAGGGCTACATCCGTCGCGGCATCGAGGAAGGTGCCCGCGTGCTGATCGGCGGCGAAGGTCGCCCCGATGGCATGACCCGCGGCTGGCTGGTCAAGCCCACCGTGTTTACCGACGCGCGCAACGACATGACGATCGCCCGCGAGGAGATCTTCGGTCCGGTGCTTACCCTCATCCCCTACCGGGACGAAGCCGAAGCCATCGCCATCGCCAACGACACGCCCTATGGCCTGCACGGCTACGTGCTCACCGGCGACAGCGCCCGTGGCGCCCGCGTGGCCTCGCAAATCCAGGCCGGCCGCGTGCTGGTCAACACCCTCACTCACGAACCGAAGGCGCCGTTCGGCGGGTTCAAGCAGTCGGGCATCGGGCGGGAGAACAGCCACTACGGGCTGGAGGCATATCTGGAGCCACAGGCCATCGTGGTGGGTTGAATGTCAGGGCGGCCCGCTGCTGCTGGTCACGAGCGCCGCCGGAGCACAGCGGCTACCAGCTGCCTTGCCTCACGGGTCAGGTTCATTGACCCCCACGGGAAAATGAACCTGGCCCGGTGGGCTAGATCGCTTTTGCGGACCCGGTCAGCTCTAGAAGTGCCAGGCAAGTGAACGTGGCCTCATGGTGGCTTGGCCGTCAGACCTGCGCCTGGCCTCCATCGACGAACAGCTCCACACCGGTGATGTAGCTGGCCTCGTCCGAAGCGAGGAAGGACACGGCACTGGCCACCTCCTCCGGCTTTCCACTTCGCCCCAGTGGCGTGACCGCCGCCGTATGCACTTCGAACTGCGCGATCTGTTCGTCGCTCATGCCCAGCTCGCTCTTGTAGCCCGGCGTGACCACGACGCCGGGCGCCACGATGTTCACGCGGATGCCGCTGCCCTTGAGGTCCGAGGCCCAGGTTCGGGTGAATGAACGCAGGGCCGCCTTGGTCGCGGCGTAGACGCCAAACGCTGGTACGCCCTGCTTCGACACCATCGAGCCGGTGATGACGATCGCCGCGCCGGGCTTCATCAGCGGCAGCGCCTTCTGCACGGTGAACAGCGTGCCTTTGACATTGATGTTGAAGTACTTGTCGAACTGCGCCTCGGTGATCGCGCCCAGCGGGGCGAACTCGCCGCCGCCGGCGTTGGCGAACAGGATGTCCAGGCGGCCGTGCCTCTCGCTGATGGTGGCGAAGATGCGGTCCAGGTCCGCGGCCACGGCGATGTCACCGCGGATCGGCACGACCTTCGCGCCGATCCGCGCCGCCGCGGCATCCAGTTCGGCCTGGCGGCGGCCGGTGATGTACACGGCCTCGGCGCCTTCCTGCACCAGCCGCTCCGCGGTGGCCAGGCCCAGGCCCGAGCTTCCGCCGGTGACCAGGGCGATCTTGCCGGCGTGGCGCGTGCTGTGGATGGAGGTCGGGGTATTCATGGACTCTCTCCTGGGCGACCGAATGTCGCCCTCGGGAGCAGACTATTCCTCAACGAAAAGCGGATAAATCCGGATTTCGTGGTTTCTTTATTTCCACAGGTGGATAATTACCGTCCTTCCCGTGGGACGCCGTCGATGGACCATCTGCAAGCCATCCGTGCCTTCGCTCGCGTCGTGGAAACCGGCAGCTTCGTGCGGGCGGCGCAGACGTTGCAGATGCCGACCGCCACGGTCAGCAAGGCAATCCAGTCACTCGAGCGGCATCTCAAGGTCAAACTGCTGGAGCGCACGACCCGGCGTGTGAGCGTGACCGAGGATGGCGCCGCCTACTACGAGCGCATGCAACTGGTGCTGGAAGAACTGGCCGACGTGGAGGCGACGCTTGGCCGCGCCCGCAGCAATCCGCGCGGACGCCTTCGGGTGGACACCGGCGGCTCGGTGGCCAGCGGCATCCTGATCCCGGCCCTGCCAGGCTTCCGCGCCGCCTACCCCGATATCGAACTGCACCTGGGCGTCACCGATCGCACTGTCGATCTCATCGGCGAGAACATCGATTGCGCCATCCGCAACAGCGCCACCGACCCCGCGCTGATCGCCCGACGCATCGGCGCGCTGGCCTGGACGACCTGCGCCAGCGCCGCCTACCTCGCTCGCCATGGCACCCCCGAGCGTCCCGAGCAGTTGCTGGACGGCGGCCACGTCGTTGCCGGCTATTTCTCCGCACGCACCGGCCGCAATCAGCCCCTGCATTTCCTGGACGAGGGCAAGCCGTTGCAGATCGAGCCGCCGACCCCGATCAGCGTCAACGAGAGCAACGCGCACGTCGCCGTCGCCCTGGCCGGGCTGGGCCTGATCCATACGCTGGACTTCATGGTCCGCCCGGCGATCGAGCGCGGCATCCTCATCCCGGTTCTCGAACGGTGGCGGCCGGCGCCGCAGGAGGTCTACATCGTCTATCCGCCCAGCCGCCAGCTCAGCACCAAGGTACGGGTGTTCGTCGAGTGGACGATGGAACTGTTCGCCGCGCTCGATCGGAGCGCGACAGTTGCAACGGGCAAGGTTCGTTTATCACGCACGGGAGAAGGAACCTGAGCCCTTCGGTCCCCAAGGGGCATCAATTCTTTGTTTCGCGATCTTCCAGCGTAACGCCGGGGGGATTGCCGTTACCTAGAGCCTCCACACTCATTCCAGGCGGTTTCTAGACTCAGAAGACACTTACTGGGCAAGTGCTGCGATCGGCAGTTCCATTTGAAGGACCAGGCCCGACGGTCGCCAGTCGTGCCGAAGCGAGCCGCCCAGTTGCCGGGTCACCGAGTTCAACACCAAAGTTGCGCCGAATCCCGACCGCTCAGGGCTGCCCTCGATCCGCGGTCCTCCGTTCTCGGTCCAACGCAGGAACAGGCGTTCGCCCTCTTCGCGCCAGTCGATGGCGACACGGCCGACCTCGGTGGAGAGCGCGCCGTACTTGGCGGCGTTGGTCGCCAACTCGTGGAAGATGAGCGCGAGAGCCGTCGCGCTGCGCGGGCCGCAAACGAGCGGCGTGCCGGAGAGGGCGCAACGCGCGGGTCCAGACTTTGCTTCGTGCGGCTCCATGATGTCGCGGATCAGGTCCTCGAGATCCGATCCGCTCGGGGCCGCCTGCGACGAGGCAAAGCCGCTGCGCACCCGCCCGTGGGCGCGCTGCAGCGCACCCAGCCGCCCGAGCAGCGTGTCGGCCAGTTCGCTTGCGCTGCCTGCATGGCGCGCACTCATGCGGACCAGGCTGTGCGTCATCGCGAACAGGTTCTGGATCCGGTGGTTCATCTCCCGGGTGAGCATTTCCTGCTCGTCGAGGGTCTGGCGCAGGTGTTGTTCGCTGCGCACCATGCGCAACGGGATGTCCACGAACGATGCGAACTCGGTCAGGACGCGGGCATGCTCCCCATCGAAGTACCCGTTGCTATCGGCGACCACCCACAGCGTGCCCAGCGGCGAATCGCTGCCGACGTAGAGCGGCACGAGCAGAACCTCCGGCAGCGACAGCCCCGCTTCAACCAGCCAGTCGTAAACCTTTTCCGGGTTCTGCGCGAGTACCGGGGCGCGCTGGTCGAGCGTGATGCCGCAAGGGCTGTAGTCGCGGGGCGCAAGTCCGCCGTCAAACGGCTCCAGCAAGCCGCGGAGAAAACGCCAGCGGAATGCGCCGGGCGTCGATGCCTCGTCGTAGAGGCTCAATCCACCGGTGACCGCTCCCGTTGTTTCCAGCGCGAGATCCACCAGCCGGGGAAGCAGCTCGTCGGGACAACCGGCCATGCGCGCCGCCAGATCCTGGAGCGCGGCCTTCTCGCGCCGGTAGTCGACCTTGCGGGGAACCCGGGCATACAACTCGGAGGTGATGAAGACCTCCGTGTTGGCAGCTTGCTCGGCAGGCGACGGGTACATGCCTTCTCCCTTGTCGGTCATGGCAGAACGGTGAGCACGACAGGCGATCTATGGACAATTCGGACTGTCCCGCCGATGCATGCGTTGCCGAGAAGGGAGCGCTGGCATGACGGTAGGATCGATGGAACCGTGCAAGGCGACCATCATCGGCACTCGGGGCGCAGACCACAAGGAAATCCGCTGGGCACCGAGACGGCAAGGCGCCGTCCGCCGCCGCGAAGGTCAGGTCCGTTTGCCGGCCCCCAAAAAAAAATGAACCTGCCCCTTTTTCGACACGGCATTAACCACCACAGCGGTTTTTCCACAAGAGCGTGTTCCGCTCCTTTGACTGCAGGCCGGTCGGTGACTCCGGACGCACGGAGATTCCATACGCGAGGTACTGGCAGAGTGTCTGGCGGCTCAACGGCCGCTGCCGGACCGCCGTCGGCCCGGCGCTGGAACTCGGTGCGTAGGTAGCCGGGCATGGCTTCGTCTGCACCCAAAGCTTGCGCTCTGTAGAGCAGAGAAACCCGGGTACAGGGTTGTTTGGATCGGTAACATCAATGCCGCCCGGCCTCGAGGGCTGCGGGGGACTCTCGTTGCCCGGAACATGTAGAGGAGCAAGTCGAACCTGCGCTCCAGGCCGTGCCGCAGATTGCGGCCATGGGGCACTTCCGGGAGCATGGCCGACCGGTAAGATCAACATGCACACTGCCGGTACGATAAGCCTCGATCGCGCCATTCCCCTACCTCGTAGCACTTTGAAGGCGCCCCCTGTCACCAGGCCCTCCCAAAAACGAGACGGAGGCTATTATCGCGAAAAGGCAGAGCCATTACGTAGTTTAATTGGCTCCGCCCCTTATCGTCGGCCCCCTATCTCTTCTCGGCCTTTTTTGCAGCCTTCTCAGCCCTCTTCTCCTTCGGCGTCTTCAGCGGCTTCTTTTTGTCGCTCTTCTTCTGATCCATGCCTTTCATAAGTGCGCTCTCGATCGGTTTGTTGAGTGGGTTGAATGTTTACGAAGCAGCCGACAAAGGGAACCCGCGCCCACTTCCTCGGGGCTGTGATCTGAAGCTGATCAAAGATCTGGTCAGAATCAACTTTAAAAGTGCACTCTGACCCCAGCCTCAGTCATGCCCGCTCTTAATAAAAAGGGATCTGACCCCGTTAGTTCCTGTTGATCTCACCAGCGCAGGGCCACCCCCTCTGACGCCCCATGCCTGGTCTGCGCATCGAGCCGAATACCAGCAGCGTCAGCACGCTGCATGATCACCCTCCCCTTCGCCTGCAAGAAGGCGTTGAGGTGGTCGCAGGAGACGTCGGTAGGGTGTTCACGCATCAACGCCACCAACGCCTCGGCCGCGGTGCGGGCTATCTCTGCGTGCTCACCCTCGTGATGGCGCATCGCTCGCTCGAGGTCATGCCACTTGGCCACCACAGTGTCGGACGTGCCAGGTGGCGGCGTCCACGACGGCAGGGTCGTGGTGATGATCAGCGACACCTTGGGGTGGACAAGCATGCAGCGACCGCCCACGTCTTTCACATCGAAATTCCAGGTCAGCTGCGGCGCGGTGTATGCCCAATAGCGGTTACCCCCGCTTGCGTAGCCTTTCGCATTCATCTGTGCGACCAGCGCCGGCTCGTTCCGACCTTCGATGGCGTAGTAGCGGACATCCTCCTGAATGACCGGCACCGGAATGGCTGGTGGCGGTAGCGGCGGCGTGGCGAACATGCAGCGTGCGCTCCGTTATCGTTGCAGCAGGTCAGACGCTGTTTACGTGGAGCACGTTGCCATCCGGATCCTTGAACCAGATGGCAGCGAAGCCGTCGGCTGTGTGGACGCCACGGTCGATTCGCATCCCCAACGCAGGATATTCCTCGAGCGTCACGCCCTTGGCGCGCAACGCCTCGGCGATGGTTTCCACGTCTTCGCCGCCATTCCAGGCAACTGCATTGCCCGAGCCTGGCCGCACATTTTCGGATCGGTAGACCACGAGGTAGCTGTCGCCCGTGCGGTACCTCAGCACACCCTCCATGGCCTCCTCGGCCAGTTCCAGGCGGAGGATGTCAGTGTAGAACGCGCGAGCGCGTTCGAGGTCGCTGACCGCGACGATGGCGTTCGACGTCTTGCCCTGGAGCATGGTGTTCTCCTCCCCAACGGCGGGAACCCCGCGGCGCTCCCATAAGGTTGCGCGCGTGCCGTTACAGGGGCGTCACAGCCGGACGGCGCAGGCTCGAAACAGGGTCGGAGTCGACTTTGCACAAAGCGCCTGTCACGAACGTGCACTCTGATCCCAACTCGCGATTGAAAGACCCAAAGCGCTGAGCGTGCGGGGCCATAATTGCCTCCGTCCCCGTAAGTGTTACTTCAGTTCTGCAGCTGCGGGCACGGAGGCTGGCTTCGCGGGCTGCATGTCCCCCGAAGCATACTGTCCGACCTGCAGGGTAAACCGTGCTTTTTGTCCGGACGGAATCGCCGCTGGATCGACGTACACCTGAATCTCGTAATTCGTCGCTCCCGCAACCGATTCGGACCAGGTGTTCGCTCCGGTCGTGCTCGTGTCGACCAGCTTTTTGTCATGGGTCTGGTCGGTCACTCTGAAGTGCAATTCGGGATTGCCCGAGACGAGATTGACCTTGACTGTCATGCCGGCCGCGATGGCAACGGTGAAGTTGTAGACAGGAGCCCCGGAATCCAGCACCCCATCCCGCTGCGCCCATGGCTTGCCAGCTTCGAACGTCACTGCGGTCGCCGGCGATTGCATGTCTTCGGCTCCGTATTGCCCGATCTGCAGCGCGAATTTCGCGCTTTCGCCGGATTTGATCGCGGCAGAATCGATATAGACCCGGATCGCATACGTGGTGGCCGTCGGGTTCGGTGTTGACCAGGTGGACTCGCCTGTCTTGCCGGTATCCAGCACCACCTTGTCCTGGCTCTGATCCTTCACCTTGAAAAACACGTTGGGATTACGGCTCAGGAGGTTGAGCTGCAACGTCTTGCCCGCCGCGACCGCAACCGTGTAATCAAGCGAGTCGTCGGAATGGGTGAGGTTGCCAACTTCCTGCGCCCAGACGCTGTTTGCCGGGAAGGTGACTGCGGTGGGCATATCGGCGAGTGCAGGCAGCGACATGCAGGCAGCGGCCAGGCCGACACTCACGAATAGAGCGCGGCGGAGAAGGTAGAAACGTGGCATGTAAAATTCCCCGTGGTTTGTATTTCGCTTTTGAACGTTCCGACGATCGCCGCCCGACATCGGCGCAGTTGCACCGGCGCAACCTTACTTGCCCATGACCATCCTCATCCCTGACCGGCGCCGTGCGCGACACCATACGCCTACTTCGTTCAACTCGCCATATCCATCAAAGACAAAATAAGGGGCTGCGACCCGATATTTTTAGACAAAAGGGTCAGGTTCGATTGCCGCCGCGGGAAAATGAACCTGACCCCTTTTTTCTTTTTGAAGACACCGCTTTCTCCCTGCCCCCTTCCTTTCGAATGGCCTGTATCTTTAAGAGCTGAGCCTCGCCCACGGTAGAAAGCTTCCAATAGGTCTTGCGATCAGAAACCGCTCTACGCTTTGTCCCTGGCACCATATAGCCCAGTGCGCGAAACTGGACCTTAATCGCATCGACGATAACGTGCGGCAGGATAACGGAGCCGAGATCTACCTTGTCTTCCTTATCTTCTTTCTGGAGCCGAGCTTCGGCAGCATGCGCAAAGCAAAGATGCAACTTTTCCACGAACTCTTCGTCAGAACATTCTGGAAGCAACGTTGGGCCGACATATTTTAATATTTGATCCCAACAGAAGTTGACTCTGTGCCACTTCTTGGCCTGCTTGGACGTTTTAAAGTAAACGTCAGTCTCAAATTCATCCAAACCGGAGGATAAATCGGCGACTGACATGTTGCTTTCTTCTAGCTTCCGGTTCAGCTGCGCCTCAAGCTCAGCGACCCTTGCTCTCAACATGGCCACTTCCACGCGGGAGTTCTCATCGGTGGCGTACGCACCAGGCACCCAGCCATCTGACGGATGAGTCTTTCGCAATGCCACGATAGAGCGAGATACTTTCCCGCCCAATTCATCAGGGGTGCACCAATATTTACAGTGATGAGCGGCCTCCACACGGGACCTAAAGGCCGCCAGGCGTTCTCTTCCTGCCTCTGATTGCTCAGACCTTTCTAAAGAGATAGCCCCGGGATTTCCATGTAAAAAGGCAACAATCGGCTTCCCGATCGATACAGCGTAATCATATTCTTTTTCGGTGTAGCTTAACCCGCTCATCTCGGTTGAACCATAACGACCGCCAACTACCAACAAGTAGTAATCTGAATCATCAATTACACCCTTAATCAAATCCCATGCACCTTCGCTGGTTGCTGGAAAGATCTCCATCCCAGCTGGAAAGCAATCCAGCTCGAGCAAAGCTTGCACAACCTCTGCCCTCTCCTGCTTAAGATCGGAGAACGTGGACGATATGAAAACTTGATGTCGACGATCCATGGTTCCCACTCAACGAAAACGTTTATAAGAAAACCCGACACCAGAAAAGCTGGAGTAGTCAAGAACGACGGGAACGGGATCAGGTCCAGCTCTCGATTTCTAATAAGTGCGATAGGTGAACCCGCCTCTGCTCTGGCGTTAAAAAAAAGCTCTGACCCGGGTTATCCGACTCCGGTTAACCCAATCAAAAAAAATTACGCCCACCCTGAAGGCGCCGGAGGCAATTATCCCACCTTAATTGCGTCCCTCTTTGTTGCGTTTCCCCCCATCCCTTGTTGCCAGTCTGATCGAGAAAGAGGTTAGTCAATCTTCCTGCCCTACATTACCCTCGGCGGCAAAAATGTAGGATGTGATCGAGCCCAAGGTACCCTCAAGAAATGCGAACCGTTGGCGGAACGAAGCTTCTGGCAAATTCGCAAGAAAACGTGCCATTGGCCGTTTGCCGTGCTGCGCAAACTCCTTCTTTACATATATGGACCAAGCGGGATTAAGGTGGTCGTCGAGCGCGGTCTGTCCGTCGATGATTCTGTTAGTAAGCGCCACAGGGACAACACTCGTCTTATCTCTATCAACCAAGTGTCCACTCCGCTCAGCCCATTCCCAAGCGGGCTTATCGTATAGGGTTTCCAGTACAACGGGTATTCGGAAGCCAGCGTTTATAGCTGGCAAAATATGCGGCGGCGTTGGAAGCTTAAAACATTTTGCAGATTTTATGTTGTCCGGAACCTTGTTCCACTCTGTCGCCGCCACCCGTGCGTCCTCGTCCAAATCGAGCAATCCAGCCGCCTTGGGAATTTCAGGATCATGCTTTGCCTTGCTTCGCCAAGATCGGAGCATGTCGATCACATAGTTGATGCCAGCACTTTCCCTGGTTTCAACGTCAACTTGTGCAGCATAGTCAGGAGCGAATACCTGAAGCGCCTTTTCAATGAGAATTTTGTCGGATGGGCCTTCCACAAATATTTTCCGCCTGCGAGCGGCAGCAAGCCTTTCGACTGAGGCCTTCGCCTTTTCTTGCCTGCGAACTCTGTCCTCTAAATCTGCGACCAGAGGGGAAAAGAGCGTCATAGTGCCCATCCGCTCATCTAGATCGCTCAGTTCTGCTGCCTCCTTGGTCCCTTCTTCACCAACATCGCGGAACATGTGATGGATGTTGATCCAGTCATCATCCTCCTCCTGCTTGCGGTGTAGGTTGTAGAAAACCGGTGAGTGCGTGGTAAGAAAAACCTGCGAGATCCCCTCATCCAGAAAATCCAAGAACTGGTCAGCAAGTTCGACACAGCTCGCGAGTTCCAAGCTGTTTTCCGGCTCTTCGTATCCCCATATGAAGGTATGAGGTTGAGCGCCACGCCCTTGCAAACCACGTTTTTTGTCTGCCATGAATTTTAGGATGAGAGGTATGTGTCGCGCCTTAACGCCGTCACCTCGTGCATCGAGAGAGATGCTGTCTGACTCACTCAAAAAATCAAGGCTTTCAAAAATATGACTTAGATCCTTAGGTAACGCTAGGCGGGACTGAAATCCTAGCGATCTTGCGATCTGGTTAGTTAGGTCTTGCAGCTGAGTGGAAATCGAGCGCTCAAAGTCACGACTGGAGTTTCTGAACTGTCGGTCTGCAACTTCGGAAATTACGTTGTAAATGCTGGCCCGCAGCTCCGAAAAATATTCAGGATCTTTGATAGCAGGCACGTACACGTAATTTATATTTCGCAAGAGGCCGTGTACGTTAGACCGGTCAGGAATTTCGATTTCTTCGAACCCCACCCCTCCTCGGGGACCAGCGACATCTCTCCTGCCCATATAGCTGCTATGAAATAGCCCATCCGAGCGCCAGCGCTTTTCCCAAACAACGTAATCACCATTCACGCGTCTGTAGCTTCCCGGCAAGTCGATCTCGAGCTTAATCGAAACCTCTCTAGCCCGACGGTTAGGCTTGTTATAGATATTGTGATCGGTGTCGAAGTTGAAACTGTCGAGCGCTCCGATTCTCCCATTAAAAAACAAGTTGAGGGCGCGAAGTACATTCGACTTACCCGAATCGTTTTTACCTACTAAAACTGAAAGCGAGTTCGGCTTTAGTACGAGATTTCTTACTGATCGAAAATTTCGGATCTCGATGTTTCGTATGTACAAGGACATGCTCAACTCCCTGAGAGCAAACGCGGGGACTACCTTGCGTCAAATTTAGACGAACTGCCAATCAGATCATCGGCAGCTTCAACCCTTGCTCCCTCGCGCACTCGACCGCAATCTCATACCCCGCATCCGCATGCCGCATCACCCCGGTGCCCGGATCATTCCAAAGCACTCGCGCAATCCGCTTGTCAGCCGCCTCGCTGCCGTCGCAAACGATCACGACACCGCTGTGTTGCGAGTACCCCATCCCCACGCCACCACCGTGATGCAGCGACACCCAAGTCGCGCCACCCGCGGTATTGAGCATCGCATTGAGCAACGGCCAATCCGACACCGCATCGCTCCCATCCTTCATCGCCTCGGTCTCCCGATTCGGACTCGCCACCGACCCCGAATCCAGGTGATCGCGTCCAATGACGACAGGCGCCTTCAACTCCCCCTTCCGCACCATCTCATTGAACGCCAGCCCCAGCTTGTGCCGCTGCCCCAGCCCCACCCAGCAGATCCGCGCCGGCAACCCCTGGAAGCTGATCCGCTCCCTGGCCATGTCCAGCCAGTTGTGCAGGTGCTTGTCGTCCGGAATCAGCTCCTTGACCTTCTGATCGGTCTTGTAGATGTCCTCCGGGTCACCCGAGAGCGCCACCCAGCGGAACGGGCCGATGCCGCGGCAGAATAGCGGGCGCACGAAGGCGGGCACGAAGCCGGGGAAGGCGAAGGCGTTCTCGCAGCCTTCGTCCTTGGCCATCTGGCGGATGTTGTTGCCGTAGTCGAAGGTGGGGATGCCCTTGGCGTGGAAGGCGAGCATGGCTTCCACGTGCTGCTTCATCGAGCGCTTGGCGGCGTCGCGGGTGCCGTTGGGGTCGCTCTTGCGGCGCTCGAACCACTGCTCCACCGTCCAGCCGAGCGGCAGGTAGCCGTTGACCGGGTCGTGCGCGCTGGTCTGGTCGGTGACGGCGTCGGGGCGGACGCCGCGGCGCACCAGCTCGGGCAGCACGTCGGCCGCGTTGCCCAGCAACGCGATGGATTTGGCTTCGCCCGCCTTGGTGTACTTCTCGATGCGCGCCAGCGCGTCGTCCAGGTCGGTGGCCTGCTCGTCGACGTAGCGGGTCTTCAGGCGGAAGTCGATGCGGCTCTGCTGGCATTCGATGGTCAGCGAGCATGCGCCGGCGAGGCTCGCGGCCAGCGGCTGCGCGCCGCCCATGCCGCCTAAGCCCGCGGTGAGGATCCACTTGCCCTTGAGGCTGCCGTTGTAGTGCTGGCGGCCCATCTCCACGAAGGTCTCGTAGGTGCCCTGCACGATGCCCTGCGAGCCGATGTAGATCCAGCTGCCGGCCGTCATCTGGCCGTACATCATCAGGCCCTTCTTATCGAGCTCGTTGAAGTGCTCCCAGTTGGCCCAGGCCGGCACCAGGTTGGAATTGGCAATGAGCACACGCGGGGCGTCGGCGTGGGTCGGGAACACGCCGACCGGCTTGCCGGACTGCACCAGCAGGGTTTCGTCGTCGTTGAGCTCGCGCAGGGAGCGCAGGATGGCGTCGAAGCATTCCCAGTTGCGCGCGGCGCGGCCGATGCCGCCGTAGACGACCAGCTCCGCCGGGTTCTCCGCCACCTCGGGGTCGAGGTTGTTCTGGATCATCCGGAACGGCGCCTCGGTGAGCCAGCTCTTGCAGGTCAGCTCGGTGCCGCGCGGGGCGCGGATGGTGCGGGTGGTGTCGATGCGGGTGGGGGCGTTCATGGCCGGTCTCCTTGAGGCAGATGGCCGAGTATAGCCAGCGTGCCCGGGGCGGCTTTCCCGGCCGCGCGGGGTGACCGCCGGCACGTGTGCGAGGCGGGCGCGGCGATAGACTCGGCGGGCAAGCTGTCGATCGTTCCTGCCCGGGAGACACGCATGTTGCTTCGGTCCGCTTTGCCCTGCTTCGTGCTGATGGCCCTGGCACCCGCCGCGATGGGTGCCGATGCGCGGGCCATCGATCCCGCCCTCGCCGGCCGCTATTTCAAGGAAGCTGCGCAGCTTTGCCACGCCGACGGTGGCCGCCTGTGGGGCAAGTCGCTGTGCGGCCCGACCCTGCTGGTGGACCCGGTCACGCGCCAGGTGGTGGCCAACCAGGCGGATGCCGAGGGTCGGCTGCGCGCCGAAGGCGGCGTGTACGTGGGTCAGTTGCCGCCGGACCAGGCCATCGCCAACACCGCGGTGGCGTGGGCCGGGGTGCGCTGGACGGAAATGCTTTGGCCGCTGAAGGAAGACGCCGCGCTACGGCACACGGTGATGGCGCACGAAGCCTTCCACCGTATCCAGGACAGCCTGGGCCTGCCCCTGGCTGGTCGCGACAGCCCCCACATGGACACGCTGGAAGGCCGCTACACGGTGCAACTGGAGTGGCGCGCGCTGGATGCCGCACTGGCGGCGAAGACCGATGCGGAACGCCGCGCGCGAGCCGCCGATGCGCTGGCGTTTCGCGCCGCGCGCTACCAGAAGTTTCCCGAGGCCGAGCAGGCCGAGACCGCGCTGGAGCGCAACGAAGGCCTGGCCGAATACACCGGCGTGATGGTCGGCAACCGCACGCCGGCCGAGCAGGTGGCGATGGCGCACTGGGACCTCACCTGGCATCCGAATAACGATTCGACGTTCGCGCGATCGTTCGCCTACCCGAGCGGACCGGCGTACGGGATCCTGCTCGATCGCTACCGGCCGGGGTGGCGCAAGGCGATCGTCAAGGGCGGATCGCCCGCGCGAATGCTGGCCGAGGCGTTGCACGTCGACATGCGCGCCACGCCGGATGTCGGGAAGCTGGCCGCGCGCTATGGCGGCCCTGCCCTCCTCGCCAGCGAACACGCGCGTGCCGAGGCCCGAGCGCGGCAAGCGGCGAAGTACACCGCGCAACTGGTGACCGGGCCGGTGCTGAAGCTGCCGCTCAAGCACATGAAGGTGCAGTTCAACCCGAGCAATTTGATGCCGCTGGGTGATGCCGGGACGGTGTATCCGACCATGCAGGTGATCGACGACTGGGGGTCGATCACTGTCGATGGCGGCGCACTGATGGCTCCCGACTGGACGCTGTTGACCGTGGCCGCGCCCGCGGGCGACGCCACGAGCGGCACGCTGCGCGGCCAAGGCTGGACGATGAAACCCGCACCGGGCTGGCACGTGGTGCCGGCCGGGCGCACGGGTGACCGTACGATCGCCAAGGGTGACGACCGCTAGGCCCGCGGCGGCCTGATCGCCGGTTCTGCCATGGCGATCGCTGTCATCGAACCCTTCCATTGAAGGTGGCCCTCAGCCACGCGTGATGTGCCGGCCGACCGGCGCGTATTCCTTGTGCACCAATACTTGCTCGCAGGGGCGCGGAACCACGCCTCCGCCCGCCAGGCAGCCGCTCGGCCGAAAACTGCCTAGACAGCGAGCTGAACATGAACGTACGCAAAACGCTCACGAAAACTGAAGCATTATTCCGCGCCGCCAGAACACCCGTGGCGATCGAGCCCGACAGGGAGCCCGCGTTTCCAGCGGGCGGGACCAGACCGCACCGAGCCGAACCAGGGGGACTTCCGTCAGGAGCATCACCCATGAAAAACCATAAGCTTGCCGGCTCCATCTGTGCCCTTCTGCTCACCGCCCTGGGCGTGTCGACCGCCGCCGCCGCACAGACCGCCACCGCCTCGATCCTCGTCACCCGACCCATCTACCGTTTCGACGGCGCCCACGGCAGCCAGCTCTACCGTGTCCAACCGTCCGGCCAGAACCTGACGACGCTGGTGCCGGTCACTTACGGCGTCGACATCCAGAACCCCGGTTGGTCGCCCGGTGGCAGTTCTGTAGTGTTCGAGGCGCTCGCGCGGGAAGCGAACGATTCCTACAGCGGCTGGCAACTGTATGTGGTCAATCGGCAAGGCGGCTCGCCGCGCCAGCTCACCACAGGGAACGGCGAGCACTCCCACCCCTTGTGGGGACCCAACGGCATCATCGCCTTCGTCAACGGGGGCTGCCTGGGCGCCGTCCGGGCCGACGGCACGCAACAGCACATCGTCTTCTGCCCTCCGCATGAATCCGGACAGCGCACCAGCTATCCGCTCCACTTGTTCCAATGGACCGCCAGCGGCAACGGTGTCCTGATCGAGGCCAGCGGCGACGAGGGCGGACTGGAACCGGAGTTGCTTTTTTCGACCGTCTACCGGGTCAACGTTTCCACTGGCTTTGCCACCAAGCTCGCCGCGCAGGTGTTCGAAAGCGGCGGAGGCGACTTGACCATCGCGCCCGATGGCCAACACGGGGTGTACGGCGGGAGCCCCATGCTGGCCCTCGACTTCGCGAGCAACAGCGTCACTCCATTGCCGGCCGGCGGCGCGAACCCGACGTATTCTCCGGACGGCTCGAAGATCGCTTTTCTCCACTCCAACGATCCAAGCAACCCCGACGAAAACCTGCGCATCTACATCATGCGTGCCGATGGAAGCAACGTTCATCCGGCGCCTGCCCAGACGACGAATCCCGATGTCTACATCCCTTCCATCTCCACCTGGTCGGCTGATGGAACGCGCCTGTTGTTCAACCAGGTAGGCAACAACCAGTGGGTGCGGATGATCGACTTGCGCACCAAGACGTCCAGGAACGTCACCAACGGCGTCGCGGCCAAGCGCGCCTGGTTCCATCCGTAAGCCGCTTGCCGGGGGCGGCGGCCCAGCCGCCCCCACCGAGCTTTCGCCAGAACACCCGTGACGATCCCGCCCGACAGGGGAGCCCGCATTCGCGGGCCCGGACCCGACCGCACGACCCGAATCAGGGGGACTACCGTCTGGGAGCACTACCCATGAAAACCAACAAGCTTGCAGGCTCCATCTGTGCCCTTCTGCTCACTGCCCTGGGCGCTTCTTCCGCGTTTGCGCAAAGCTCCACCGCCTCGATCCTGTTCACCCGGACCCTCTACCGGGCAGTCGACGGCACGCATGGGAGCCAGCTCTACCGTGTCAGGCCCTCCGGGTCGGACCTGGCGCTCCTGATGCCGGTCACGTACGGAACGGACATCACCGCCAGCAGTTGGTCGCCCACGGGTGCCTCCGCCGTCTTCGAAGTCAGGAACAGTGACGGCACGCAGCTCTACGTGGTCGACCGCCAGGGCAGCTCTCCGCGCCAGATCACCAGCGGCGCGAGCAGGCCCGAACAGCCCTTGTGGGCGCCCAACAGCGGGACCATCGCGTACGTCGCCACCAACCGGCGGATCCAGTGCCTTGGCACAGTGCGCGCCAACGGCATGAACCAGCACATCGTCTTTTGCCCACCGACTCAGCCTGGGACGGCACTGAACCTCTCGCTCTCGATTGCCCGGTGGACAACCGACGGCAATAGCGTCCTGGTCGCGGTCGGCGCCGAGCAGGGCGGGCTGGAACCGGAGAAGTGGTACTCGAATGTCTACCGGGTCAACGTCTCCACCGGCGCGGCCGTGGAGCTGGCCAATCAGGTGTTCGACAGCGACCAGATTCGGAAGCTGGCCATCTCGCCCGATGGCACGCACGGGGTGTACGACGGCGACCCGCTGTACTCGATCGACTTCGCCAGCAACACCGTCACAGCGTTGCCGGTGGGCGGCTACGACCCGGTCTACGCGCCGGACGGCAGGAAGGTGGCCTTCCTCAGGAACGAGACGAACGGTTCCCCGTATTACTCGAACGTCTACCTGATCCACCCCGACGGGAGCCATCTGCGCCAGCTGACGTCGGACGCGAACCCGCTTCTCACCTACACCGCGGTCGCAGACTGGTCGTGGGACAGCACACGCGTGCTGGTGGACCAGGTGGGCGACGACCGCTGGCTGCACATGATCGACCTGCGCGACAACAGCGCGCGGAACGTCACCAAGGGTACTGCTGCCGAATATGCATGGTTCCATCCGTAAGCGACTGACCGGGGGGCCGCGCGGCCGCCCCACCCGCTCGCCAGAACATCCGTGCCGATCGCGTCCGCGGGCCGGACCTCGTCTACTCGGATCCCGAATCAGGGGGACTACCGTCAGGGAGCATCACCCATGAAAACCAACAAGCTTGCCGGCTCCATCTGTGCGCTTCTGCTCACTGCCCTGGGCGCGTCATCCGCGGTCGCACAGACCTCCACCGCGTCGATTCTGTTCACGCGGACGATGTTCCGCTTCGATTCCGCGCACGGGAGCGAGCTCTACCGCGTACAGCCCTCGGGCCAGAACGTGGTGACACTGGCCCCGGTGACCTACGGATTCGACATTCATGGCGCCGACTGGTCACCCGGCGGCGCCTCGGTCGTTTACGAGAAAGTCCAGCAGGCGAGCGGCGATTCCGCCTACAACTCGCAGCTTTACGTGGTCAATCGTCAAGGCGGTTCGCTGCATCAGGTCACGACCGGCGATGGCCGGCATTCACAGCCCTCGTGGGGGCCAAATGGGGTCATCGCCTTTGTCCAGGGTGGTTGCCTCGCCACGGTGCGCCCCGATGGCACGCAACAGCACGTGGTCTTCTGCCCTCCGCACGAGTCCGGGCAGCACGGCGGAATCGTGCTCACTTTGTTCCACTGGACCCCGAGCGGCAATGGCGTCCTGATCGAGGCTGCTGGCGACGAGGGCGGGCTCGAGCCGGAGATCTGGTACTCGACCGTCTACCGGGTGAACGTTACGACCGGCTCGGCCGTCAAGCTCACCAGTCAGGTCTTCAACAACTCCCACGAGCGGTACCTGGCGATCGCTCCCGACAATCAGCATGGCGTGTATACGGGCAACCCCATGGAGGCAGTGGATTTCGCATCCAACACCCGCACCACGATCCAGTCCCAGGGCATGGACCCGGTGTACTCGCCCGATGGCTCGAAGGTCGCCTTCCGCGACACTCTGACCGACTACCCCCACGCGCGCATCAAGATCATGCGCGCCGATGGAAGCAACATCCATCTGGCACCCACACAGGTCAACCCGGACGTCACCATCACCTCCATTTCGGACTGGTCCTGGGACGGCACGCGCCTGTTGGTGGACCAGGTGGGCAACAACCAGTGGGTGCGAATGATCGACCTGCGCAACAAGACCGCGAGGAACGTCACCAACGGCGTGGCGGACAAGCACGCCTGGTTCCACCCGTAGGCGTTGAACGGGGCGGCCATTGAGCCGCCCCCACTTCCCAGCCGGTAACAAGCCGTGCCGTGCAGAAGATCACTCGCCGTGGATGCCACCGCGCGTCAGTGCCGTGGGATCGAGCAGCTTCTTCAACTCGTCCTTCGACAGCCCCGTGGTCTCCAGCGCCACGTCCATGATCGGGCGCTTCTCCTTGTAGGCCTGCTTGGCGGTGGCGGCGCCGTTCTCGTAGCCGATCACCGGGTTGAGCGCGGTGACCAGGATCGGGTTCATCGCCAGCGCCTGGTTGACGCGCTCGCGGTTGACCTTGAAGCCGGCGATGGCCTTGTCGGCGAGCAGGCGGCTGACGTTGCCCAGGATGTCGATCGACTGCAGCAGGTTGTAGGCGATCATCGGCAGCATCACGTTGAGCTGGAAGTTGCCGGACTGGCCACCGACGGTGATTGCCGCATCGTTGCCTATCACTTGCGCGGCGACCATGGCGGTGGCTTCCGGGATCACCGGATTGACCTTGCCGGGCATGATCGAGGAGCCCGGCTGCAGCGCGGGAAGTTCGATCTCGGCAAGGCCGGCCAGGGGACCGGAGTTCATCCAGCGCAGGTCGTTGGCGATCTTCATCAGCGCGACGGCCAGCGTCTTGAGCGCGCCGGAGAGTTCGACCGCCGCGTCCTGCGAGGCCATGCCTTCGAAGAAGTTCTCGGCAGACTCGAAGCGCACGCCAGTGAGCGTCTTCAGTTCGCGCGCCACCGCCGGGCCGAACGTCGGATCGGCATTGATGCCGGTGCCGACCGCGGTGCCGCCCTGGGGCAGACGGCGCATGCGCTTGAGCGCATCCTCGATCCGCTCGATGGCCGAACCGATCTGCGCGGACCAGCCGGAGAGCTCCTGGCCGAAGGTCACCGGCATCGCGTCCATCAGGTGGGTACGGCCGGTCTTTGGCACGTTCTTCAGCTCGCGGGCGCGCTTGTCGATGGTCTTCTTCAGGTGCCTGAGCGCCGGCACCAGGCGTTCGCTGGTGGCCAGCGTGGCGCTCACGTGGATGGCCGTCGGGATGACGTCGTTGGAGCTCTGGCCGTAATTGACGTGGTCATTGGGGTGCACCTTCGCGCCGCCCTGCGCGGCGAGGTGGGCGATCACCTCGTTGGCGTTCATGTTGGTGCTGGTGCCCGAGCCGGTCTGGAACACGTCGATCGGGAATTGGGCGTCGTACCGCCCTTCGGCTACCGCCAGCGCGGCCTTGCGGATCGCCGCGGCCTGTCCCTTTTTCAGGTGGCCGAGCGCCAGGTTGGCGGCCGCCGCGGCCGCCTTGATCAAGCCCAGCGCGCGGATGAACTCGCGCGGCAGCGCGAGGCCGGAGATCGGGAAGTTGTCGATCGCGCGCTGGGTCTGCGCGCCGTAGAGCCCGTCGGCGGGGACCTTGAGTTCGCCCATGCTGTCGTGTTCGGTGCGGTAGTCGGCCATGGCGGGTTCCTGTGCGTAGTCCAAAGGACTATAGATGCGCCCCTGTCGGCCCGATGGCAATGACATGGAGCAAGACGTCGCGCTTGCCGGTGCGGCGTGGTGTTCGGCGGGATGTAAAATGCCGCGTTTTCCCCTTGCCGGAACCTGCCCCGATGTCCACCCACGCCCTTACCGCCCTGTCGCCGCTGGATGGCCGTTATGCCGGCAAGGTCGAGACGCTGCGCCCGATCTTCAGCGAATTCGGCCTGATGCACCGGCGCGTGCAGGTGGAAATCGAATGGTTGCTGGCGCTGGCCGCCGAGGGCGCCATCGTCGAACTGCCGCCCTTCTCCGGCGCCCAGGTCGACCAGCTGCGCGCCATCGCCAATGACTTCAGCGTGGCCGACGGCGAACGCGTGAAGGCGATCGAGGCGACCACCAATCACGACGTCAAGGCGATCGAGTACTTCATCAAGGAGCGCATCGGCGCTGATCCTGCGCTGGCGCAGGCCAAGGAGTTCGTGCACTTCGCCTGCACCAGCGAGGACATCAACAACCTGTCCTACGCGCTGATGCTGCGCGATGCGCGCGAGGGCGTGCTGCTGCCGATGTTCGACCGGATCATCGCCCGCCTGCGCGAGATGGCGCACGCCAACGCCGGCCTGCCGATGCTCTCGCGCACGCACGGCCAGACCGCCTCGCCGAGCACGCTGGGCAAGGAGCTGGCCAACGTGGTGGCGCGCCTGCAGCGCCAGCGCGCGCAGCTGGCGGGCCTGGAGATCCCCGGCAAGATCAACGGCGCGGTGGGCAACTACAACGCCCATGCGATCACCTACCCCGAGCTGGACTGGCGCGCGTTCTCGCGGCGCTTCGTGGAAAGCCTGGGGCTCGACTACAACGCCTATACCACGCAGATCGAACCGCATGACGGCGTGGCCGAGTACTGCGACGCGGTGCGGCGGGCCAACATCATCCTGATAGACCTGGCGCGCGACATCTGGGGCTACATCTCGCTGGGTTACTTCAAGCAGTCATTGAAGGCGGGCGAGGTCGGCTCCTCGACCATGCCGCACAAGGTCAACCCGATCGACTTCGAGAATGCCGAGGGCAACTTCGGCCTCGCCAACGCGTTGCTGGGGCATTTCGCCGAGAAGCTGCCGATCAGCCGGTGGCAGCGAGACCTCACCGATTCGACCGTGCTGCGCGCGCTGGGCACCGCGTTCGGGCACACGCTGGTGGCGCTGGAATCGCTGCAGAAGGGCCTGGGCAAGCTGACCGTGAACGCCGAGCGGCTCGCCGCCGATCTCGACGCGAGCTGGGAAGTGCTGGCCGAGGCGGTGCAGACGGTGATGCGCCGGTACGGATTGCCAGAGCCGTACGAGCAGTTGAAGGCGCTGACGCGCGGCCAGGGCATCACGCGGGAGTCGATGCGCACCTTCATCGAAGGGCTGGCGCTGCCGGCCGAAGCCAGGCAACGCCTGCTCGACCTGACGCCGGGCGGTTACGTCGGACTGGCCGAGCCGCTGGCGCGGGAGATCTGAAACCCGTGGCAGGTTGCGCCGGCGCCATGGCGCCGGCTTCGCGCTGTCGCCGGTGGTCAGGCCGCCCTGCAGCGCGGATGCAGCAGATCCTCCAGGCCGATACGCCGCAGCAGCTCGGCACGCACGCGGTCGGCCATGCCGTTGACGATCTCGGCGCCGTCCTGCGACGGATCGACGTGCACACGGAACGGCCGCCGGCCGAACGGTGCATCGACCACCCGGGCGATCGCCTCGGCCACTTCGCCCGCGTCGGCATCCGCGGGCTCCAGTGAAGCGAGCCCCTGCAGCGCCTGCTCAGGCAGACCGGCATAGGGACCGCCGTCGTACTCCGCGGCGCGCGCCGCATCCGCCGGCTTGCCGGCATGGAGGAAATGGTTGGTCCCCTGGGTGAACGCCCCCGGCACGATGATCGAGGTCTCGATGCCCCAGCGCGCCAGTTCACCGGCATAGCTCACCGCAAGCGCGTCCATGGCCGCCTTGGCGGCGAAGTACGGCGCCAGGTACGGCGGCGTGCCGCCGCGCGCGCTGCTGCTGGATACCCACACCAGCAGTCCCCGCCCCTGCCGCCGCAGCGCCGGCAGCGCCGCGCGGTTCACGCGCTGGGCGCCGAGCACGTTGGTGTCGTAGAGCTGCGCGAACTGCTCCGGCGTGAACGCCTCGGCCGGTCCGAACGCCATGTGCCCAGCGTTGTGCACGATCACGTCCAGCCGTCCCTGCGCGGCGACGATCTGCTCCACTGCGGCCTCGCAGGAGGCCTCCGAGGCGATGTCAAGTTCGATGGTGCGAAGGTCCACGCCGTGTTCTTCGGCGTGGCGGCGTGCCGACTCTACCTGCGGCGCATTGCGGCCGGCGGTCTCGCGCATGCTGGCGTAGACGGTGTGGCCGGCGCGCGCCAGGGCCCGGGCAGCCAGTGCGCCGAAGCCGCTGGATGCGCCGGTGATGAGGATGACCTGTTTCATGTTGGTACTCCCGCTATGAATTTCAGACGATGCCGCCGTTGGCGCGAAGCGTCTGGCCGTTGATCCAGCCACCATCGGGACCGGCCAGGAACGCGACCACGGCGGCGATGTCCTCCGGCTGGCCCAGGCGTTCCAGCGGCGCGAGCTTGGCAAGGTGGTCGACGAGTTCGGGCGACTTGCCGTCGAGGAACAGCCGCGTAGCGGTCGGGCCGGGCGCCACCGCGTTGACCGTGATGCCGCGCCCGCGCAGTTCCTTCGCCAGCACGCCTGTCATGGCCTCCACCGCGGCCTTGGTCGCGGCGTAGACCCCGTAGCTGGGCATCAGCAGGCCGACCGTGCTGGAGGACAGGTTGATGATGCGGCCGCCCTCATGCATGCGCCGGGCCGCCTCGCGCAGGGTGTTGAAGGTGCCACGCAGGTTGACCGCGATGTGGCGGTCGAAGCTGGCGTCGTCTGTCTCGGCGATCGGGGCGAGGTTCATGATGCCGGCGTTGTTGACCAGCACGTCCACGCCGCCGAACGCGGCCTCGGCGGCGTCGAAGAGGCGGCGCACCGCGGTGGCATCGCCGACGTCCGCCTGGGCAGCCACCGCCTTGCCGCCGGCCTGCTCGATGCTGCGCACCAATGCCTCCGCCGGCGCGGCGTCGCCGGCGTAGTTGACCACCACCCTGAAACCGTCTCGTGCGAGGCGCTCGGCGATCGCGGCGCCGATGCCGCGGGATGCGCCCGTGACCAGGGCGACCTTCTGTTGCTGTGTGCTCATGGGATGTCTCCAGGGCCGGCACCGCGCCGGCGTGGGGAAAGCATCCTCTTTCGCCACATGGAAATAATCCATGTTATTTTTGCAACACTTTTCGTCTCACACGAACAATGGTGGTGCATGGACCGGCTGGACGTGATGCGCCTTTTCACCCGCATCGTGGAGCGGCGCAGCTTCACGCTGGCGGCGCAGGACCTGGGGCTGCTGCGCTCCACCGCGACCCAGGCGATCAAGCAACTGGAGGCACGGCTGGGCGTGCGGCTGCTCCAGCGCACCACTCGTCAGGTGCGTCCCACGCTCGACGGCGAGGCGTACTACCGCCGCTGCATCGCGATCCTGGACGAGGTGGAGGATGCCGAGGCGGCCTTCAGCGGCGCCAAGCCGCGCGGCCAGTTGCGGGTCGACGTACAGGGCACGCTGGCGCGCCACTTCGTGCTGCCCGCGCTGCCGCAGTTTCTCGCCGACCATCCGCAACTGCAGTTGCACATCGGCGAGGGCGACCGGTTGGTTGATCTGGTGCGCGAGGGCGTGGACTGCGTGCTGCGCGTGGGCGACCTGCACGACAGCGCAATGGTCGGCCGGCGCCTGGCCCTGCTGGAGGAAGTCACCTGCGCCAGTCCGGACTACCTGGCGCGGCACGGTACGCCCGACGGCATCGAGGGGTTGGACGGGCACCGTGCGGTCGGCTTCGTCTCCTCCGCCATCGGTGCGGTGCTGCCGCTGGAATTCGTCGTGGCCGGCAGCGTCCGCCACGTACACCTGCCGGCGACGCTCACGGTCGCCGGTGCGGACACCTACATTGCTGCCGCTCGGCTGGGCCTGGGACTGGTCCAGGTGCCGCGCTATCACGTGGAAGAGGATCTGGCCGCGGGGCGCCTGGTCAACGTACTGCCCGACTTCCCGCCGACACCGACGCCCGTCTCGTTGCTCTACCCGCACAACCGGCAACTGTCGCCGCGGGTGCGGGTATTCATCGACTGGCTGGTACGCGAGTTCGGCAAGCGGCTACCGGCAGCCGGTAGCCGCTTGTGACGCGCCCCGGCAACGGGCCGCAGCGCGGGCGTGGCTCACGCGGCCGCAGCGCGGCGGGCGAGGCCTTCGGCATCCATCACCTCCTGCACCGCCGGTCGCTCCAGCATGCGGTGCTGGAACGCCTGGATGGCCGGGAAGTCGGACAGGTCCAGGTCCACGTGCTTTGCCCAGTTGGTCACCGTGAACAGGTAGGCGTCGGCCGCGGTGAAGCGGTCGCCGAGCAGCCACGGATGGGTCGCCAGGGCGCTTTCGATCAGGGCATAGCGCTTGCGCAGGTAGTCCTTGCGCTCCTGCCGCGTCGCCTCGGGGGTCTCCGGCTTGAACAGCGGGCTGTAGGACTTGTGGATCTCGGAGTTGATGTAGCCGAGCACTTCCTGCAGGCGGTAGCGCGCCAGCGTGCCGTTGGCGGGCGCCAGGCCCGAGGCGGGCTTGAGGTCGGCCAGGTACTGCACGATCGCCGGGCCTTCGGTCAGCAGCTGGCCGTCGTCCAGCTCCAGCGCGGGCACGTAGCCCTTGGGGTTGATCGCCAGGAAGTCGTCGCCGTTTTCCGTGCGCTTGGTCTTGCCGTCGACCTTCACCAGCTGAAGGTCGATGCCGGCCTCGCGCGCGACGATGTGCGGGGAAAGCGAGCAGGCGCCGGGCATGTAGTAGAGCTTCATGGGTGACTCTCCTTCGTGGGGGTGGGACGTCCTTGGACGTGCCGCGCATCCTAGCCGCACGAAGTTACTGTTGGATACCACCTAACCAGGGATTAGTGCCAGAATGTGGTATCCCCACGGTTACCGAGGACACTCTCATGGGCCTGCCCGTACGCAAGAGCAAAGTCGCCGCGCCGCCGCCGGCGTGCCCGCTGACCGAGAGCCTGACGCTGCTGCGCGGGGCCTGGGCACCCAACGTGATCTGGTACCTGAGCGCCGAACCGCGGCGCTTCGGCGAGTTGCGCCACGACATCCCGCGCATCTCCGCGCGCGTCCTCAGCGCCAGGCTGCGCGAACTGGAGTCCCGTGGGCTGGTGACCAGGCGCGTGCTCGATACCTCGCCGCCGTCGGCCGAATACGCGCTCACGCCACTGGGGCGCGAACTGCTGCCGGCGATCGAAGCGCTGGCCCACGTGGGGCGCAAGCTGATCGACCAGTGGGAGCTTGGGGCGCACAGCGTCAAGGCACGCGGACGCCGCGCGGCCTGAAATACCAGCAATCACGCGAAGCAACACGTTCCTGCAAACCTGCTCCCTCACCCCTCAAGGGAGAGGGTTGGGGTGAGCGGCGGTTCTTGCGGAGTAGGCCGCTCCCCTGTGGAGCTTTGCGCCGCTGCTTTTCGCATGCCCGATCAGTCGGACGAGCCCCGGCCCCTCACCCTGCCCTCTCCCGGACGGGAGAGGGTTCAAGCCCTGGCGCGCACAGGGGCGACGCGACTCAGGCCGCAGTGGCCTTGGCGGCCAGCGACGACCCCGCCGCCTCCACTTCATCGGAGCCCTCGTTGACGCCCTCGAACAGAAACGTCGACAGGTAACGCTCGCCGGTGTCCGGCAGCATCGCCAGCAGCACCGAGCCTTCCGGCGCGCCCTTGGCCGCCTGCAGCGCCGCCGCCAGCGTGGCGCCGGAGGAGAGGCCCACGAAGATGCCTTCCTGCTCCGCCAGCTTGCGCGAGGTGTCTCGGGCGACCGTGTCGTCCACCGGCAGGATCTCATCGACCACTTCGCGATTGAGCACGCCCGGGACGAAGTCGGGCGTCCAGCCCTGGATCTTGTGCGGCTGCCATTCCTTGCCCGACAGCAAGGCCGCTCCAGCCGGCTCGCTGGCGATGATCTTCACTTCCGGCCGCGCGACCTTGAGCACTTCGCCGACGCCGGTCAGCGTGCCGCCGGTGCCCCATCCGGTCACGAAGTAATCGAGCCGGCGGCCGGCGAAGTCGCGCAGGATCTCGGCCGCGGTCGTGCTGCGGTGGTAGGCCGGGTTGGCCGGGTTCTCGAACTGGCTGGCAAGGAACCAGCCGTACTTCTTCGCGAGCTCGGCGGCCTTTTCGACCATGCCGGTGCCACGGGCCGCCGCGGGCGTCAGCACGACCTTGCCGCCGTAGGCGCGGATCAGCTTGCGACGCTCGATCGAAAAGGTTTCGGTCATCACCGCCACGAACGGATAGCCGCGCGCCGCGCACACCGCCGCCAGCGCCACGCCGGTGTTGCCGGAGGTCGCTTCGATGACGGTCTGGCCGGGCTTGAGCGTGCCGCGCTGCTCGGCATCCAGGATGATCGCCAGCGCCAGGCGATCCTTCACCGAACCGGCCGGATTGAAGGCCTCCACCTTCACGTAGAGCTCGACGTTCTTCGGCGCGAGCCGGTGCAGCTTGACGATCGGCGTGTTGCCGATGGTGTCCAGGATGCTGTTGTAGATCATGGGTACTGACTCCGTAGGAAGTACCGGCGGATGCGCCGGCGAGGGTTCATGCCTGGTGGAGCGCGGCGAGTACGCCGTCCTGGCGCACCGGTTGGCGAACGCGGGCCGCCATGCCCGCTTCGCCGAAGTCGTCGATGCCCGCGCCCAGCGGAGGCGCGCCGAACCACGCCAGCGAGCCCGCCAGCGTGGCGACCTCGCCGAGTATCAGCAGCGCAGGTGAACGGACCGCATGGGCCGCGGCGCGCCCGGCGAGCTGGGCCAGCGTGCCGGTCACGACGCGCTGGTCGGCGCGCGAACCGTTCTCCACCAGGGCGAACGGCGTGGCCGGCGCGCGCCCGTGCCCGAGCAGCCGCGACTGCAGGGTGGCGAGCTCGCCCACGCCCATGTAGACGGCCAGCGTCTGGTTCTCCTGCGCCAGTGCGGCCCAGTCCAGTGTGTCGTGCGAAACCTGGCAGTGGGCGGTGAGCAGGCGCACCGACTGGGCGTGGTCGCGGTGGGTCAGCGGCACGCCGGCGTAGGCGGCGCAGGCGAGCGCCGCGGTGATGCCTGGGACCACCTCGTAAGGGATGCCGTGGGCGCGGAGGAATTCGAGCTCTTCGCCGCCGCGCCCGAACACGAACGGGTCGCCGCCCTTGAGTCGCACGACGCGGCGGCCCGCGCGGGCGTGTTCGAGCATCAACGCGTGGATCTGTTGCTGGGTGACGTAGTGGCGGCCTGCCTGCTTGCCGACCTCGATGCGCTCGGCATCGCGCCGCGCCAGCGCCAGGACGTCAGCGCTGACCAGACGGTCATGCAGGATCACGTCCGCCCCGTTGAGCGCGCGCAGGCCGCGCAGGGTGAGCAGCCCCGGATCGCCGGGGCCTGCGCCGACCAGCACCACCGAACCCGCAGCCGTGTTCTCCTCGTCGGCCAGTGCGCTCTCCGCCGCGCGGCGCGCCTCGGCCTCGCGCCCTTGTCGCAGCAGGGTCGCCACCGGCCCGGAGAAGAGCGTTTCGTAGAAGCGCCGTCGCGCGGCCGCTTGCGTGAAGCGCAGGCGGATGCGCGGACGCAGCCGCGCCGCTAGCGTGGCCAGCGCGCCCAGCGAATGATCCAGCAGGCTCTCCAGCCGCTCGCGCAGCAGGCGCGCCAGCATCGGCGCCTGGCCGCCGCTGGAAATCGCGATGGTCAGCGGTGCGCGGTCGATCACCGCGGGCACGTGGAAGCTGGACAGTTGCGCATCGTCCACCACGTTGACGAACAACCGCCGCAGCCCCGCCAGCTCCGCGATCAGGGCGTTGGTCGCCCGATCGGACGTCGCCGCGACGACCAGCCAGACGCGATCGAGCCAGGCCTCCCGGAAGGGCTCCGGATGATGGGCGAGAGCGCCCTGCTCCACCCATCCTCGCAGCAGCGGCGTCAGCTCGGGCGCATTCACCGTCACCTGCGCGCCGGCCTCCAGCAAGGCCGCCACCTTGCGCTCGGCCACGGCGCCGCCACCGACCACCAGGACGGCGCGATGGGAGAGGTCAACGAACAGCGGGTAGAGCTTCAAGGAGACGGCCTGCGTGGGAAGTCCGATCACGCTAGGCGGGCGCTCCGGGGGCGACAAATGAATTGTCGCCGGCGGCATATGCCTTCACGGCATGTGGACCGGGGCGCCGGCTACATTTCCTTGACACAGCACAACAGTGGACGTATAGACGTCCAAATATGTCAAGCGAACGGCAGCCACCACGCAATCACTACGGCCCACCCCGAGGTGCGCCTGGGCGATGTACCCGTGATTCGTCCGCGTCCACCCCTCCTGCCGAACGAACACGGATTCCCCGCCATGACCCTGGTCCAACTCCGCTGCCTGGTGGCTATCGCCGACGCCGGGCTCAACATCACCCTGGCCGCCGAACGCGTGCATGCGACCCAGCCGGGCCTCAGCAAGCAGCTCAAGCAGCTTGAGGATGAACTTGGCTTCAAGCTTTTCGTGCGCAAGGGCAAAAGCCTTGATGCGGTCACCCACGCCGGCCGCCAGGTGCTCGAACGCGCGCGGGTGATCCTGGCCGAGGCGGCCAACATCCGCTCGATCGCCGCGAACCTTCGCAACGAGGCGCATGGCGAACTGCGCATCGGCACGACCCACACCCAGGCGCGCTTTGCCCTGCCCGCCTCGATCGCGGCGCTCAACCAGTCCTACCCTCAGGTGAGCGTGCACCTGCAGCCGGGCCAGGATGCCGACGTGCTGGCCCAGCTCGAAAGCGGTCGGGTGGACATGGCCGTGATCAGCACGGCCGGTGCGCCGCCATCCATCGGCATCGCCCTGCCCGCCTACCGCTGGCATCGCGTGGTGGTCGCGCCGACGGGCCACGCCCTGGCGCGGCGCGCCCTGCCGCCCACGCTGGCCGAACTCGCCGCCGAGCCGCTGATCAGCTACGACTCCTCGGTCAAGCCGGAGTCTTCGCTGCGGCGGGTGTTCGAGACCGCGGGGCTGGTGCCGCAGATCGCGATGACCGCCGGCGACGCCGACCTGATCAAGACCTACGTCCGCGCGGGCCTGGGCATCGGCGTGCTGGCGGAGATGGCGATGCTGGCCGCCGACGGGGACCTGCGCGTGCTGCCGGCCGACCACCTGTTCCCGCAATGCACGACGTGGATCGTGTTGCGCCGGGAAGCGGTGGTACGCGAGTTCGTGCTGGAGTTCATCGGGCGGTTCGCACCGCATCTTGACCGCCGGGACGTGGCGCGCGTGCTGGCCGGCGACGAGCTGCCGGACGCATGGCCGCAGGCGCCGCACTGGCGCGAGCGGGCCGTGGCGCTTCCGGACGCTGCCTGAGGCGGCGGTTGGCCTTCGCCCTTGCGTCCGCCTCTCCGAAAGAGGAGTGCTCAATCGGGGCTTCCTGCGCCCCTCCATCCGTCTGCCCAAAAGGGGAGAAGAGCCGCCTTACGGGGAGGGAGGTGGATGCCGTTCGCGCAGGATCTTCACCACGTCGGGGAAGGAGAACCAGTCGGGGATCTCGCTGCCTTCGCGCAGGCGCCGACGCAGTTCGGTACCGGAGATGTCGCGCACCTCGTCCGCGGGCTGCACTTCGGTAGCCGGGATGTAGGCATCGCGGTTGACCGCGTAGACCATGGCCGGGAATGGCACGATCCGGATGCCGAGCTCCGCCTGGTGTTGCTCCAGGAGCTGCTGCGCCTCGTATGGGCCATAGAACGGCTTGCCGCTGGCGTCCTTGCCCGGACCGGCGTGGTCGCGCCCCACGATGAAATGGCTGGCGCCATAGTTCTTGCGGATGATCGCGTGCCACATCGCCTCGCGCGGCCCGCCCATGCGCATGGCCAGCGGCAGCAACGACAACCTGGCCTGGCCCTCCGGGTAGTGCGAGAGCAGCGCGCGGTAGCAGCGCACGCGGGTGGAGTAGTCGACGTCATCGGGCTTGGTGCGCCCGACCGAGGGCTGGATCAGCAGCCTGGCGCCGACCTGCTCGGCCGCGCGCAGCGTCAGTTCGCGGTGCGCGCGGTGCATGGGGTTGCGCGTCTGGAAGGCGACGATGCGGCTCCAACCATTGGCTTCGAACCAGGCGCGCAGCGCGCGCGGCGTATCGCGCAACTCTGCGAAATCCGGGTGCGCGGGCGGCTGCAGGCCACGCACGCGGCCACCCAGATACACCGGTCCGGTCCGATCGAACAGTTCGGCCACGCCAGGGTGCGTGCGGTCGCTGGTGCCGAACACGCGCAGCGCCTCGTGGAGCCGGTCTGGCCAGTAAATGTCCTGAACCTCGAGAACCGCCAGCGGCATGCCCTCCTCGTCGCGCAGCACCACCTCGCTACCGATGGACAATTTGGCCGAGAAGGCCTCGTCCACGTCCAGCGTGATCGGCATCGGCCATAGCGTGCCGTCGCCCAGGCGCATGTCCTGCACCACGCCGTTGTAGTCGTTGCGGCCGAGAAAACCCTCCAGCGGCGAGAACGCGCCCGAAAGCAGCAGTTCCAGGTCGCACAGCTGGCGCGTGTTGAGCACCAGCGACGGCCAGTCGCCAATGCGCGCGCCGAGCGCCTCGGCTTCCGCCGACGGCAGGTACAGGTCTTTGAGCACGCCGCCGTGCGGGGCGATCAAGCGGTCGGTGGCGGCCGTATCGGCAGCGAGCGCAGTCACGTTCATGTGGCTCTCCTCCAGTCGCTGGTGATTAGGCTAGTCCAAGGCTCAAAGGATGTTGTGCAGGCCGCATTCACGCTTGAGCCCGAAGAAGCGCGTGTCCTCCGGGTCCATGCCCGGCTCCCAGCGGTGACTGGTGTGCACGTCGCCGATCGAGGTGTAGCCCTGTTCCCACAGCGGGTGGTAGGGAAGATCGTGGCGCTTGAGGTAGAGGCCGACGTCGCGGTCGGTCCAGTCGGCCAGCGGGTGGAATTTCCAGCGGCCGTTGCGGTGTTCGGCGAACTCCACGCCGGCGCGCGTGCTCGCCTGGCTGCGGCGCAGGCCGGCGAACCAGCCGGCCGCGCCCAGTTCCGCCAGCGCGCGCTGCATCGGTTCGACCTTGCGCATCTGGTTGTAGCGATCGATGCCGGCCACGCCCTGCTCCCACAGTCGGCCATGGCGGGCCTCCATCCAGGCCGGGCTCAGCGTGGCGCGGTAGACCCTGAGGTCGAGCTCGAGCCGCCCGGTGAGTTCGTCGACGAAGCGGTAGGTTTCGGGAAACAGATAGCCGGTATCGATCAGGACCACCGGGATCCATGGCCGTTGCCGCGTGACCATGTGCAGCGACACCGCCGCCTGCGCGCCGAAGCTGGAGGACAACACGTGCTCGCCTGACACATGTTCCAGCGCCCAGGCCACGCGCGCCTCGGCATCGAGCCCGGCCAGATGGGCGTTGATGTCGGCCAGCGCCTGCGGCTCGCCAACGGCCTGGCGAAGCATCGCCGCGTTCATCCGATCACCTCTGCCGGAATGCGGCGCGCAGGTCCCGGCGGCGCGAGGACACCGCTGCGCAGCAGGAAATCGCCGAAACCTTCGTCGGGCGCCCGCTCGACCGCATAGCGGGCGAACAGACGGTCGAGGACCTCCAGAATCGCCGTCTCGTCCACGTTCTCGCGGTAGAGGGAATTCAGCCGCTGGCCGGCGAAGTCGGCACCCAGGCGCAGGTCGTAGCGGCCGGGCGCGCGGCCGACCAGCGCGATTTCGCCCAGGTACGGCCGGGAGCAGCCGTTCGGGCAACCGGAGACGCGCAGCAGGATCGGTGCGTCCAGCAGACCGTGGCGCGCCAGTCGCGCCTCGAGCTTGTCCAGGATCGTCGGCAGGTAGCGCTCGCTCTCGGCCATGGCCAGGCCGCAGGTCGGCAGCGCCACGCAGGCGATCGCGTGGCGCCGGATCGCGCTCTGCCGGCGGTAGCCGTCCAGGCCATGGGCGGCAACGATGGCGTCGATGCGTTCGCGATCGGCCGCTTGGACATTCGCGACGATCACGTTCTGGTTGCAGGTGAGGCGGAAGTCGCCGGTGTGCGCCGCCGCCAGTTCGCGCATGCCGCTGAGCAACCGGCGCTCAGCGCGGTCGAGCAGGCGGCCGGATTCGACATGCAGGGTGAGATGCCAGCGACCATCGCTGCCCTGCAACCAGCCGTAGCGGTCGCCGTTGTGCTCGAAGCGGTACGGGCGCGCGGCCTGCAGGTCGAAGCCCAGGCGCCGCTCCAGTTCGGCCTTGAACGCATCGGTGCCGCGCCGGTCCAGCGTGTACTTCAGCCGCGCGTACTTGCGCTCGCCGCGGTCGCCCCAGTCGCGCTGGATGGCGATAATCTGTTCGGCCGCGTCGCGCAACTGCACCGGCTCGACGAAGCCGATCACCTCGGCCAGGCGCGGATAGGTGCCGGGATCGCCGTGGGTGGCGCCCATGCCGCCGCCGATGGCGAGGTTGAAGCCGGCGAGGCGGCCGTCCTCGGCAATGGCGATCAGCCCCAGGTCCTGCGCGAACACGTCGATATCGTTGAGCGGCGGGATCGCCAGACCGATCTTGAACTTGCGCGGCAGGTACGTGCGGCCGTAGAGCGGCTCGGGCTCGGGCTCGCCGACCAGCTTTTCGCCATCGAGCCAGAGCTCGTGGTAGGCGGTCGTCTTCGGCGCGAGCTCCTCGGACAGCTTCGCTGCCCAGGCGTAGGCCTCGGCATGAGCGTCCGACTGCACCGGCAACGGGGTACTCACCACGTTGCGCAGCACGTCGCCGCAGGCGGCGATGGTGCTGGCCATGGCGTCGTTGATCGCCGCGATCGTGGGCTTGAGGTCGCGTTTGAGGATGCCGTGCCACTGGAACGTCTGGCGCGTGGTGATACGCAGGCCGCTGCTGGCGTAGTCGCGGGCGAGCCGGTCGAACACCAGCCATTGCGCCGGCGTGACCACGCCACCGGGCAGGCGCGCGCGCAGCATGAAGCTGTAGAGCGGCTCCAGTTTCTGGCGGCGTCGTTCCTCGCGCAGGTCGCGATCGTCCTGCTGGTAGCTGCCGTGGAACTTGAGCAACTTCGTGTCGGCCTCGCCGATGGCGCCGGTGACCGGATCGGCCAGGCCGTCGGCGATGGAGCCGCGCAACTGCCGGCTTTGATCCTTGATGTATTCGAGTTCGGAAAGCGCTGGCATGGTCAGTACACGTCGCGGGCGTAGCGGCCCTGGGTGAGGAGGTCGGTAAGCCATTCCCTGGCCGTGTCGGGGGAATGCCCGCCGTGGGCGATGGCGATGTCGAGCAGCGTCGCGTGCACGTCCTTCGCCATGTGCGTCGCGTCGCCGCACACGTACAGGTGCGCGCCGCCTTCAAGCCAGGCGTACAGCTCCCTTCCCTGTTCGCGCAGGCGGTCCTGCACGTAGACCTTTCGCGCGCCGTCACGGGAGAAAGCCAGGTCGAGACGGTGCAGTGCCCCCGCTTTCAACGCTTCCTGCCACTCGACCTGATAGAGGAAATCGCGGGTGAAATGACGGTTGCCGAACAGCAGCCAGTTGCGGCCGCGCGCCCCGGTTTCGTGACGGTCCTGCACGAAGGCTCGAAACGGCGCCACGCCCGTGCCCGGGCCGATCATGATGATGTCGCGGCGGTCGTCGGCGGGCAGGCGAAACCGGTCGTTGGTTTCGATGAACACCGGCACCACGGCCGCGTCCTCCGTCGCCGACAGAAAGGCCGAGGCCGCGCCCCAGTGCGGCATGCCGAACGCCTCGTATTCCACCCGCGCGACCGTGAGGTGGACTTCCTCCTCGCCCACGGCACGCGGGCTGGAAGCGATGGAATACAGGCGCGGCGTGAGCGGACGGAGCGCGGCGACAAGTTCTTCCGCCCGCCACACCGCGCGGTAGCGGTGCAGCAGGTCGATCGGCTGGTGGCTGGCGAGCAGCTCGGCGAACGACGCCGCATTTTCCTTGCGCAGTACGCGCATCAGGTCCGCGTGACCGCTGGCGGCCGCGTGGGCGGCGACGAAGGCGCGGGTAAGCCGGGTCAGTTCGCGCTCGCGACCCAGCCATCGCGCGAGCGGCAGGGTGCGGCCGTCGTGCGTCACCTCGTCCGCGCCGTCCAGGCGCAACGCGTGCAGGAATTGTTCGACCAGCGCTGGTGGATTGACCGGCCAGATGCCGATGGCGTCGCCGGGCGCATAGCGCAGACCCGAGCCTTTTAGCGACAGTTCCAGGTGATGCACGGCGCGTTCGCTCTCGCGCGAGACGATGCGCTGGTTACCCAGCACGGTGGCGGCGAAAGGATGCTCGCGCGAGTGCGTGCTGCGCGCGGGCAAGGTGTGGACCGTGGCGTTCCGAGTGACGGACCGGGTCCTGCCCAGCGCCTCGCGCGCCTGTCCCAGCGCCTTGGCCGACCATGGGATGGCAACCTGGTCGATGTCGACGTCGGCCTCGCCCAGTGGCGCGAGGCGGCTGGCGCCCAGCTCGGCCAGGCGCGCGTCGAGCTGGCGCCCGATCGCGCAGAACTGCGGGTAGCTCGAATCGCCCAGCCCCAGTACCGCGTAGTGAAGCCCGGGCATCCGGGGTGCGCGCTTGCCCACGACGAATTCGACGAAACCACGGGCATCGTCCGGTGGCTCGCCTTCGCCCTGGGTGCTGATCACGATCAGCAGATGGGTTTCCCTGGCCAGTTCGCGCAGCCCATAGGCATCCGCGCGCACCAGCCGCGCCGGCAGGCCGTCCGACTCGCTGCGCGCGGCCAACTGCTCGGCCAGCCGCCGGGCATTGCCGGTCTGGCTACCGTAAAGGATGGTCAGTCGTGGTGCTTGCGCGGTGCCCGCGGGCGCATCGATCCGGCCTGTGCTGCGCTCTGTCTGGCCGGCACGGGCGGCGCTCCAGGCCGCCACCCAGTATAATTGCTCGGGCGCGAGGCCATCCGCCAGTCTTGCGAGCAAGGCCGCTTTTTCCGGATCGAGAGTGATGGACAAGGGGTCCGCTGCAACCAGGGCATTCACGCTATCTTGTCCTTTTGGACGTCCAAATGTGGGGCCCGGACAATCTAGGCGCGGTGGTCGCGCCAGGGAAAGGACAGCTCGGCATGTGGATATACCAGGCCCTTATTTCCGCGCATGGGCAGCGCCTTGGATACTCCAGCCACCTCTACGCCCGCGCGCATCGATGATGATTCCCGCCGAGTTCCTTACCTTTGCCGCCGTCGGCGTACTGGCCCAGCTGGTCGATGGCGCGTTGGGCATGGCCTATGGCGTGACTTCGGCGGCGATGCTGCTGGGGCTTGGCGTGCCGCCGGTCAACGCGACCGCGAGCGTGCACCAGGCCGAGGCGTTCACCTGCGGCGCGTCGGGCCTCAGCCACTGGCTTGCCGGCAACGTGCGCTGGCCGCTGTTCTGGATGCTGGCGATTCCGGGCGTGATCGGCGCCGTGATCGGCGCCGCGGTCGTGGTGCATGTTCCGGCGCAGTGGATGCGGTTGGCGCTGACGCCTTACCTGCTGGGCATGGGTGTGTTCCTGCTGATGCGTGGCGCGTTGGGACGCCCGCCCGGGCCGGACGTCCCCCGCGGCACGCCCGTGCTCGGGCTCGGCGCGGGCTTCGCCGACGCGGTGGCCGGCGGCGGCTGGAGCGCGCTCACCGTGACCACGCTGGTCGCCCGTGGCGCCACGCCGCGGATGGTGATCGGCACGGTGCACCTGGCCAAATGCGTGGTCAGCATCGCCGCCAGCATCAGCTTCCTGCTGATGATCGGCCTCAGCCATGGCACGGCCGTGCTCGGGTTGATCGCAGGCGGCGTCGCCGCCGCGCCGGTGGGAGCGATCTTTGCCCGGCGCATGCCCGCGCGGGTGGCGACGGTGCTGGCGGCGCTCGCCGTACTGGGCCTGGGCGTGAACAACGTGGTCAAGGCGTTCGGTTAGGCAACGCGCCATGCAGGGCCGCGCCGCGCAAACGCCATGCATTCGCGGCCGCGTGCGGGCACTTCCACGGGATTTCCCGGCACGCAGCCAGCTACCCGCACCTTACAATGCGCGGATGAACGAGCAAATCCCGATCGAAGTCCGAGGTTCGGCGAAACAACCGCTGGGCATGCCGCCCGCGCAATTCCTGCGTGACTACTGGCAAAAACGCCCGCTGCTGATCCGCAGCGCCTTCCCCGATTTCCAGCCGCCGCTGCGGCCGGATGACCTGGGCGGCCTAGCCTGCGAGGACGGTGCGCTGTCGCGGCTGATCGTCCACGACGAAGCGCGCGAGCGCTGGTCGGTGAAGACCGGGCCGCTCGACGAAGCCGATTTTTCGCGCACGCCCGACCGCAACTGGACGCTGTTGGTGCAGGACGTGGACAAGTGGGACGCCGACGTGGCGCGGCTGCTGGAGCATTTCCGCTTTCTGCCGAGCTGGCGGATCGACGACGTGATGGTGTCCTACGCCGAACCGGGTGGCGGCGTGGGCGCGCACGTGGACCAGTACGACGTGTTCCTGCTGCAGGGCCTGGGCTCGCGGCACTGGGCGATCAGCACCGACCCGGCGGCGCCGAAGGATTTCCGTCCCGACATCGAACTGAAGCAATTGGCGCATTTCGAGCCGACCCACGAGTGGCTGGTCGAGCCGGGCGACATGCTTTACCTGCCGCCGGGTGTGCCGCACGACGGCGTCGCTTTCGGCGGCCCGTGCATGACCTTCTCGGTCGGCATGCGCGCGCCCTCGCAGGCGGAACTCACCGGCGACCTGGCCGATTACCTCGCCGAGCGGCTGGACGAATCGCAGCGCTACACCGACCCCGACCTCGCCCCCGCACGTTCGACGGGCGAGATCGACGCCGCTGCACTGGAGCGCCTGCGCATCGCCCTGCCCTTCGCCAGCGCGCTCGACGAGGAAAGCCTGCGCGACTGGTTCGGGCGATTCATCACCCGCTACCGCAACGCCCAGACGCCGGCGACGCCGGCCAGGCCGATGACCCTGGCTGCCCTGCGCAAACGCCTGGACGGCGGCGCGACGCTGTTGCGCCATCCATGGTCACGGCTGGCGTGGAGCCGCGGTCGGCGCGCGGCGGTGCTGTTCGCCAATGGCCACGCGTATGCCGCTCCGACCGACCTGGCCCGGCGCCTGTGCGCCGAACGCTCGCTCGCCTTCGACGACGCGCCCGGCGACGAGGCCATGGCGCTGCTGCTGACGCTGGTGAACGATGGCCACCTCGTGCCGCACAAAGGGCGCCGGTGACAAGCCATCCCGGCCCGGACGAATCCCTGCCGGTCGGTAGCCCGGCCGAACTGGCGTCTGCCCGGCAAGCCCTGCTGGTCGCGACGCGCCGACAGGTGGACATCCGCCTCCCGCGCCTGGACGACTCGCTTTACGCCAGCGCGGAAGAGATGGCCGAGCTGCGCCGCATCGCGACCGCCGGCCGTGGCGCGCAGATCCGCCTGTTGCTCAACGACCCGGCGACTGCCCTGCGCGATGGGCACCGCCTGATCCTGCTGATGCAGCGGCTTCCGAGCGTTATCCAGGTACGCGTGCCGGTCGAGGAGATCAACCTGGGCAATCCGTCGGCATGCCTGCTGACCGATGGTGGCGGCTATCTGTTCCAGCCCGACGCCGAACGCGCGCAGGGACGTGCCGTACTGGCCGATCGCCCTGGCTGGGCACCGCTTCGGCAACAGTTCGACGAGATGTGGGAGCGCGCCGAGCGCGCGCGCACGTTGCAGCCGCTGGATCTGTAGGACGGGCGTAGGTTGGGTTACGGCCCAGTTCCCGTCACGCACGGAAAAAAGCGGTGGACTGGAGCCGGCCCTACAGGACCTTCCGGTTCTTGCGGCCGATCGCCACGATGATGATCGCGAACGCCGCCAGGCGGACCAGATAGGCCGCGCTCCGGTCCTCGAAATACACGTTCGTCATCGCGATCACTATCTGGGCCACGCCCAGCAAGCCGAACGCCAGCGAAAAGGCGAGGAACAGCTTGTCGCCGGTGCGCCGCCAGAAACGCAGGAAGAACAGACCCCCGACGAAGAAGCCGAGCGTGACGGCACCGGAAAGGAAATAGATCAACAGCGTCATTCGCCTTCTCCGTTCCAGATGAAGCCGAACAACAGCGTTGCCACCGCCGCCAGCGACAACAGGGCGCGCGGGACGGCCAGGTCGACCGAACCGGGAAAGACGATCAGGTCAAGCACCAGCAGCAGGTTTTGCATCGCCAGCAGCAGGAAACACAGGGCGCTCCAGAACAGCAGCCCGGCGCGGGTCCGGTGGAAGCTGCGGCCAAGCATCACCGCACAGACCGTGCTGGCCAGGAAACACAACAGGTAAACCGCCGGTGCGAAGTATTGGGACACGCGCTAGTCCTTACGGAATCGAAAGGCGTCGGCGAACGCGACGAGGTTGTCGGATCGCGACCGCATGATCAGCCGCAGCACGGCGTCGGGCGAGCGCACGTACAGGGCCTGGGAGGCTTCGACGAGTTCGTGGAGATCTTCGGAGGCCGGGCCGTAGCGGACCAGATCGTCGCTCTCGCGCACGATCAGGCCAGCGGCGTGGAGAGATTCCACCGCCTGGCTCACGACCAGTTCGCTGGCTCGCAGCGCATCGACCAGTTCCGGAGAGGACCAGCAGCGCGCGGGATCGCGCAGCAGCAGGAACAATAGTTCCATCGACCAGATGGACCGGAATGTCGACCGCAGAAAACCGGCTACATCCTTCTCCAATGGCATGCCGAAGTTCGCCCCCTTGTCTGGCGGATCACGCGGGCCCCCTCAAACCCCCAAAAGCCGATCCCGAAGCGGAGCGACCTGCTGTAGCAGCCGCCCGCATTCTATGGACTCTTTCCCACGAAGCCAACCCGGCCCCATGCTATGGTTCGGCGGCGCCGGAAGGCCGGACGCGGCACCAGGAGGGGGCGTCGGTGGAGAAGCGTTGACCTGGGAACCATGGCGCGGGCCGCGCCATGGCACGTTCGTGCCCGGGTCGCCACCTGTCCACCGCGTTGGCCGGTTGAAGCATGGGTTCAGCGTGGGACGTGCACCCTCGGCGGCTTGCCCCTCGAATGCCGGGTGCCAGCCACGTATCCATGACTCGACCCTGGACAGGACGTGCTGTCACCACAGGAGACTCATGTGAGCGCCGAAATTCGCCTGGAATCGCTGGACCGTGCCCAGCTCATCGCTGCCCTGCGCAGTCTTCGCAGCGGCGACTTCAGCGTGCGCCTGCCCGAGAGCGGCCCCGGCGCCGACGTCGAAGTGGCGCGGCTCTTCAATGAAGTCGTCGGTTTCAACCGGCAGCTCACCGACGAACTGGAACGCCTGTCGATCGTGGTCGGCAAGGAAGGCCGCATCAACCAGCGCGGCCGCGTCAAGGCGGCCACCGGCGGCTGGGAAAGCGCGATCCGCTCGGTCAACGACCTGATCGAGGACATGGTCCAGCCCACTGCCGAAGTGGCGCGCGTGATCGGCGCGGTGGCCAAGGGCGACCTGTCCCAGACCATGACGGTGGAGATCGATGGACGCCCGCTGCGCGGCGAGTTCCTGCGCATCGGCAAGGTGGTGAACACGATGGTGGCGCAGCTCGCCTCGTTCGCCTCCGAGGTGACCCGCGTGGCCCGCGAAGTGGGTACCGAGGGCAAGCTGGGTGGCCAGGCGACCGTGAAGGGCGTGGCCGGCACCTGGAAGGACCTGACCGACAACGTCAACGCCATGGCCACCAACCTGACCGGCCAGGTGCGCAACATCGCGGAGGTGACCACGGCCGTGGCCTCCGGCGACCTCTCCAAGAAGATCACGGTGGAGGTCAAGGGCGAGATCCTCGAGCTCAAGAACACCATCAATACGATGGTGGACCAGCTCAACTCCTTCGCTTCGGAAGTGACCCGCGTGGCGCGCGAGGTGGGTACCGAAGGCAAGCTTGGCGGCCAGGCCCAGGTGCCTGGCGTCGCGGGTACGTGGAAGGACCTGACCGACAACGTGAACCTCATGGCCGACAACCTCACCGGCCAGGTGCGAAACATCGCCGAGGTGACCACGGCGGTGGCTTCGGGCGATCTTTCCAAGAAGATCACGGTGGAGGTCAAGGGCGAGATCCTGGAGCTCAAGAACACCATCAACGTGATGGTGGACCAGCTGAACGCCTTCGCCTCGGAAGTGACCCGCGTGGCCCGCGAAGTGGGTACCGAAGGCAAGCTTGGCGGCCAGGCGCAGGTGCCGGGCGTCGCCGGCACCTGGAAGGACCTGACCGACAACGTGAACCTGATGGGTGACAACCTCACCGGCCAGGTGCGAAACATCGCCGAGGTGACCACCGCGGTGGCCCGTGGCGACCTTTCCAAGAAGATCACGGTGGAGGTCAAGGGCGAGATCCTGGAGCTCAAGAACACCATCAACGTGATGGTGGACCAGCTGAACGCGTTCGCTTCGGAAGTGACGCGCGTGGCGCGCGAAGTGGGTACCGAAGGCAAGCTTGGCGGCCAGGCCACGGTGCCCGGCGTGGCCGGTACCTGGGCGGACCTGACCGACAACGTGAACCTCATGGCCGACAACCTCACCGGCCAGGTGCGAAACATCGCCGAGGTCACGGTGGCGGTGGCGCGCGGCGATCTTTCCAAGAAGATCACGGTGGACGTCAAGGGCGAGATCCTCACCCTCAAGGACACCATCAACGTGATGGTGGACCAGTTGAACTCCTTCGCCTCGGAAGTGACCCGCGTGGCGCGCGAGGTGGGTTCGGAAGGCAAGCTCGGCGGCCAGGCGCAGGTGCCCGGCGTCGCCGGCACCTGGAAGGACCTCACCGACAACGTGAACCTGATGGCCGGCAACCTCACCGGCCAGGTGCGAAACATTGCCGAGGTAACCACCGCGGTGGCCCGCGGTGACCTTTCCAAGAAGATCACGGTGGACGTCAAGGGCGAGATCCTGGAGCTCAAGAACACCATCAACGTGATGGTGGACCAGCTCAACTCCTTCGCCTCGGAAGTGACCCGCGTGGCGCGCGAGGTGGGTTCGGAAGGCAAGCTCGGCGGCCAGGCGCAGGTGCCCGGCGTGGGCGGTACCTGGAAGGACCTCACCGACAACGTGAACGCGATGGCCGCCAACCTGACCGGCCAGGTGCGAAACATCGCCGAGGTGACGACCGCGGTGGCGCTGGGCGATCTTTCCAAGAAGATCACCGTGGACGTCAAGGGCGAGATTCTCGAACTCAAGAACACCATCAACACGATGGTGGACCAGCTCAACTCCTTCGCCTCGGAAGTGACCCGCGTGGCGCGCGAGGTGGGTACCGAAGGCAAGCTCGGTGGCCAGGCGCAGGTGCGCGGCGTGGCGGGCACCTGGAAGGACCTCACCGACAACGTGAACCTGATGGCCGACAACCTCACCGGCCAGGTGCGAAACATCGCCGACGTGACGACCGCGGTGGCGCGCGGCGACCTTTCCAAGAAGATCACGGTGGACGTCAAGGGCGAGATCCTCGCGCTCAAGGACACCATCAACGTGATGGTGGACCAGTTGAACGGCTTCGCCTCCGAGGTGACCCGCGTGGCGCGCGAGGTGGGTACCGAAGGCAAGCTCGGTGGCCAGGCGCAGGTGCCCGGCGTGGGCGGCACCTGGAAGGACCTCACCGACAACGTGAACCTGATGGCCACCAACCTGACCAACCAGGTGCGCGGCATCGCCGACGTCGTGACCGCGGTGGCGCAAGGCAACCTCAAGCGCAAGCTGCAGGTGGACGCCAAGGGCGAGATCGCGGCGCTGGCCGACACCATCAACGGCATGATCGAGACGCTCGCCACCTTCGCCGACCAGGTGACCAACATGGCGCGCGAGGTGGGTATCGAGGGCAAGCTCGGCGGCCAGGCGCGCGTGCCCGGCGCCGCGGGTTTGTGGCGCGACCTCACCGACAACGTGAACCAGCTGGCCGCGAACCTCACCAACCAGGTGCGCTCGATCGCCGACGTGGCGACCGCGGTGACCAAGGGCGACCTCTCGCGTTCGATCGCGGTGGCGGCCTCCGGCGAGATGGCCGCGCTGAAGGACAACATCAACGAGATGATCCGCAACCTCAAGGACCAGACCTTGAAGAATGCGGAACAGGACTGGCTCAAGACCAACCTCGCCCGCTTCTCGCGCATGCTGCAGGGCGTGCGCGACCTGGCGACGGTATCGAACCTGATCATGTCCGAGCTCGCGCCGCTGGTGAACGCGCAGTACGGCGTGTTCTACGTGGCCCGCCGCGAGGACAACGAAACGGTGCTGGACCTGGTCGCCAGCTACGGCGCCGAGAGCCGCGACCAGTTGAAGCCCACCTTCAAGCTGCGCGAGGGCCTGGTTGGCCAATGCGCGGCCGACAAGCGGGCGATGCTGATGACCGACATCCCGGAGAACTTCATCCGCATCGGTTCGGGTCTGGGCCACGCGCCGCCGGCCAACGTGGCGATCCTGCCGGCGTTGTTCGAGGACGACGTCAAGGCGGTCATCGAGCTGGCTTCGTTCAACCGTTTCAACGAGACCCACCAGAACTTCCTCGACCAGCTGATGGAATCGGTCGGCATCGTGCTCAACACGATCGCCGCGACGATGCGCACCGAAGGCCTGCTCAAGCAGTCCCAGCTTCTCACCCAGGAGCTGCAGGCGCGCCAGACCGAGCTCACCACGAAGCAGGAAGAGCTGCACGCCACCAACGAGGAGCTGCAGGAGAAGGCCCAGCTGCTGGAGAACGAAAAGAAGCAGGTGGAGGCCAAGAACTTCGAGATCGACATGGCCCGCCGCGCGGTGGAGGAAAAGGCCGAGCAGCTGGCCCTCACCTCCAAGTACAAGTCCGAGTTCCTGGCCAACATGAGCCACGAGCTGCGCACGCCGCTCAATTCGCTGCTGATCCTCTCGCGCCTGCTGGCGGACAATCCGCAGGGCAACCTGAGCGAGAAGCAGACCGAGTTCGCCCGCACCATCCATTCGGCCGGCTCGGACCTCCTGAGCCTGATCAACGACATCCTGGACCTTTCCAAGATCGAGTCCGGCACGGTGTCCATCGAGATCGGCGACATGCCCTTGAGCGGGCTCAAGCAGCACATGGAGCGCACCTTCCGGCAGCTGGCCAGCGACAAGAACCTGGATTTCAAGGTGGAGTTCGACCCGGCCCTGCCCGCCTCCATCCGCACCGACGAGAAGCGCCTGCAGCAGGTGGTTCTCAACCTGCTCTCCAACGCCTTCAAGTTCACCGGCGAGGGCAGCGTCACGCTGGCCGTGCGGCCGGTGTCCGGCGGCTGGAGTACCAACCACCCGGTGTTGCGCTATGCCGAACACGCTATCGAGATCGCCGTCACCGACACCGGCATCGGCATTCCCAAGGAAAAACAGAAACTCATCTTCGAAGCGTTCCAGCAGGCCGACGGCACCACCAGCCGCAAGTACGGCGGCACCGGCCTGGGCCTCTCGATCAGCCGCGAGATCGCGCGCCTGATCGGCGGTGAACTGCAGGTGCGCTCGACCCCCGGCGTGGGCTCGACCTTCACCCTGTTCGTACCGCTGGAGGCACTCTCCCCCGTATCCGTGCCGCTGGGGACCAGCAACGCCCGCTACGACAACAGCGGCGCCACGGTGCCGGGCGCCCTGCCCGCGCCGATGGAGGTCACCGACGATCGCGATGCATTGGGCGACTCGCCGTTCGTGCTGATCGTGGAGGACGACCCGACCTTCGCCTCGATCCTGCTGGACATCGCCCGCGACGCCGGCCTCAAGGGCGTGGTTTCCACCGCCGGCGCCGGCACGCTGACGCTCGCGCGCAAGCTGCAGCCGCATGCGATCACGCTGGACCTTGGCCTGTCCGACATCGACGGCTTCGTGCTGCTGGACCTGCTCAAGCACGATCCGCAGACCATGCACATGCCGATCCAGGTGATCTCCGGCGCGGACAAGCTTGGTTCGGCGCTCAGCCTGGGCGCGTTCGGCGTCACCGAAAAGCCGGCCGCGCCCGAGCAACTGGCCGACGTGTTCAAGCGCCTGGCCGGCCACATCCGCCAGACGCCCGCGCCGCAGGCGATGCCGGAAGCCACCAGTGGCATGCGTCCCGTGCCTGAGCTGGGTGGCGCGCGCATCCTCATCGTGGACGACGACATCCGCAACATCTATTCGCTGACCAGCGTGCTGGAAAGCCACGGCGTGGAAGTCATGCATGCCGAGGGCGGCCGCGAGGGCATCGCGATTCTGGAACAGACGCCCGGGATCGACATCGCCCTGATCGACATCATGATGCCGGAGATGGACGGCTACGAAACCATGCAGCAGATCCGCGCGCAGCCGGCGCTGGCCGAGGTGCCCCTGATCGCGGTCACCGCCAAGGCGATGAAGGGCGACCGTCAGAAGTGCCTGGACGCGGGCGCTTCGGACTACATCGCCAAGCCGGTCGACATCGAACTGCTGCTGGCGCTGCTTCGCGTGTGGCTTGCCCGCTCGCGCGAGCGGTCGCCCGCCATCGCGCTGTAGCGCGGAGCCCAGGAACCCATGAACGTACCTGTTTCCCGCCCATCCCCGTCCGCCACGCGCCGCGGCCGCCCGTCCGAACCACCGGAGCGGGCGCGCATCCTCATCGTCGACGACGACGAGCGCAACCTGCTGGCCATCCGCACCGTGCTGGAAGACATTGCCGACGTGGTGCTCGCCCGTTCCGGCGAGGACGCGCTCAGGCAACTGCTCAAGGGCGAGTTCGCGGTGATCCTGCTGGACGTCTACATGCCCGGCATGGACGGCTACGAGACCGCGCAGATCATCCGCGCGCGCGAGCAAACCAAGCGCATCCCGATCATCTTCCTGTCGGCGGTCAACAAGGAGACCGAACACCTGATCCGCGGCTATTCCATGGGCGCGGTCGACTATGTGTTCAAGCCGGTCGAGCCGGTGGTGCTGCGCTCCAAGGCGGCGGTGTTCGTCGACCTGTACATGATGACCCGCGAGGTGCGCCGCAAGGCCAGGCAGGAGCAGGAACTGCTGGACGCCAACCTGCGCGCCAACGCCGAGCGCCTGCGTGCCGAACAGGAGCTGCGCCTGGCCGAACAGCGCCAGGCGGCGATCATCCATTCGCTGCCGCTGGTGCTTTACCTGGAGGACCAGGATGCGACGCCGCGCATGCCCAAGTTCGTCAGCGGCAATTTCACCGCCGTCACGGGATTCAGCTACGACGACGTGGTCGCCACACCGACGCTGTGGCTGGACCGGCTGCACCCGGAGGACCGCAATCGCGTCGCCGATGCCCTGAGTGCGCGACGCCAGGGCCGTGCCTACGCGGTCGAGTACCGCTGGCAATGCGCCGATGGCACCTACAAGCATTTCCTCGACCAGGCCGTGCTGCTCCGGGACGCCGACGGTCGCCCGCTGGAGTACGCCGGCACCCTGCTCGACGTCACCGACCGCAAGAACCTCGAAACGCAGCTGCTGCACGTGCGCAAGATGGACGCGCTGGGCCAGCTGACCGGCGGCATCGCGCACGACTTCAACAACCTGCTGGCCGCCGTGCTCGGCGGCCTGGGCCTGATCGAACGGCGCGTCACGCTCGCCGATGACCAGCGCAAGGTGCTGGACATGACCCGGCACGCCGCGCAGCAGGGCGCCGAACTGGTCTCCCGGCTGCTGGCTTTTGCCCGCAAGCAGAAGCTCGAGCCCGCGCACATCGACATGGCCGAGCTGTCCAGCAGCGTCACCCAGTTGCTGGGGTACACGCTGGGCGGGCTTGTCGCGCTGGAATGGGAGCTGCAGGACGACCTCTGGTCGCCCTACGCCGATGAGACCCAACTCGAACTGGCGCTGATGAACCTGGCGATCAATGCCCGCGACGCCATGCCCGAGGGCGGCAAGATCCGCATCGCGTGCCGCAACGTGAGCATCGGCACCGGCAACGAGGCGGCCGCAGGCGACTATGTGGTGCTGGCGGTCTCCGACACCGGCTGCGGCATCCCCCCCGACATGCTCGAGCGCGTCACCGAGCCTTTCTTCACCACCAAGGCCGTCGGCAAGGGCACCGGCCTGGGCCTGTCCATGGTCTACGGATTCGCCCAGCAATCCGGCGGCACCATGCGCATCGAAAGCCATGTGGACCAGGGCACGGTCGTCGAACTGTGGTTGCCGCGCGCGCCCGAGGCCGCGCGCCGCCCGGCGGCCCCTGCGATCGACAGCACGTCCGCGGGGAACCGCGGCCGCCACATCCTGCTCGTCGACGACCACGAAGGCGTGCGCGCCACCACCGCGGCGATGCTGGAGGACCTGGGCCACATGGTCGTCACGGCCGCCGATGGCGAGCACGTAAGCCAGCTGATCCAGGCCGACCATCTCCAGGCGATCGACTTCATCATCAGCGACTACGCCATGCCGCTGGTCTCGGGTTCGGAAGTGATCCGCAAGCTGCGCGCGGTCAAGCCGGGGCTGCCGGGCATCATCATCAGCGGTTACGCCGACAAGGAAGCGATTTCCGGCGCGCCCGAAGGGGTGATCGTGGTGTCCAAACCTTTCACACCGACGCAGTTGCAGGACGCGATCGTTGCCGCGGCACACGTCAGCCGTAATTGAATCGGCCCTTTTTGCGTGCCCTCGCCGGAGCGCGCTCGTGGGCTCCCCCGACGTGGTCGCCACGCTCGGGCAAACCTGGAGTTCTCCCGCAAGCGCGGGCAACTGAACGGTGGCTGGACCGCCGCCCCCTTTGGCGCCAGGGGCCTCGACCGCTCCAAGGCACCGTGCGATGCCAATCCGCGCCGCGCGACCTTGAAATCCGCTTCCCCACCGCGACCTCCGAAGCGTTGTCCGGCTTGCCGCGGCGCAGCAGGCCCGGCGTATAATCGTTAAGATTGCATACGGCCGTCCGCCCTTCCCCAGTCGGACGGCCGCAAGCCTCCCTTCCCTGCCGGTGGTGACGTGAGCACGAACCTGATTCGCGAGTTTTCCGAGTCCTCCCAACTCGCTGGCGGCAACGCCGATTACGTCGAACAGTTGTACGAGTCCTGGCTGGCCGACCCTGCGTCGGTCACCGCCGATTGGGCCGGTTACTTCGAATCGTTCAAGGGTCGTGGCAGCGACATCCCGCACTCGTCCGTCATCGCCCGCATCGAGGCGGCGCAGAAACAGCGCCGCGCTGCCGGCGCCCCGGTCGACGATGCCCACGCCCGCAAGCAGGCCGGGGTGCTGCGCCTGCTGACCGCCTACCGTTCGCGCGGCCACCTGGCGGCCAACCTGGACCCGCTGGGCCTGGCCAACAAGATGGAGGCGCCAGACCTGGGGCTGGCCTTCCACGGCCTGTCCGACGCGGACCTGGACACCGAATTCGACTGCGGCACGTTCGCCGGCGGCGGCCAGCGCATGAAGCTGCGCGAGCTGCTTGCCCGCCTGAAGAAGATCTACGCCAGCACGATCGGCGCGGAGTTCATGTACATCTCCGACCACGCGCAGCGCGCATGGATCTACTCCCGGCTGGAGCAGGCCAACGGCAGCGCCGGCCTGGACGCGGCCGGCAAGAAGCGCGTGCTGGCGGGCCTGACCGCGGCGGAGGGCCTGGAGCGCTACCTGCACACCAAGTACGTCGGCCAGAAGCGCTTCTCGCTGGAAGGCGGCGACAGCCTGATCCCGATGGTCGACGACGTCGTCAGCGCCGCCGGCGACAATGGCGTGAAGGATGTCGTCATCGGCATGGCCCATCGCGGCCGCCTGAACGTGCTGGTCAACATCCTGGGCAAGCCGCCCAAGACTTTGTTCGACGAGTTCGAGGGCAAATTCGAACACCCGGATGACCCGGCCCACTCGGGCGACGTGAAGTACCACATGGGCTTCTCCGCCGACGTCAGGACGCCCAAGGGCAACGGCGTGCACGTGGCGCTGGCGTTCAATCCCTCGCACCTGGAAATCGTCAACCCGGTGGTCGCCGGCTCCGTGCATGCGCGGCAGATCCGCCGGCACGACGGCGAGCACACCCAGTCAATGGCGGTGCTGATCCATGGTGACGCGGCCTTCGCCGGCCAGGGCGTCAACATGGAGCTGTTCCAGATGTCGCAGGCGCGCGGCTTCAAGATCGGCGGCAGCCTGCACATCGTGATCAACAACCAGGTGGGTTTCACCACCTCCAACCCGCAGGACGCGCGCTCCACGCTGTACTGCACCGACCTGGCCAAGATGGTCAACGCGCCGGTGCTGCACGTGAACGGCGACGACCCCGAAGCGGTGATTGAAGTCACCCGCCTGGCTTACGACTTCCGCAAGCAGTTCCGCAAGGACGTCGTGATCGACCTGGTGTGCTACCGCCGCCACGGCCACAACGAGGCGGACGAGCCCGCGGCGACGCAGCCGGTGATGTACCAGATCATCCGCAAGCGTCCGACCACCCGCGATCTCTACCAGCAGCAGTTGGTGAAGGAGGGCGTGCTGGCCGAAGGCGACGCGCAGAAGGAACTCGACGCCTACCGCGACCGCCTGGAAGCCGGCGGGTCGATGACCGCGCTCGATCCGGCCCCGCAACGCGACGTGCACGTGGACTGGAGCCGCTTCATCGGCGGCAAGCTTTCCACCAGGACCGATACCGGCGTGCCGAAGCAGAAGTTGCTGGAGCTGGCCAACCGCATCCTGGAGCTGCCTTCCGACGTCACGCTGCAGCCGCGCGTGGCCAAGATCTACGACGACCGCCGCAAGATGGCCGCGGGCGAGCATCCGGCCGACTGGGGCTTCGCCGAGAACCTGGCCTACGCCACGCTGATCGACCAGGACTACAACCTGCGCCTGGTCGGCCAGGACTCCGGCCGCGGCACCTTCTTCCATCGCCACGCGGTGCTGCACGACCAGAAGGACGGCCACACCTACATGCCGCTGGCCACCGTGCGCGCGGGCGCCGACGTCGAGATCATCGACTCGCTGCTCTCCGAGGAAGCGGTGATGGCGTTCGAGTACGGCCATGCCACGACCGACCCGCAGACGCTGGACATCTGGGAAGGGCAGTTCGGCGACTTCGCCAACGGCGCGCAGGTGGTCATCGACCAGTTCATCAGTTCCGGCGAAGCCAAGTGGAACCGCCTGTGCGGCCTGGCGCTGTTCCTGCCGCACGGCTACGAAGGCCAGGGCCCGGAGCATTCCTCCGCCCGCCTGGAGCGCTTCCTGCAGCTGTGCGCGATGGACAACATGCAGGTGTGCGTGCCGACCACCCCCGCGCAGGCCTTCCACATGATCCGCCGCCAGATGGTGCGCCCGGTGCGCAAGCCGCTGATCGTGATGACGCCCAAGTCGCTGCTGCGCCACAAGCTCGCGGTCTCCTCGCTGGACGAACTGGCCAGTGGCGAGTTCCAGCTGGTGATCGGCGAGCACCGCGACCTGGCGGCCAAGAAGGTCAAGCGCGTGGTGCTCTGCTCGGGCAAGGTCTATTACGACCTGCTCGAGGACGCGGAGAAGCGCGAGCTCACGGACGTCGCCATCGTGCGCGTCGAGCAGCTCTATCCGTTCCCGCGCCCGCGCGTGGTCGAGGAACTGGCCAGGTATCCCTCCGCCAAGGAAGTGGTGTGGTGCCAGGAAGAGCCGATGAACCAGGGCGCCTGGTTCCAGATCCGCCATCATCTGCAGGCCTGCGTGGGCACCAAGCACAGCCTTTCCTATGCCGGCCGTGGCCGCTCCCCGGCGCCGGCCGCCGGCCACCTCAACACCCACGTCGCCGAACAGACGGCGCTCGTCGAGCAGGCGCTGGTCGCGCCGGTCGGCGACGACCAGGCGGCGGAGTAAGCTTTTTCGGATCAATGCGGCCAGGATGGCCGCTACGTGCCGCGCCAGGAGAGGCGCTCACCTTTAAGGACCCGTCATGTCCATCGAAGTCAAAGTCCCCGTCCTGCCCGAGTCGGTCTCCGACGCCACCATCGCCAGCTGGCACAAGAAGGTCGGCGAGGCGGTCAAGCGCGACGAGAACCTGGTCGACCTTGAAACCGACAAGGTGGTGCTGGAAGTGCCCTCGCCGGTCGACGGCGTGCTCAAGGAGATCAGGCACCAGGCCGGCGACACGGTGAACAGCCAGCAGGTGATCGCCATCCTGGAGGAAGGCGCCGCCGCGCCGGCCCCCGCGCCCGCTGCGAAGGAAGAACCCAAAGCCGCGGCGCCCGCCAAGGCCGAGGCGCCGCAGACCGGCAAGGGTGTGGACGAACTGTCCCCGGCCGGCCGTCGCGTCGCCAGCGAGGAAAACATCGACCCGTCCAAGGTCGCCGGCACCGGTCGCGACGGCCGCGTGACCAAGGAAGACCTCGTCAACTACGGCAAGGGCGGCGCTGCCCCGGCTCCTGCCGCCCCGGCCGCCCGGCCGACCCCGGGCGCCCGCCCGGAAGAGCGCGTGCCGATGACCCGCATGCGCGCCAAGATCGCCGAGCGCCTGATGCAGTCGAAGAACTCGATCGCGATGCTCACCTCGTTCAACGAGGTGAACCTCGCCGAGGTCGTGAAGATGCGCAAGTCGCTGGGCGAGCAGTTCCAGAAGACCCACGGCATCAAGCTTGGCTTCATGAGCTTCTTCGTCAAGGCGGCCGCCGAGGCGCTCAAGCGCCACCCGATCGTCAACGCGTCGGTCGACGGCAACGACATCATCTACCACGGCTACCAGGACATCTCGATCGCCGTGTCCACCGACAAGGGCCTGGTGACGCCGGTGCTGCGCGACGTGCAGGACATGGGCTTCGCCGACATCGAAAAGGGCATCGCCGACTACGCCAAGAAGGCGCGTGACGGCAAGCTCTCGCTGGACGACCTGCAGGGCGGCACGTTCACCATCACCAACGGCGGCACTTTCGGCTCGCTGCTCTCCACGCCGATCGTCAACCCGCCGCAGAGCGCGATCCTGGGCATGCACACGATCAAGGAGCGCGCGATCGTCGAGAACGGCCAGGTCATCGCCGCGCCGATGATGTACATCGCCATCTCCTACGACCACCGCATCATCGACGGCAAGGACGCGGTGCTGTTCCTGGTCGACATCAAGGACCAGCTGGAGAACCCGCAGCGGATGCTGCTGGGTCTCTGATCGCCGCCCCGGCGATCGGAAAATAGGTAACGAAGCTCTGGTGCCCGGACTCGACTGGAACCACGTCAGGTCGGTTGTTTCCGGCGCACCAGCGCCCATCTTCCGCTTCACCAGCGAGCAGGGCTCGCCAGCAAGGAACCTCGCATGAGTGACCAACAATTCGACGTCATCGTCATCGGCGCCGGCCCGGCCGGCTATGTGGCCGCGATCCGCGCCGCGCAGCTGGGCCTGAAGACCGCCTGTGTCGACGACTTCACCGGCAAGGACGGCAAGCAGGCGCTGGGCGGCACCTGCCTCAACGTGGGCTGCATCCCGTCCAAGGCGCTGCTCGACTCCTCGCGCCAGTTCTGGAACATCTCGCACAACTTCCCGGTCCACGGCATCAGCGTGGAAGGCGCCAAGGTGGACCTCGGCACCTTCATCGGCCGCAAGGACAAGATCGTCAAGCAGTTCACCGGCGGCATCGGCCAGTTGTTCAAGGCCAACAAGGTCACCGCGTTCTACGGCAAGGGCAAGCTGCTCAAGGGCAATTCGGTCGAGATCACCGGCAAGGACGGCGCCAAGCAGACGATCAGCGCCACCAACGTGATCCTGGCCTCCGGCTCGGTGCCGATCGAGCTGCCGTTCGCCAAGTTTGACGGCAAGGCGATCGTCGACAATGCGGGTGCTCTGGACTTCACCGAGGTGCCCAAGCGCCTGGGCGTGATCGGCGCCGGCGTGATCGGCCTGGAACTCGGCAGCGTGTGGAAGCGCATGGGTTCTGACGTGACCGTGCTCGAAGCGCTCCCCGACTTCCTGGGCGCCGCCGATGCGGACGTCGCCAAGATCGCGCTGAAGGAATTCACCAAGCAGGGGCTGGCCATCAAGCTCGGCGCCAAGGTTTCCAAGGCCGAGGTGAAGAAGGACGGTGTGCACCTGACGTACACCGACAAGGACGGCGAGCAAAAGCTGGTCGTCGACAAGCTGCTGGTTGCCGTGGGCCGCCGTGCATACACCGATGGCCTGCTGGCCGGCGACACCGGCGTCAAGCTCGACGAGCGCGGCCGCATCGTGGTCGACGAGCACAACCACACCGGCGTGGACGGCGTGTGGGCCATCGGTGACGCCGTGCGCGGCCCGATGCTGGCGCACAAGGGCTCCGAGGAAGGCGTGGCGGTGGCCGAGTGGATCGCCGGCAAGGCCGGCCACATCAACCTCGATACCGTGCCCTGGGTGATCTACACCGAACCGGAAATCGCCTGGGCCGGCAAGACCGAAAAGCAGCTCAAGGACGAAGGCGTGCCCTACAAGGTCGGCACCTTCCCGTTCGCCGCCATCGGCCGTGCCGTGGCGATGAACGAGGCGATCGGCCAGGTGAAGATGCTCGCCCACGCCGAGACCGACCGCATCCTGGGCGTGCACATGGTCGGCCCGGGTGTGTCCGAGTTGATCGCCGAGTGCGTCGTGGCGATGGAGTTCAAGGGTTCGTCCGAGGACCTCGCGCGCATCGTCCACGCCCACCCGACCCTGTCCGAGGCCGTGCACGAGGCCGCGCTGTCGGTCGACAAGCGCGCCATCCACAAGGGCAACTGAGCTTCCACCGAACGGCCAAACGGCCCGCTCGTGGCGACATGGGCGGGCCGTTTCGTTCATATCCCATCCCTGCAGAGGCCACTTGTGGGGGTCACTGTTCCCACGGCCGGCGACGAGCGTTGCCAGCCGGTGGACTCCCACACAGAACCACACTTACACCGGATACGCATGCCCCAACCCACCGCCATCTGCGTCTACTGCGGTTCCAGCAGCGGCAGCCATCCCGACTACGTCGAACAGGCCCGCGCCTTCGGCACCGAGATGGCCCGGCGCGGTATCGCCCTGGTCTATGGCGGCGGCAAGGTCGGGCTGATGGGCACCGTGGCCGACGCGGTGCTGGCCGCCGGCGGCAAGGCAATCGGCGTGATCCCGCGCCAACTGGTCGACCTGGAGGTCGCCCATCCGGAGCTGACCGAGCTGGTGGTGGTCGAGACCATGCACCAGCGCAAGACACGCATGTATGAGCTCTCCGACGCCTTCGTCGCCCTGCCCGGCGGTTTCGGCACCATGGACGAGATGTTCGAAATGCTCACCTGGGCCCAGCTGGGCCTGCACCGCTACCCCTGTGGCTTCCTCGACGTACGCGGCTACTACACGCAGCTGAGCGCGATGATGGACCACATGGTCGCCGAGCGCTTCGTGCGGCCGGAGCAGCGCGAGGACGTCTGGTTCGGCCAGGATATGGGCGCGCTGTTCGACTGGATGGCAAGCTACGAGGGTCGCTACCTGCCCAAATGGGTGGACGACCGCAGCATCGACGCCTGAGTGCAGGAGGCAAGATGAGCCCGACCAACGCGTTCCGAGCCGTGCGCATCCAAAACGACCCGGCCGGCTACCGCAGCGGCATCGAGACCATGGGCGCGGATGCACTCACGCCGGGCGAAGTGCTGGTACAGGTCGCGTGGTCGTCGGTCAACTACAAGGACGCGCTGGCCGGCACCGGCAAGGGCAAGATCCTGCGTCGGTACCCGCTCAACGGCGGCATCGACGTGGCCGGCCATGTGGTCGCCTCGACCGATCCGGCATTCAGGGAAGGCGACGCCGTGCTGTGCACCGGCAGCGGCCTGTCCGAGACGCGCGACGGCGGTTATGCCGAGTACGCCCGGCTGGATGCACGCTGGACCATCCCGCTGCCCGCCGGCCTTTCCCTGCGCGAGAGCATGATCCTGGGTACCGCCGGCTTCACCGCGGCGCTGGCCCTGCTGCGCATGCAGGACAACCGGCAGACGCCGGAGCTCGGCCCGATTGCCGTCACCGGCGCCAGCGGCGGCGTCGGTCAGCTTGCGATCGACATCTTCAGCCGCGCCGGGTATGAGGTTCACGCGATCAGCGGCAAGAGCGACCATTTCGACTTCCTGCAGGACCTCGGCGCCAGCCAGTGCATCGACCGCCACCAGCTCGCCTTCGGCGGCAAGCCGATGGATTCGGCCCGCTTCGGCGGCGCGCTGGACAATGTCGGGGGTCCGATGCTGGCCGGCCTGCTGCCGCTCATCGCGCCCTACGGCAACGTGGCGATCTGCGGCAACGCCGGCGGCATCGCCTTCGACAGCACCGTCATGCCCTTCATCATCCGCGGCGTGAGCCTGCTCGGCATCGCCTCGGCCGGTACCGCCCGCGACCTGCGCGAATCCATCTGGCAGCACCTGGCCGACGACTGGAAGCCCCGACACCTCGACCGCATCGCCACCGACGAGGTCACGCTGGAGCAACTGCCGGCCGTGTTCGAGCGCATGCTGACTGGCCAGTCCTTCGGCCGCACCCTCGTGCGCGTCGGCGGCGGGTGAAGCCCGCGCTTGGAAGCACCCCGCTCGCGGCATAGAATCCACGACAACTACTAGGAACCCCCACCTCATGGCACGAATCCTGATCGTCGACGACTCCCCGTCGCAGCTGCTGGGCCTCAAGCGCATCGTCGAGAAGCTCGGCCATGAGTCGCTGACCGCCGAAGACGGCGCTGCGGGCGTCGAAGCGGCCAAGCGGGAACGTCCCGACCTGATCCTGATGGACGTGGTCATGCCCAACCTCAATGGTTTCCAGGCCACCCGCATCATCAGCAAGGACCCGGACACCGCACACATCCCGGTCGTGCTGGTGACCACCAAGGACCAGGAAACCGACCGCGTGTGGGGCATGCGCCAGGGCGCCAAGGCCTACGTGACCAAGCCGATCAAGGAAGACGAGCTGGTCGCCACCATCAAGCCGCTGCTGCCGGTCTGACACTTCCTTTGACCCTTCGCCTTTTCGCGAAGGGTTGCCAGTACCGCCCGTCCACACGCGACCGGCTTCCCCAGGCTGGAAAGCAGCTTTCCCGCAAGATCGGCCTCTCCCCCAAGCCACCCTGGGAGTAAAACGGAGCAGCCCTGACGCGAAACCCGTCGGAGGTGCTGTTGGGCCATCGGCCCTCCCCGGAAGAGGGTTGAGCGGCGTCACTCGCGACCATTTTTCACCGAGGCGCGTGGCGGTTCGACGTTCAGGAGCGCGATCGGCAGCTCCCCCCGCGAGATCGCCGCTCACCGAGCCCTCCTGCCAAAGGAGAGAGGGCGCGAAAGCGTCAGGCGCGCGGATCGTAGCCCTCGAACTGCTTGTGCAGGGCCTCGTAGGCCTCGCGCTGGGCGTCGCTTTCGGCGGCGGGCGTGCGGATGGACAACTCCACAAGCTGATCCCCCGCCGGGTTGCCCGGTAGGCCACGGCCTTTCAGGCGCAACTTGCGACCCGATTGCGAACCCGCCGGAATCCGCAGGTCCACGGCGCCCGCCAGCGTCGGCACCGGCACCGTGGCCCCCAGCGCCGCTTCCCATGGCGCCAGGGGCAACACGTGCGATACGTTCCGCCCCTCCAGCTTGAACCGCGGGTCATCGCGGATCATCACTTCGAGCATCAGGTCACCGCTGGGGCCGCCGGCGGCACCCGGCTGGCCCTGGCCACTCAGGCGTATCACCTGGCCGGGCAGGATGCCGGCCGGGATCTTCACCTCCAGCACCCGCTCGTTGCCGCCGTCATGAAGCGCCAGGCGTGTGCGTCCGCCATCGAAGGCGGTCTGCAGGTCGATCTGCACCTGCGCCTGCACGTCACGGCCGCGGCGCGGCCTTGCCTGACCACGCGCCCCGCCCCCGGCACGGCCGAACAGGCTCTCGAAGAAATCGCTGAAATCGCCGTCGCCGGCCCCGCCAAACTCGAAGCCGCCGCCCTGCCCCCAACCCGGCGGCGGGCGGAACTGCTCGCCACCACGGTAGCCGCCGGCGCGCAGCTGATCGTACGTGCGGCGCTTTTCCGGATCGCGCAACGCCTCGTTGGCCTCGTTGATCGCCTTGAACCGCTCCTCCGCGCCCGGTTCCTTGTTCTTGTCCGGGTGGTACTGCCGCGCCAGCTTGCGGTAAGCCGACTTGATCTCGGCCTCGCTGGCGTCGGGCTTTACCCCGAGAATGTCGTAATAGTCTTTGAATTCCACTGGCCTTCCTCGGCAAAACTGCGCAGGCAGGCGGCCCGCCGCGGATCTACTCCGCGAGGGGCCGCCCGGATCACGCTACGGTAGCCGCTCAGTGGTTGCCGCTGCTGGAGCTGCCCGCCGAGCCGCCAGCGGTGCCGCTGCCGTGCTCGGTGGAAATCGAGATCCTCCGCGGCGTGGTTTCCGCGCGCTTGGGTATCAGGATTTCCAGCACGCCGTGGCGGCCGACCGCGGTGATGCCCTCCGGATCGGCGCTGTCCGGCAGCGCGAAACGGCGATGGAAAGTCCCATGTGCGCGCTCGATCCGGGTAAATCGACCGGTCTGCTCCTGGTTCTGCACGGTGCGCTCGCCCTTGATGGTCAGGATTCCCTTTTCCATGCTGACCTCGATGTTCGCCGGATCCACGCCGGGGACGTCGACGAAAATCACGAAGCGCCTGTCTTCCTCCTTGATGTCCACGCGCGGCGCCCACTGGCTGGTCACCACGTTGGACGGGTCGGCCTCGTCCTGTTCGAAGAAGCGGTCGAAGGCGTGGCGGATCTCCTCGGGAAACGCATTGGCGGCGTTCCACATCGGATTGCGGTTCGAACTCATGGGCTTGGTCCTCCAGAAAGGGTCACGGCAGCCGCCGCTTGCCCCAAAAGTAGGTGCGGGCGCCGCCGATTCAAGGCGACAGGCGTCGCCGGCCGGGTTTACGATGCCGGCCCAACCCACGGGAAAACCCCATGACTATCCAGATCGGCCAGGCCCTGCCGGACCTCGAGGTGGCCGTGATCGAGGAGGGCGCTCCGGTGCGGCGCCTGTCCATCGCCAGCCTGTTCAAGCAAGGTCGGGTGGTGTTGTTCGCCGTACCCGGCGCCTTCACGCCAACCTGCTCGGACCACCACCTGCCCGGCTATGTACAGCACTACCAGGCGTTTCGGGAACGCGGCGTCGACGTGATCGGAATGGCAGTCAATGACGCCTATGTGATGCAGGCCTGGGCGGCGGTACAGCAGGTGCCACCGGGCCTGAAACTGGTGGCTGACGGCAACGGAAGCTTCACGCGCGCACTGGGATTGGAGTTCGACGGTACCGCGTACGGCATGGGGCTGCGCGCCCGCCGCTTCGCGCTGTATGCCGAAGACGGTGTGGTGCGGCAGCTGCACGTGGAGGCGCCTGGCGAATTCCGCGTGTCGACCGCCGAAGCGATGCTGCAGGCGATCACGACATCCGAGGCCAGGACGGCCGGCTGACGCGGGTGGATCGGCGACCGCCGCGAGTACGGCGCGCGATGGGAGGTGAGCAGGAGCTACGATCCGCCCGCAGTACGCAACATCAGCAAGTCCAGGCCATATTCATCCGATCGCCAAAGGAGCGCTGCCATGCGGTACGTACTGTTCGACAAGGTCAGTAACGAAGTGATCCTGCTCGCCCGGATCCTTCTGGTAGTCCTGTTCGTGCTGTTCGGCTGGAGCAAGCTGACCGACTTCCCGGGGACGGTCGGCTACATGGCGAGCCAGGGCTTGCCGGTGCCGACGCTGGCGGCGGCCGTGGTCGTCCTCATGGAGTTCTTCGTGGGCCTGGCAATCGTGCTCGGCTTCTGCACGCGGCCGCTCGCCCTGCTGCTGGCCCTGTACACGCTCGGCACCGCGTTGATAGGGCACCACTACTGGACGATGGAAGGTGCCGATCGCATGGCCAACATGATCAACTTCTACAAGAACATCTCGATCATTGGTGGCCTGCTGCTGTTGTGCGTCACCGGCCCTGGAAAGTACTCGATCGACCGGCGCTAGCCTCCGGTTCCTGCGCACCAGAAAAGAAAGCCCCGGCGAACCGGGGCTTTCTTCATTCCATCAGGCCTCCGACCCGTCCTGGTCGGGCACCGGCCCCTCCGGCGGGGCGCCCTCGGCAGGCTCGGCGTCCTCGCCGTTGGTTTCCTCGGCATCCAGCCGCACCACGCTGACCAGGTTCTCATCCGCAGGCAGACGGATCAGGGTGACGCCCTGCGTATTGCGCCCCAGTTGCGAAATTTCCCCGACGCGGGTGCGCACCAGCGTGCCCTGGTTGGAGATCAACATGAGCTCGTGGCCTTCGGTGACCTGCACCGCGGCGACCAGCGCGCCATTTCGCTCCGAGCACTGGATGCCGATCACGCCCTGGGTGCCTCGGCCCTTCTTGGTGAACTCCTCCAGCGGCGTGCGCTTGCCATAGCCACGCTCGGTGGCCGTGAGGATGTCGCCTTCGGCCGCCACGATCAGCGACACCACATCGGCGCCCTCGGCCAGGCGCATGCCACGCACGCCGGTGGCGGTGCGTCCCATCGAACGCACGGTGTTCTCGTCGAAGCGATTCACCTTGCCGTTGGAGGCGAACAACAGGATGTCGCTGTTGCCGTTGGTGATGGCCACGTCGACCAGCGCGTCGCCTTCGTCCAGGTTGATCGCGATCTTGCCGCGTTGCAGCTGGAAAGCAAACTCGGTAAGCGGGGTCTTCTTCACCGTGCCGCTGCGGGTGGCGAAGAACACGTAGCAGTCAGGGCTGTACTCGCGGATCGGCAGCACCGCCTGCACCTTCTCGCCTTCGGTCAACGGCAGCAGGTTGACGATCGGCTTGCCGCGCGCACCCGGGCCCGCCTCCGGCATCTGGTAGACCTTGAGCCAGTAGACGCGGCCGGTGCTGGTGAAGGTGAGCAGCGTGTCATGGGTGTTGACCACCCACAGCTGCTCGACGACATCTTCATCCTTGAGCGCCGAGGCCGAGCGGCCCTTGCCACCGCGCTTTTGCGCACGGTACGTGCTGGCCGGCTGGCGCTTGACGTAACCGGTGTGCGACAGCGTGACGACCATGTCCTCCGGCGCGATCAGGTCGAGGACGTTGAGATCCTCCTGCGAGTGCTGGATCTCGGTGCGGCGCGCGTCGCCGTACTCGGCCTTGATGACTTCCAGTTCATCGCGGATCACCTTGAGCAGGACCTCGGGATTCTCGAGGATCTCGATCAGGCCGCGGATGGTTTCCAGGATCTGCCGGTATTCGTCGGAAAGTTTCTCCTGCTCCAACCCGGTCAGGCGGTGCAGGCGCATGGCCAGGATTTCCTGCGCCTGCACCTCGGACAGCTGGTAGCCATCGCCCTTGAGGCCGTCGCGCGGGTCCATCTCTTCCGGCCGCGACGCCTCGGCACCTGCGGCGGCCAGCAGCGTGCTGACCATGCCCGGCTGCCACTTGCGCGCCAGCATGCGCTCGCGTGCCTCGGCCGGCGAGGCGGAGCTGCGGATCAGCTCGATCATCTCCTCGATGTTGGCCAGCGCGACGGTCAGACCTTCGAGGATGTGCGCGCGGGCGCGCGCCTTGCGCAGCTCGAAGATGGTGCGGCGGGTCACCACCTCGCGGCGGTGGCGGATGAACGCCTCGAGGATCTCCTTGAGGTTGAGCAGGCGCGGCTGGCCGTCCAGCAGCGCCACCATGTTGATGCCGAAGGTCACCTGCAACTGCGTCTGCAAAAACAGGTTGTTGAGCACCACGTCGCCCATGGCGTCGCGGCGCACCTCGATCACGATACGCATGCCGTCCTTGTCGGACTCGTCGCGCAGCTCGCTGATGCCCTCGATCTTCTTTTCCTTGACCAGCTCGGCGATCTTCTCGATCAGCCGCGCCTTGTTCACCTGGTAAGGCAACTCGTGGACAAGGATCGTCTCGCGGCCGTTGGCCTCGGTCTCGATCTCGGTGCGCGCGCGCACCAGGATGCGACCTCGGCCAGTGCGGTAGGCCTCGACGATGCCGGCGGCGCCATTGATGATGCCGGCGGTCGGGAAATCCGGACCCGGGATGTACTGCATCAGTTCGTCGACCGAGAGCGAAGGCTCGTCGATCAGCGCGATGGTGCCGGCGATCACCTCGTTGAGGTTGTGCGGCGGCACATTGGTGGCCATGCCGACCGCGATGCCGGCCGAACCGTTGATGAGCAGGTTCGGCACGCGGGTGGGCAACACCAGCGGCTCGCTTTCGCTCTCGTCGTAGTTCGGCCCGAAGTCGACCGTGTCCTTGTCGATGTCGGCCAGTAGTTCGTGCGTGAGGCGCGACATGCGCACTTCGGTGTATCGCATGGCCGCCGCGTTGTCGCCGTCGACCGAACCGAAGTTGCCCTGGCCGTCGACCAGCATGTAGCGCAGCGAGAACGGCTGGGCCATGCGCACGATGGCGTCGTACACCGACGCGTCGCCGTGCGGGTGGTACTTACCGATCACGTCACCGACCACGCGGGCCGATTTCTTGTAGGGCTTGTTCCAGACGTTGCCCAGCTCGTTCATCGCAAAGAGGACGCGGCGATGCACGGGCTTGAGGCCGTCGCGTACATCCGGAAGGGCGCGTCCCACGATCACGCTCATGGCGTAATCGAGGTAGCTCTGGCGCATCTCGTCTTCGATGTTGACGCGGATGACTTCTTTGGCGAGTTCTGCCATCAATCGGCTTCCCAGTGGCTTCCGTGGAACCAAAAAAGGCCGCGCAACGGACGCTGCATGCGCGCGGTTGCGCGGCCCTCAAGCAATCGCGAAATTGTATCACGAATGCGTTTGGAAGTCCCTTATTTTTGCCTTTGAAATCAGCGAGTTAGCCAGCCTGTTTTGACCGCCGGAAAAGCACGCCCCGCGCCGAACAAAAATTGACCAGCGCAGCCACCGCCGACCCGGCCGCCGCGGCCAGCGCCGGCCATCGCCCGAGCGTTTCGAAGGACAGCAGCAGGGCCACGTAAACGGCGTAGTTCACGCACGCGCCCAGGCCCATCAGGCCCATCCAGTGCAGCCATTCGGACAGCGGCGAGCGACCGCTCGCGCGATGGGCGAACGTGTGGCGCCGGTTCCAGGACCACGTCACCGTGGCCGCCAGCAGGAACGACAACACGCGGGCCAGGTACGGGTTCCACCTGCCCCAGCCGACCAGCGCCTGCACGGTGGCGGCGTCCGCCAGCAGGCCGAGCACGCCGCCGATCGCAAACAGCCCTACCTCGCGACGCAACCTCACCGGCCGAACATCGCCTGCATGGCTACCGCATTGGGCCGCTCGATCACTCCACGCTCGGTGACGATCGCATCGATCAACTCCGCCGGCGTGACATCGAACACCGGGTTCCAGGCCTGCGCTCCCTCGACTACCGTGCGGCGTCCGCCGGTGGCGAGCAATTCGTCGGCATGGCGCAGTTCGATCTCGATCGCCTCGCCGTCGGACGTGGCCATGTCGACCGTCGAGGACGGTGCGACCACCATGAACCTGACGCCGTGGTGGCGCGCGGCGATGGCCAGCTGATAGGTGCCGATCTTGTTGGCGGTGTCGCCGTTGGCGGCGATTCGGTCGGCGCCGACGATCACCCATTGCACTTTGCCCGAACGCATCAGGTGGGCGGCGGCCGAGTCGGCGATCAGGTGCGCGGGGATCCGGTCGCGCACCAGTTCGTACATGGTCAGGCGCGCGCCCTGTTGCCACGGACGCGTCTCGCCGGCGAACACCTCGTCGATGCGCCCGCTTGCGACCCCCGCGCGGATCACCCCCAGGGCGGTGCCATAGCCGGCGGTCGCGAGCGAACCGGTGTTGCAATGAGTCAGCACGCCCGAGCCGGGCGCGATGAGCGCCGCACCCAACTCGCCCATATGGCGGTTGGCGGCCAGGTCCTCGTCCTGGATTGCCTGTGCTTCGCGCTCGAGCGCGGCGGCATCCGCGCCGGCGGCGATCCGCGTTTTCATGCGGTCCAGCGCCCACATCAGGTTCACCGCGGTCGGTCGGGCAGCCCGCAGCGTGGCCAGCACCTCATCCAGCGGCGCACCTTGCTGCGCCGCCAGCACCACGCCCCACGCAGCGGCGATGCCGATCGCCGGGGCGCCACGCACGGCAAGGTCACGAATGGCCTGGGTGACCTGCCCGGCGTCGCGACACTCGATCCAGCGCTCCTCGGACGGCAATAGGCGCTGGTCGAGCAGGCACAGGCAACCGCCACGCCACTGCACAGCGCGGATGGTGTCGTGCTCGCGGAGGGATTCGGTAGAGGTATTCATGGCCGGCGTGTACAGCGAAGGGGACGGAAAAGCCTAGCATGCGCGCCGTCGCCGCCTGCCCTGCAGCAAGCTGCGCCCACACATCATCACAAAAGGCGCGTGGTCAGCCGTCGTGCTCGCGCAGCCAGCGATGGATGGCCGGCGGCACTTCGCGCTGGGCGCGCCCGGAGACGTATATGCCGATGTGGCCGCCCTTGAAGGCGAGCTCCGTGTAGTCGTCGCTGCCCACGTGGAGGCCGAGCGCGCGCGAGGCATCGGGCGGGACGAGGTGGTCCTGCTCGGCATAGATGTTGAGGATGGGCTGGGTGATACGCGCCAGGTCCACTGGCTTGCCACCGATCGCGAGGCCGCCCTTGACGAGCTTGTTGGCCTGGAAGAATTCCTTGACGAATTCACGGAACGCCTCGCCGGCCTGGTCGGGCGAATCGAAGATCCAACGCTCCATGCGCAGGAAGTTCTCCAGTTCCTTCGGGTTGTCCAGGATGTCGACCAAATTCACGTACTTCTGCTGCAGCAGGCGCACCGGCTTGAGCGTGAGGTAGACCCAGTTCATCAGTGCCGCCGGGATGTTGCCAAGCGTGTCCACGAACAGGTCGACGTCGATGTCGCGCGCCCAGTGCGAGAGCATGTTGTCGGGCGTGTGGTAGTCCACCGGCGTGACCATGGTGACCAGGTTGCGCACCTTTTCTGGATACAGCGCCGTGTAGCACAGCGAGAACGCACCACCCTGGCAGATGCCAAGCAGGTCGACGGCGTCTGCGCCCGCCTGCGCGCGCACGGCATCGACGCAGCGATCGAGATAGCCGTCTATGTAATCTTCCAGGGTCAACCAGCGGTCGGCGCCGTCCGGGTAACCCCAGTCGATGAGGTACACGTCTTCGCCCTGCGCGAGCAGGTTGCGCACCAGCGAGCGGTCACTCTGCAGGTCGGTCATCCACACGGTGTTGACCAGGGCGTAGACGATGAGCAGCGGCGTCCTGGACGTCGGCTTGCGCTCACCGCGCATGCGCCAGAGCGTGAGCTTGTCCTCGCGGTAGGCCACCTCACGCGGGGTGTCTGCATAGGCCGGCTCCGCCAGGCCGTGCAGGCTGGCCGCGCCGGCGGCGAGCTTGCGCTGGAAAGCGGTGATTTCGTCGAGGATGCGGGCGGGATCCAGCGGACCTGGCGTATGCATGGAATGTCTCAGCGGGGCTTGCGTGGCGCGCGGCCGGCGGTGGATGCGGGCTTTGCCTTGGCCCGAGTGGTAGCCGCCTTGCGTTTGGGCGTCTTTACGGCCGGCTCAGCGGCAGCTTCGCGACCGGCCGCCTGCATGCGCCTCAGTTCACGACGAAGCTCCTGCAGGCGCTCGCCCAATGTGTCGACCTCGCTGCGCGTCGGCAGGCCGACGTCGCGGCACCACTGTTCGACCTGCTGCTGTTGCAACTGGCGCACGCGCATCTGCGTGTTGCCCTGCGCAGCGTAGGCTTCGCGGAATTCGTCCGATAGCGCGATTTCTGCATGGGCTTCCTCCACGGCATCTACCCATAGGTCGTACATGGCCTTGAGCGAATCGACCTGGAAGCCCGGCTCGGCAAGCTTGCGCTGCATACGCTCGGCGCCCTGGGCTTGGGCGCGAGCGAGCAATTCCTGGTAACGCGCGCTCGCCTGCTGGTGGTCGAGCAACGCGCGCAGGAGCGTCTGCTGCCGGGCCTGCTGCTCACGGGTGTGGCCGAAGGCGGGAGTGTCGAGCAGCCCACGCAGTGCGTCGAGGCCGCTGGGAGCGACGCCCATGCCCGGCATGGTCCAGCCGGCGAATGGCGGTACCGGCGGGGAGACGTGGGCGCCCTGCCCGGTCATGGCCGCGGCGGCCTGCTGCATCCAGTCGAGGTAGCCCTTGAGGCCGTCCATGCCGGGCACACTGGCGGGCGCGGCGGCCGGACCAGGCCATTGGCGGCCCCACGCCTCCCATACCTGGCGGCTCAGGGCTTCAAAATCACTGGCAGGGTTGTGCGCGGTCACGGGCTTGCCTTGCGGGGGATCGCAGGGATCGTACCAAAACGGTATGGCAGTGACTTTGCGATATCTGGCCGCCGGGAGCCGTAAGCGGCGCTCTCTTATTCCGGTCGAAAGAGCATCGCTCTCAATGGGGTACCGCAAGAGCGAGGGCTCGTGGCGAGCACAAAAAAAGCGGGCCGATGGGCCCGCTTCTTCTTTCTGATCGATCGGATGCGCTATCGCGCATCGGGAACTCAGCCGTTGGCGGCTTCGTCCTCAGCCACCGCCTTCATGGACAGGCGGATGCGGCCCTGCTTGTCCACTTCGAGCACCTTGACCTTCACGATATCGCCTTCCTTGAGCTTGTCGGAGACCTTCTCCACGCGCTCGGAGGAAATCTGCGAGACGTGCACCAGGCCGTCCTTGCCCGGCATGATCGTCACGAACGCGCCGAAGTCCATCAGCTTGGCGACCTTGCCCTCGTAGATGCGGCCCGGCTCGACGTCGGAGACGATCTGCTCGATGCGCTTCTTGGCCTCGTCGGCCGCCAGGCGGTTGACCGAGGCGATGATCACCGTGCCGTCGTCGCTGATGTCGATCGTGGTGCCGGTCTCTTCGGTGATCGAGCGGATGGTGGCGCCGCCCTTGCCGATGACCTCGCGGATCTTGTCCGGGTGGATCTTGATGGTGAGCAGGCGCGGGGCGTACTCGCTCATTTCCGAACGCGGCGTGCTGATGACCTTGGCCATCTCGCCCAGGATGTGCAGGCGGCCACGCTTGGCCTGCTCCAGCGCCACCTTCATGATCTCTTCGGTGATGCCGTCGATCTTGATGTCCATCTGCAGCGCGGAGATGCCATCGGCGCTACCGGCCACCTTGAAGTCCATGTCGCCGAGATGGTCCTCGTCGCCCAGGATGTCCGACAGCACGACGAAGTCGCCGCCTTCCTTGACCAGGCCCATGGCGATACCGGCCACCGGCGCCTTCAGCGGCACGCCGGCGTCCATCATGGCCAGCGAGGAACCGCACACCGAGGCCATCGAAGACGAGCCGTTCGACTCGGTGATCTCCGAGACCACGCGCAGCACGTACGGGAACTCTTCGATGCTCGGCTTGACCGCCTGCACGCCGCGCTTGGCGAGGCGACCGTGGCCGATCTCGCGACGCTTCGGCGCGCCGAAACGGCCGGCCTCGCCCACCGAGAACGGCGGGAAGTTGTAATGGAACAGGAACGGATCCTTGGACTCGCCTTCCGGCGCGTCGATGATCTGCGCATCACGAGTCGTGCCCAGCGTGGCCACGACCAGCGCCTGCGTCTCGCCGCGAGTGAACAGCGCCGAGCCGTGGGTACGCGGCAGCACGCCCACGCGCACGCTGATCGGACGGATGTCGTCGAGCTGGCGGCCGTCGATGCGCACCTTGGTCTTGAGCACGCTGTCGCGCATGGTGTGGTACTCGAGCTCGCCGAATTCCTTCGACAGCTCGGCACTTGACCAGGCGTTTGCCTCGGCCTGGCCCTTCAGGGATTCAAGCACGTCGGCCTTGATCGCCGCGATCGCGTCGCGGCGCTGCAGCTTGTCGCGCACCTGGAAGGCTTCTTCGAGCTTGTTGCCGACGGCGCCCTTGAGCGCGGCGACCAGCGACTCGTTGCGCGCCGGCGCCTGCCAGGTCGAGGCGGGCTTGGCCGCTTCAGTGGCGAGCTCGGCGATGGTGTTGATCGCGACCTGCATCTGCTTGTGGCCGAACATCACCGCGCCGAGCATGACCTCCTCGGACAGCAGCTTGGCCTCGGACTCGACCATCAGCACGGCACCGGCCGTACCGGCGACGACGAGATCCAGGTCGGACGTCTTCAGTTCGGTATGCGTCGGATTAAGAACGTACTGGCCGTTGACGTAACCAACGCGGGCGGCGCCGATCGGGCCCTTGAACGGGATGCCGGCCAGCGACAGCGCAGCGGAGGCGCCCAGCATCGCGACGATGTCGCCATCAACCTCGGGGTTGAGCGACACAACCTGGGCGATGACCTGCACTTCGTTCTTGTAGTCGTCCGGGAACAGCGGGCGGACCGGGCGGTCGATCAGCCGCGAGGTCAGCGTTTCCTTCTCGGTCGGACGGCCTTCGCGCTTGAAGAAGCCGCCCGGGATGCGGCCGGCCGAGTAGAACTTCTCGACATAGTCGACGGTGAGCGGGAAGAAATCCTGCCCCTCGCGCGGCTTGGCCGCGGCGACAGCGGTGACCAGCACGACGGTGCCGCCCATGCTGACCATGACCGCACCGGACGCCTGGCGGGCGATTTCGCCCGTCTCCAGTGTGACTTCGTGATTACCGTACTGGAATGACTTGGTTACTTTCGCCACTGTGTTGTGTCCTTGTCCGATTAACGGCGGAGGCCGAGGCGTTCGATCAGGGCCTGGTAGCGGCCAAGGTCACGATCCTTGAGGTAGGCAAGCAGGCTCTTGCGGCGATTCACCAGCTGCAGCAGGCCACGACGCGAGTGGTGGTCCTGCTTGTGTTCCTTGAAATGACCGGTGAGGTGGTCGATGCGGGCCGACAGCAGGGCCACCTGCACCTCCGGCGAACCTGTGTCGTTCGGCACGCGGCCGTAGTCAGCAATGATCTTGCTGGTCTGTTCTGCGGTAAGGGACATGGGTATCTCTTCCTTCAAAATGCGGATGCGGAACTTGTGCAACCTCACCGGGCGGTGAAGTTGCACAAGCTCCGCTGGTTGGATGTAAAGCTCTGGAACAAGCTCGCTATTGTAGCGAGGCGGAGCGGTTGGCAACAAGAGTGCGGAAATGGAGCGGTTTACGGGCCGATCGCTCCCGTGGGAGGTTTATCTGACGCGAGCACCCCACCCGGCAGGTTGAAACCACGGACGATCCGCACCCGGCCCGATGGATCCGGCTCGACCATTGCCAGCAGGCGCCCGTCCGGGGCGAAGGCGGCGCTGCGGCCCTGGTCCGGATCGCCCGGCCAGGGTATCTGCCGGCCCTGGGTGACTGCGAAAGCCTGATCCTCGTCCAGCGCCAGCGCCGGCAGATCGGCCAACCCGGCCGACAGCGGCAACAGCAGCGCATCCAACGCCGCCTCGCCCTGCCCGGCCGCCGCCTCAAGATCGGCCAGCGTGACCATGACCGGTTCGCGGAACGGTTCGACCCATAGCCTGCGCAACGCGGTCAGATGCGCGCCGCAGCCCAGGCGTTCGCCCAGGTCCACGGCCAGGCTGCGGATGTAGGTGCCCGAGCCACACTCCACCAGCAGGCTCAGGCGGTCGCCTTCGTGAGCGAGGCATTCCAGCCGGTGGATCTCCACTTCGCGTGGCGGCACGTCGACGATCTCGCCGCGGCGGGCTTTCACGTAGAGCGGCTCGCCGCCCTGCTTGAGGGCCGAGTACACCGGCGGAACCTGCATGATGCGCCCGCGCAGGGTGGCGAGCGCCTGTTCGATGACGGCGGCCTCCAGCGCTGGCACGGGCCGCTGTTCCACGACCTCGCCTTCGAGGTCGGCCGTGGTGGTGGTCACGCCGAGCCGGCACTCGGCCAGATACGCCTTGCGCGCCCCCAGCAGCATCCCGGCAATCTTCGTGCCCTCGCCAAAGCACAGCGGCAGCAGGCCGGTCGCCAGCGGATCGAGCGCGCCGGTATGGCCGCCTTTGGCCGCGCGCACCAGGCGGCGAGCCGCCTGCAGGGCCTGGTTCGAACTCATCCCCAGCGGCTTGTCGAGCAACAGGATCCCGTGCAGGTCGCGCAGCCGGCGCGCGGGGTCCTGACGGGAAGCCCGGGACCTACGATTCGCTTTCGCCATCGGGATTCGGCTGGATGTCGCCCGAGTCGCGCAGCAGGCGCTCGATCCGCTCGCTCTTGTCGACCGAATCGTCGTACTTGAAACGTAGTTCCGGCACGCGCCGTAGGCGCATGCTGCGCGAGAGCGTACGACGGAATTCGATCGCCAGTTCGTTCAGAGCCTTGACGGCTTCCTTCGCGCGCTCGGCCTGCAGTGCGGTGACCCACACCGTGGCGAAGTCGAGGTCGCGGGTGACTTCCACGTCGGAAACGCTGACCGACGGCAGCGCGTGGTCACGCACGGCGGCGTGGACAAGCAAACCGAGTTCGCGACGGAGCTCGGCGCCTACGCGGTCGGTGCGTTTGAAGTCGCGTGAAGGCATGGTGGCTCCAGTCAAAAGTGCTGCTGCCGCGCAGCGGCAGCCTCATGGTCGCCCCTCCCTCCGGGAAGAGGATGGGCGAGGGGCGGGCCCGCGTCAGTCCAGCAGACGCTGGCGCTGGAGCGGCCCTGACCCGACCCTCTCCCGGACGGGAGAGGGAGCGATGCACCATTACAGCGTGCGGGCAACCTCGATGCGCTCGAAGCACTCGATCTGGTCGCCGACCTTCACGTCGTTGTACTGCTTCACGGCGATACCGCATTCCATGCCGTTGCGCACTTCGTCGACGAGTTCCTTGAAGCGGCGCAGCGATTCCAGTTCGCCCTGGAAGATCACCGTGTTGTCGCGCAGCACCCGGATCGGCTTGTTCCGCTTGACCGTGCCTTCGGTGATCATGCAGCCGGCCACCGCGCCGAACTTGGAGCTGCGGAAGACCTCGCGGACCTGAGCTACGCCGATGATCTCCTCGCGCACTTCCATGCCCAGCAGACCCGAAGCGGCCTGCTTCACCTGGTCGATGACGTCGTAGATGATCGAGAAGTAGCGGACATCCAGGCCGGCGGTATCGATGACCTTGCGCGCCGAGGCATCGGCACGGACGTTGAAGCCGATGACCAGCGCCTTCGAGGCGGCCGCCAGCGTCGCGTCGGACTCGGTAATGCCGCCGACGCCGGCGGCGATCACGTTGACCTTCACGTTCTCGTTGCCGATCTGGCTGAGCGAATCGCGCAACGCCTGCACCGAACCCTGCACGTCGGCCTTGACCAGGATGTTGAGCGTCTGCTGCTCGGCGCCCTGGCCCATCAGCGCCATGATGTCCTCGAGGCGGTTGGCCTTGCTGACCATGCGCGTCTCGCGGCGCTTCTGCTGGCGCTCGGCGGCCACTTCGCGCGCCAGGCGCTCATCGGCGACCACGACGAAGTCGTCACCGGCCTCCGGCACGCCGGACAGGCCAAGCACCTGCACGGGAATGGACGGACCGGCTTCCTGCACGGTCTTGCCGTTCTCGTCGACCAGCGCGCGCATGCGGCCATACTCCACGCCGCAGACGACGAAATCGCCGCGCTTCAACGTACCCTGTTGCACCAGCACGGTGGCGACCGGGCCACGGCCCTTGTCCAGGCTGGACTCGATCACCACGCCGGAAGCGGGGCCGTCGAACACCGCGGTCAGCTCCATCACCTCGGCCTGCACGGAAAGAGCGTCCAGCAGGTCGTCGATGCCCATGCCGGTCTTTGCCGACACCGGGATGAACGGCGTATCGCCGCCCCACTCTTCCGGGATGACCTCGAGGTTGCCCAGGCCCTGCTTGACGTGGTCCGGGTTGGCGTCGGACTTGTCCATCTTGTTGAGCGCCACGATCAGCGGCACCTTGGCGGCGCGCGCGTGCTGCACGGCCTCGGCCGTCTGCGGCATGACGCCGTCATCGGCCGCCACCACCAGCACCACGATATCGGTCGACTGCGCGCCGCGGGCGCGCATCGAGGTGAACGCGGCATGGCCCGGGGTGTCCAGGAACGTGATCACGCCCTTGGGCGTTTCCACGTGGTACGCGCCGATGTGCTGGGTGATGCCGCCGGCCTCGCCCGCCGCCACCTTGGTACGACGGATGTAATCCAGCAGAGAGGTCTTGCCGTGGTCCACGTGGCCCATGATGGTAACTACCGGCGGACGCGCGGACTTCTCGCCTTCCAGTTCGGCGTTCTGCGTGTGCGCGGCCAGTGCGGCCTCGGCGTTGTTCTCGCTTGCTTCGACCGGCGTATGGCCGAGTTCCTCGACTACCAGCGTCGCGGTGTCGCGGTCGATGGTCTGGTTGATGGTGGCCATCACGCCCATCTTGAAGAGCGCCTTGACCACCTCCGAACCCTTGACCGCCATCTTCTGGGCAAGGTCGGCGACCACGTTGGCCTCGCCCACCACCACTTCGCGCACGACCGGTGCGGTCGGGCGGGAGAAGCCGTGGGGACCCGAGGCAGCACCCGTGCCGCCGCGGGTCATCTCGCGCCCGCCCTTGCCCGGCTTGCCGCGCTTGCTGGAACGGCGCGCGCGATCGGCATCGGACAGGTGCAGCTCGCCACCGGCGAAACGCTTGCCGCCAGGGCCTTCGTCGCGATCGCGGCCATAGCGCGCCTTGGCGGCGCCACGGGCATCGGCGGGGGCCGGTGCCGGAGCGGGTGCCGGCGCCGGAGCGGGAGCTGCAACGACCTTCTTTTCCCGCTTACGCGGTTCATGGATGCGCGGCACGATCATGCCGAACGCACTGTGATCGGTACCGGAGGACGGCGCCGGCGCGGGGGCCGCAACGGTCCTGGCGGTGGCCGGCGCCGGCGCCTCGGCGGCGGCTTCCTGAGCGGAGGCCTCCATGGGAACCGGGACCTCGGCAGGCTGCTCGATGGCCGCCTGTTCGCTCTGGCGCTGTGCTTCCTCGGCCCGGTGCTGCTCGTCCAGCGCGCGCTGCTGCGCCTCCTGCTGGCGGCGCTGCTCCGATTCCAGGCGCTCGCGCTCCTCATGCTCGCGCTGCTGCTGCGACTCGGCCAGCTTGCGCACGGCCTCCTCGCGCTCGGGCTCGGCACTCGCCTCTTCGGCGATCACGCTGCGCTTGACGTAGGTGCGCTTGGCGCGCACTTCGACGTTCACCGTCTTGGCGCTGCTCGCCGCACCGCGGCCACCAGGCGTGGCGACCTTCAGTTCGCTGACCTTGCGGCGCTTCAGGGTGATCTGGCGCGGAGCGCTGTCTTCCGCCTCCGGAGCAGCCTCGCCCTTGCCATGCGTGCGGCGCAGGAAGCCCAGCAGCTTCATCCTTTCGGTGGTGCTGATGAACTGCTCGGGGGCAGAGAAGTTCATGCCAGCCTCGGCAAGCTGACCGAGCAGCTTGTCAACCGGCATTTTCACTTGCTCGGCAAGTTGTTTGATCGTGATATCCGACATCGTGTTCTTTCTCCGCCGTTCCCGCGCTTATCGTCCGTGCGGCCCAGGCCTGCACGTCCACCTCCATCCATGGCGGAAGACCCGCAGGTCCTCCTCGGCGCGCCCTTCCAAAGGCGCCACCGTCCGCGGTTAGCCGCCCTTCTCCAGTCGCTCGATCATCGGTGCGCGGGCCGCCATGATCAACGCGGCGGCGCGTTCCTCGTCCATGCCATCGATGTCGATCAGGTCGTCGACCGCGAGGTCGGCCAAGTCGTCCACCGTACTGATTTCACGTGCAGCCAGCGCATAGGCGGTGGCCTCGTCCATGCCGGGCAGGCCGAGCAGTTCCTCGGACGGTTCGGCGATGCCTTCCTCGACAGCCAGCGCCTCGGTGAGCAGCGCGTCGCGGGCGCGGGCGCGAAGCTCCTCGACGATGTCCTCGTCGAAGCCTTCGACCGCCAGCAGCTCGGCGCTCGGCACGTAGGCGATTTCCTCGACGCTGGAGAAACCTTCCTGCACCAGGATGTTGGCGATCTCCTCGTCCACTTCCAGCTTGTCCATGAACAGCTGGCGTGCGGCCTGCTGCTCGGACTCGCTCTTGGCGGTGACCTGGTCCTGGGTCATCACGTTGAGCTGCCAGCCGGTGAGCTTGCTCGCCAGTCGCACGTTCTGGCCGCCGCGGCCGATCGCCTGGGACAGCTTGTCCTCGGCAACCGCGATGTCCATCGAGTGCTTTTCCTCGTCCATGATGATGGACTGCACTTCGGCCGGTGCCATCGCATTGATGACGAACTGCGCCTGGTTGTCGTGCCACAGGATGATGTCGACGCGCTCGCCGTTGAGCTCGTTGGACACTGCCTGCACGCGCGAACCGCGCATGCCGATGCAGGCGCCGATGGGATCGGTGCGGCTGTCGTGCGCGATGACGGCGATCTTGGCGCGATCGCCCGGGTCGCGGGCGCAGCCCTTGATTTCGACCAGGCCCTGGCCGACTTCCGGCACCTCGAGCTTGAACAGTTCGATCATGAATTCCGGCGCGGCGCGCGAGACGAACAGCTGCGGGCCGCGGACTTCCGAGCGGACCTCATACAGGTAGCCGCGCACGCGGTCGCCGACGCGGGCCGACTCGCGCGGAATCGTCTTGTCGCGCGGGATGAAGGCCTCGGCATTGCCGCCCAGGTCCAGGTACACGTTGCCGCGCTCGACGCGCTTGACGATGCCGGTGATCAGCTCGCCGATGCGATCCTTGTAGGCGTCGACCACCTGCTGGCGCTCGGCCTCGCGCACGCGCTGCACGATCACCTGCTTGGCGGCCTGCGCGGCGATGCGGCCGAACTCGGCATTCTCGATCTGCTGCTCGATGAAGTCGCCGACCTCGGAGCCTTCCTTCTCGTCCAGCGCGTCCATCAGGCGCAGCTGGTGATACGGGGATTCCATCTCGCCGTCGTCGGCGATGACTTCCCAGCGTCGGAAGGTCTCGTAATCGCCACTCGTGCGGTCGATCGCGACGCGAATGTCCGGATCCTCTTCCGGGTAGCGCTTCTTGGCGGCGGAAGCCAGCGCGGCTTCCATCGCCTCGAAGATCACTTCGCGCGGCACGCCTTTTTCATTGGCGACCGCGTCGACGACCAGCAACAGTTCTTTGCTCATTGCAGCAACCTCGGTATTTGTGCGCCCATCCATGAACGCGAGGATCAAGAAGCGGCCTTCCATGGACGCACTCTCAAATTTGTTCCGGCTTCGCTGGTGCTTATTCGCCGGTCTTTTTTGCGGATTTCCTGCCGCCCGGCTTGGGCTGCGGCACGTAGCCCAGCGCTGCCCAGTCCGGCACCACGCGCGCGCTTTCCACGTCGGCATGGTCGAATTCGAACGTCTTGCCCTCGGCCTCGAAAGTCAGCTTGTCGCCATCGACCGCGGCGAGCCTGCCACGCAGACGGCGACGACCCTCGATCGGCGCCTTCAGCAGCACCTTCACTTCCTGACCCACCACCCCGGCGAACTGGGCCGCCGTAAACAGCGGACGATCGATGCCTGGCGAAGAAACCTCGAGCACGTAATGGCCCGGAATCGGATCTTCCACGTCCAGCATCGCCGAGAGCTCGCGACTGGCCGCCTCGCAGTCGTCCAGCGTCACCTCACGCCCCTCGGCGCGATCGAGCACGTCCAGATAAACGCGCAGGGTACTCTGCCCTTGCGACGGGGAAAACTCCACACCGAGGCATTCCAGGCCAAGATCGGCCAGGACGTCGGTGAAGCGTTGTGCGAGTGCCTGCGTATCCATAGTCGTCGTTTGCGTGATTCCAGAAACAAAAAAAGGGCACAACGGCCCATTTCCTTACCCCGACGATGTGCCGACTCGTCCAGGCTCTTTCCGGCGGCGCGTCGACCTTGCAACGGTCGATGCATCGCGACGCATCCTTGCGCCCAACAAAAAAGCCTCACGAGGAGGCTTTCTTGTTCTAAGAAAGATCTGGTAGCGGGGGCAGGATTCGAACCTGCGACCTTCGGGTTATGAGCCCGACGAGCTGCCAGACTGCTCCACCCCGCATCAGAGTCCGCAAACTATAGCGGCATGGCCGATTTCTTGCAAGCTTTTCCGTACCGTTTTTCTTCTCAGGGTGGGCTTCAGCCCATCTTCCCGCAGGGTGGCCCAAGCCACCCCTGCGAAAACCATCAGCCCGCGAAGGCCGAGCGGCACCAGCCCAGTAGCGGCCCCCAGTACAAGCCCAGCGCCAGCAGCACCAGCGCATTGAGCGACAGCGCGGTGCGCAGGAATCCATCCGATTGCGGACGCACTTCCAGACCTTCGGCGGGCTTGTCGAAATACATGACCTTGACCACGCGCAAGTAGTAGTACAGGCCAATGATCGCGAACACCGCACCGACGATCGCCAGCCACAGCATGCCGGCATCGATCGCCGCCTGCAGCACCAGCAGCTTGGCAAAGAAGCCGAACATCGGTGGCACGCCGGCAAGCGAGAACATGGCCAGCATCATCAGGAATGCCATCCACGGCGAGCGCTGGTTGAGGCCCTTGAAGTCATCGATTTCCTCGCACTCGAAACCAGCCCGCGCCAGCGCCAGGATCACGCCGAAGGCGGCGGTGCTCATCAGCGCGTAGCAGATGGCGTAGAACATCGCGGCCGCGTAACCCTCGGGACCCGCATTGACCAGGCCAAGCAGCAGGAAGCCCATGTGCGAGATGGTCGAATAGGCCAGCAGGCGCTTGAGGTTGGTCTGCACGATCGCGACCAGGTTGCCGATCGCCAGCGATGCGACCGCCAGCACCGCCAGCATCAACTGCCACTGCCCCGCCAGTCCGCCCATGCCCGATTCGAGCAGACGATAGGCCATGCCGAACGCGGCGATCTTGGAGGTCGATGCGACAAACGTGGTGACTGCCGTGGGAGCACCCTGGTAGACGTCCGGAATCCACATGTGGAACGGCGCCACGCCCAGCTTGAAGCTGATCCCGACGATCATGAAGATCAGCCCGAACACCATCAGGTTGGACATGCCCGCCTGCACCACTGCGCCGTGCAGCTGCGCGAGCGCCAGCGTGCCGGTGGCGCCATAGACCATCGACATGCCGTACAGCAGCATGCCCGAGGAAAGCGCGCCCAGCACGAAGTACTTCATCGCCGCCTCGGACGACAGCGGCGAATCGCGGTTCAGCGCCACCAGCCCGTACGAGCACAGCGTCAGCAGCTCGAGGCCCAGGTACACCATCACCAGGTTGCCGGCCGAGACCAGCAGCATGGCGCCGATGGTGGCGAAGATCATCAGCGTGTAGAACTCGCCCTGGAACAGCTTGCGGTCCACCAGGTACGGGCGAGAGAAGACGAAGATCAGGCCGGTGCACAGCAGTGCGAAGACCTTGAGGATCTCTGCGGCCTGGTCGCGCACGAACATGCCGCCGAAGGCGGTCACCGTCACGTCCGGCTGGCCGGCCACCACGAGGTAGATGCCGACCAGCACCACCAGAATGGACACCCAGTGCAGGATGTTCCTCTGCTCCGGCTTCATCCAGGCGTCCAGCAGCAACAGGAGGCACGCCGCCGACACCAGATAGAACTCCGGCAGCATGATCATGATGTCGTTGAGATTGGGCATTGGCGTGTAATTCCGCTTAGATCTTGTGAACGGCGAGCTGCTGCACCAACTGGGACACCGAGGCGTCCATCAGGTGGATCAGCGGCTGCGGCCAGATGCCCAGCGCCAGTACGGCGAGTGCGAAGGCGGCCAGCACGAACGTTTCGCGTCCGTTGATTTCCTTCATCTCGCGCACGTGCGGGTTGGTGATGTCGCCCCACAGCACACGCTTGACCATCCACAGCGTGTACGCCGCGCCGATGATCAGGGTGAAGGCGGCGAACAGCGCGATCCACGGGTTGGCCGCGAAGCTGGCCAGCACCACCATGAATTCGCCGACGAAACCGCTGGTGCCCGGCAGGCCGGAGTTGGCCATGGCGAAGAACACGTAGAAGAATCCGAACCACGGCATCACGTTGATCACGCCGCCGTAGTCCTTGATCAGTCGCGTATGCATGCGGTCGTACATGACACCGATGCAGGAGAACATCGCGCCGGACACGAACCCGTGCGAAATCATCTGCACCATCGCACCCTGCATGCCGAGCTTGGCCGCGTCCAGGTTGTTGGCATCGCGTACCAGCATGAAGGCGATGAAGATGCCCAGTGTCACGAAGCCCATGTGCGCCACGGACGAATACGCCACCAGCTTCTTCATGTCCTCCTGCACCAGCGCCACGTAGCCGATGTAGACCACCGCGATCAGGCTGAGCACGATGATCAGCCAGGCGAAATGCTCGGACGCGTCCGGCACGATCGGCAGCGAGAAGCGCAGGAAACCGTATCCGCCGATCTTCAGCATCACTGCGGCCAGCACCACCGAACCGCCAGTCGGCGCCTCCACGTGGGCATCCGGCAACCAGGTGTGCACCGGCACCATCGGGACCTTCACCGCGAAGGCGATCAGGAAGGCGAAGAACAGCCAGGTCTGCTCCTTCATCGTCAGGGGCAGCGCGGCCAGCGTGTGCAGATCGAAGGTTCCCGCCTTCAGGTACAGGTAGATCAGCCCGATCAGCATGAAGATCGAGCCGAGGAAGGTATAGATGAAGAACTTCAGTGTGGCGTAGACGCGCCGCGGGCCACCCCAGATGCCGATCAGGATGAACATCGGGATGAGCATCGCCTCGAAGAACACGTAGAACAGCAACGCGTCGGTGGCGCAGAACACGCCGATCATCAGGCCCTCGAGCACCAGCATGGCGGCCATGTACTGGTGCGGCTTGTCCTGGATCACCTCCCAGGCGCCCACGATCACCAGGATCGTGACGAAGCTGGTGAGCAGGATCAGCGCTACCGAGATGCCATCCACGGCCAGGCCATAGTGCACGCCGAGCGAAGCAATCCAGACGTGGCTTTCCACCAGCTGCATGGCGCTATCGGCCGGGGCGTAGCCGGTCAGCAGGAACAGGCTGGCCACGAAGGTCAGCACCGCTACCAGCAGCGAGATCCAGCGGGCCAGGCCCGGGCGGCCGCTGCCGGCCAGCAGCACCGGGATGGCGCCGACGATGGGGAGCCAGATCAGCAGGCTGAGCAAGTGATTGAACATGGAGCGTGCTTCCTTATTGCCCGATCTGCCCGGACCCGAAGACCCAGAACCCGCCCAGCAGCAGGATCAGGCCGAGAATCATCGCGAAGGCGTAGTGGTAGAGGTAGCCGGACTGCAGGCGACGCACGCCGGCGGCGATGCGCTGCACCAGACCGGCCGAGCCGTTGACCATCGCGCCGTCGATCACCGCCGCGTCGCCGGCCTTCCAGAACAGCCGGCCGAGCGCAACGCCGCCGCGCGCGAAGATGGCGAAGTAGACGTCGTCAACCCAGTACTTGCGGTCCAGCACCGTCCACAGCGGCTTGAGCGCGCTCTTGATCCTGCCCGCCATGGCCGGGTTGAACAGGTAGATGTAGGTGGTGATCACGAAGGCCAGTGCCACCAGAGCGAACGGCCAGCTGGCGAACCCATGCAGTGCCATGGCCACGGCGCCGTGGAACTCGTTGCCGAGCTCGCCCAGCACATTGTTGGCCTCCTCCACATGGACCGCCTGCCCGAACCAGTCACCGAACAGCATCGGCCCGATCGTGAAGAAGCCCACCAACAGCGAAGGGATCGCCAGCAGCACCAACGGCAGCGTCACCACCCAGGGCGATTCGTGCGGTGCATGCTCCAGCTCGCCCGGCTTGTGCCCGTGGTGCGGATCGTCCGAAGGTGCGTGGTGTTCGTCCACGTGGGCGTCGTGCCCGTGCGCGTCATGATGGACGGCCTCAGGCGCGTGGCCATGATGGCCCACCACCACGAAACGCTCCTTGCCGTGGAAGGTCAGGTACATCTGCCGGAAGGTGTACAACGCCGTGACGAACGCACCGGCCAGCACGCAAACGTAGGCGTAGCCCGAACCCCAGCGATGCGACTCGCCGACCGCCTCGATGATCGCATCCTTCGAGTAGAAGCCCGAGGTGAACGGGATCGCCACCAGCGCCAGCGAACCGATCCACATCGTGATCCAGGTGATCGGCATGTACTTGCGCAGGCCACCCATGTAGCGCATGTCCTGCTCGTGGTGCATGGCGATGATCACTGAGCCCGCGCCCAGGAACAGCAGCGCCTTGAAGAACGCGTGGGTCATCAGGTGGAACACCGCGCCGGCATAGGCCGACACGCCAAGAGCCACGGTCATGTAGCCCAGCTGCGAGAGCGTCGAGTAGGCGACCACGCGCTTGATGTCGTTCTGCACGATGCCGATCAGGCCGGTGAAGAGCGCACCGGTGGCGCCGATGACCATCACGAAGCTGAGCGCGCCTTCGGACAATTCGAAGAACGGCGACATGCGGGCGACCATGAAGATGCCCGCAGTCACCATCGTCGCCGCGTGGATCAGTGCGGAGATCGGGGTCGGGCCTTCCATCGAGTCGGGCAGCCATACGTGCAGCGGCACCTGGGCGGACTTGCCCATCGCGCCCACGAACAGCAGCACGCAGATGACCGTGGCCGCGTCCCAATGGATGTTGGCAGTCAACGCCAGCGACTTGCCGATCAAGCTGGGCGCACCGGCAAACGCAGTGGCGTAGTCCAGCGTGTTCAAAAAGTACAGCACCGCGGCAATGCCGAGCAGGAAGCCGAAGTCGCCCACGCGGTTGACCAGGAACGCCTTGAGGTTGGCGAAGATCGCGGTCGGGCGCTTGTACCAGAAGCCGATCAGCAGGTAGGACACCAGGCCCACGCCTTCCCAGCCGAAGAACAGCTGCATGAAGTTGTTGCTCATCACGAGCATCAACATCGCGAAGGTGAACAGCGAGATGTAGCTGAAGAAGCGCTGGTAACCCGGGTCGTCGGCCATGTAGCCAATGGTGTAGACGTGCACCAGCAGCGAGACGAAGGTCACCACCACCATCATCATGACGGTAAGGCGGTCGACCAGGAAGCCGACGCTGACGTGCAGGCGGCCGATCTCGAACCAGGTGTAGATGTCCTGGTTGTAGGCCGGCGCGCCACCCGCGGTGAGCTGGTAGAGCACGTAGAACGACAGCGCGCAGGAAACCAGCAGGCCGAGGATGGTCACGCTGTGCGCACCCACGCGGCCGATCTGCTTGCCGAGGAAGCCTGCGAGCAGGCAGCCGATGAGCGGAGCCAGCGCGATGGTCAGCAGGATGGAGGTCGAAAGTTGCATCGGCTCAGCCCTTCATCGAGTCGATTTCGGCGACGTTGACCGTGCTGCGGTTGCGGAACAGCAGCACCAGGATCGCCAGGCCGATCGCGGACTCGGCCGCCGCGACGGTGAGGATGAAGAACACGAACACCTGGCCGGATACGTCGCCCAGGAAGCGCGAGAACGCCACGAAGTTCATGTTCACTGCAAGCAGCATCAGCTCGATCGCCATCAGCAGCACGATGACGTTCTTGCGGTTGATGAAAAGACCTGCGACGGCGATGCAGAACAGCACCGCGCCGAGCACGATGAAATGCGACAGCGTGATCATTGCAGCGGCTCCTGCGAAGCGGTCGGTTCATCCGGGCGCGAAGGCGCCATCTTGACCACGCGGATGCGGTCGCGCGGGTTGACGCGCACCTGCTCGCTGGCCGACTCGTGCCGCTTGTCGCCCCGATGGCGCAGGGTCAGCGCGACCGCCACGACCACGCCCACGGTCAGGATCAGCGCGGCGATCTCGAACGGCAACAGGTAAGTCGTGTACAGCGCCCCGCCCAGCCAGGCGGTATTGGACAGGCCCATGGCCGCGGCCGGATCGGCGCCCATCACGTGCGCGTGCATGGCGCGCACGCCGATCAACGCGAGCATCTCGCCGAGCATGACCAACGCCACGATGATGCCGACCGGCAGGTAGCGGATGAAGCCCTCGCGGACCTGTTCCATCTTGATGTCGAGCATCATTACCACGAACAGGAACAGCACCATCACCGCGCCCACATAGACCACGATCAGCGCGATGGCCAGGAACTCGGCCTCGGCCAGCAGCCAGATGCAGGCGGTGCTGAAGAAGGCCAGGACCAGCGAGAGCACCGCGTGCACCGAGTTCTTCACCGTGATCACCGCCAGGGCGGCGGCCACGGTCACCGCGGCGAATCCGTAGAAGCAGATCAATTGCAGAAGGTTGGTATCGATCATGTCGGTGGCCCTTTAGCGGTACGCCGCGTCTTGCGCGCGGGCCGCGGCGATCTCCGGCTCGAAGCGGTCGCCGATGGCGAGCAGCTGCGCCTTGGTCACCACGTTCTGGCCACGCTGCTCGAAGTGGTATTCCATCACCGAGGTCTCGACGATCGAGTCGACCGGGCAGCTCTCCTCGCAGAAGCCGCAGAAGATGCACTTGAACAGGTCGATGTCGTAGCGCGTGGTGCGGCGCTGGCCATCGCCCTCGCGCGGAGCGGAGTCGATGGTGATCGCCAGCGCCGGGCACACCGCCTCGCACAGCTTGCAGGCGATGCAGCGCTCCTCGCCGTTCGGATACCGGCGCAGCGCATGCAGGCCGCGGAAGCGGTTCGACCGCGGAATGTGCTCCATCGGGAAGCGCACGGTGTACTTGGGCTTGAACATGTAGCGCAAGGTCAGCGCCATGCCCTTGAGCAGCTCGATGAGCAGCAGGCTTTTGAAGTAGTCGGTAATGCGGTTCATGAGTTGCCTTAGGCCCCCGTGCCGGCGATGACCCAGCCGAAATACTTCATGCAGCCGGCCACGAGGACCCATACGATCGTGATGGGAATGAACACCTTCCAGCCCAGCCGCATGATCTGGTCGTAGCGGTAGCGCGGGAACGTCGCGCGGAACCACAGGAACAGGAAGGACATCAGGAAGGCCTTGATCAGCAGCCAGATGATGCTGCCGGTCCAGATCCAGTTGACCCAGGGCGAGACGTCCGCGGTGATCCAGCCCTGCACCGGACTCAGCCAGCCGCCGAGGAAGAAGATCGAGGCGAGGAAACTCACCAGGATCATGTTGGCGTACTCGGCCAGGAAGAAGATCGCGAAGGCCGAGCCGGAATACTCCACGTGGAAACCGGCGACGATTTCCGATTCACCCTCGGCCACGTCGAACGGCGCGCGGTTGGTCTCGGCCACGCCGGAGATGAAGTAGACGATGAACACCGGCAGCAACGGCAGCCAGAACCAGTCGAGGAAGCCCTTCCCGCCAACCTGCGCATGCACGATGTCGGTCAGATTCAGCGAGCCGGCCAGCACCAGCACGCAGACCAGCGACAGGCCCATGGCGAGCTCATAGGAGATCACCTGCGCGGCCGAGCGCATGGCGCCGAGCAGCGCATAGCGCGAGTTCGATGCCCAGCCGGCCAGGATGATGCCGTACACGCCCAGCGAGGTCATCGCCAGCAGGTACAGCAGGCCTGCATTGACGTTGGCCAGCACCATCCTGTCGTCGAACGGCACCACCGCCCACGCCGCGAACGCCGGCACGAGCGCCAGCAGCGGCGCGATGTAGTACAGGAAGCGGTTGGCGCTGGAAGGAAGGATCACTTCCTTGATCAGCAGCTTGACCACGTCCGCAAAAGCCTGCAGGACGCCCCAGGGGCCGATCTTGTTCGGCCCCATGCGTACGTGCATCCAGCCGATGACCTTGCGTTCCCAGTACACGAACATGGCCACCGCCAGGATCAGCGGCACCGCGATGCACAGGATGTAGACGACCGGCCAGACCAGCTCGTTGAGGAGTTGTTCGCCCATGGGTTACGCCTTGCTCAGGGTGATGGCCGCGCCGTACGGCGGCAGCGTGGCGGTCAGGTCGTGCGCGGCCTCGATCCACACGGCGCCATCGGGCACGGCGGCGTCGATCGCCACCGGCAGCAGCACATCGGCGACGCGCACCTGCACGCCGGCGGTGAGGCCCTGGTGCATGGCCTCGTTGGCGTTCATGCGCACGGCGGCCGGGCGGTTGATCGGGTGCGCATTGAGCGCAGTGGCCCGGCGGAGCACGGCGTCGCTGCGATAGATCGGCCAGGTCGCCAGGCGCACAAGGCCGCCTGCCCCACCCTGGCGCGGTGCCAGGGATGTGCCGTGCGACGGCAACGGACGTTCGGCGATGCCCTCGCGCAGGCCAGCCAGGTCGTCGAACTCGAAGCCACCCAACTGCAGCAGGCCGCCCAGGGCGCGCAGCACCTTCCAGCCAGCGCGGGCCTCGCCGGGCGCCTTGGCGCCGGCGATGGCGCTCTGCGCCAGGCCATCCACGTTGACCAGCGTGCCGTCGTTTTCCGGCAGCAGCGCGATCGGCAAGAGCACGTTGGCCACTTCGCGCAGCGCCGGGCTGGCGTAGGCACTGAACGCCACTACCGCCTGCGCGCCGCGCAGCGCCGCCAGCGCCTTGGCGCCATCGGCGAAGTCGTGCGGCGGCTCGACGCCGTAGAGGACGTAACCTTTGCGCGGCTGGGCAAGCATCGCCTGCGCGTCGAGGCCACCGTTGCCCGGCAGCACGCCGCCCTGCCCCAGTCCGAGCGCATTCGCGCCGACCGGCAGTTCGTTGTAGCCGGCACTGGTGGCCTGCGCGATGAATCGCGCGATGGCACGCAGCCAGGACGCCTGCGGATGCGTGGCGGCAGCCTCGCCCAGGATCACCACGGCCTTGCCCCCCTTGAGCACGGCGATCGCATCGCGGTCGCCCTCGTCATGCCGGGCACCGTTGATGGCATCGGCTAGCGCGGCCGGCGCGGCGGCGCCGTCGGCGACCGCGGCCTTGGCCAGCGCAAGCAGCGCGTCGACTAGGGCGGCCGGCGATACGATGGCCTCGCCGGCCAGCGCGTAGTTGAAGCCGAAGCGCGCCGGATTGACCGCATAGACCTTCGCCCCGCGCTTGACCGCCTGGTGCAGGCGATGGTTGAGCAGCGGCATTTCGTAGCGCAGGTCCGAGCCAACCAACAGCGCGCCCTGAACCTGGCTGACCTCGGCGACGGGCACCTCGAAACGGGCCGCGACCGGGCGATCGGACAGGTCCAGCTGGCTCAGGCGATGGTCGACGTGCGCGCTGCCCAGCCCGCGCGCCAGGCGCACCAGCAGGTCGCCTTCCTCGTTGGTGGTGGCAGGCGAGGCAAGGATGCCCATGTCGCTGCCCGGCACCGACTTCAGCGCCTCGGCGGCAACCGAAAGCGCCTCTTCCCAGCTGGCTTGCTGCCACTGGCCATTGCGCTTGATCTGCGGCGCATGCAGGCGGTCGGCGGCGTACAGGCCCTGGTAGCTGAAGCGGTCACGGTCGGACAGCCAGCACTCGTTGATCGCCTCGTTGTCACGCGGCACCGTGCGCAGTACCTCGCCACGGCGCGTGTGCAGCCACAGGTTGGAGCCCAGCGCATCGTGGTAGGCGATCGACGGACGCGCGATCAGCTCCCAGGCGCGCGCCTTGAACTGGAACGGCTTGTTGGTCAGCGCGCCGACCGGGCAGACGTCGATGATGTTGCCCGAGAGCTCGGTCTCGACGGTCTTGCCGATGTACGTACCGATCTGCAGGTTCTCGCCGCGGTTCATGCCGCCGAGCTCGTAGGTGCCCGCGATCTCGCTGGTGAAGCGCACGCAGCGCGTGCACTGGATGCAGCGGGTCATCTCGGTGGCGACCAGCGGCCCGATGTTTTCGTCGGCGATGGTGCGCTTGCGCTCGGTGTAGCGCGACACGCTGCGGCCATAGCCCAGCGCCACGTCCTGCAGCTCGCACTCGCCGCCCTGGTCGCAGATCGGGCAGTCCAGCGGGTGGTTGATCAGAAGGAATTCCATCACGTCCTTCTGGAACTTCAGCGCCTTGTCCGAGCGCGTCATCACCTTCATGCCTTCGGCCACGGGAGTGGCGCAGGCCGGTTGCGGCTTGGGCATCAGCTTGCCGCCCATCTCCACGTCGACCAGGCACATGCGGCAGTTAGCCGCGATCGGGAGCTTGCGGTGATAGCAGAAACGCGGGATCGACACGCCGATCGCATCGGCGGCTTCGATGATCATCGCGCCCTTGCGGATCTGCGTGGGCTTGCCGTCGACCTCGATGTTGATCAGGTCCGGCGCGGTGGTGGTCGGCTGCGCGCTCATCAGGCGGCGACTCCAAGCTTGTCGTCGGTCATCGAGCGACCGTGCTCGACGAAGTATTCGAATTCGTTCCAGAAGTGGTGCAGGAAGCCCTGCACCGGCCAGGCCGCGGCTTCACCGAAGGCGCAGATGGTGTGGCCTTCGATCTGGCCGGCCACCGCCTTCAGGCGATGCAGGTCGTCCTCGGTGCCCTTGCCTGCAACGATGCGGTCGAGCACGCGGTACATCCAGCCGGTGCCTTCGCGGCACGGCGTGCACTGGCCACAGGACTCGGCCATGTAGAAGCGCGCGATGCGGTGGCAGGCGCGCACCATGCAGGTGGTGTCGTCCATCACGATGACCGCGCCCGAACCAAGTCCCGAGCCGGCCTTCTGCAGGCTGTCGTAGTCCATCGTGCACTCGAGCATGGTCGCCGCCGGCAGCACCTTCATCGAGGAGCCGCCCGGAATCACCGCCTTGAGCTGATGGCCATTGCGCACGCCACCGGCCATCGCCAGCAGGTCCTGGAACGGCGTGCCCAGGCGGATCTCGAAGTTGCCCGGGTTGTTCACGTGGCCGGAGACCGAGAAGATCTTCGGGCCGCCGTTGTTCGGCTTGCCGAGGTTCAAGAACCAGTCGGCGCCGTTGCGCAGGATCGCCGGCACCGAGGCGTAGGTCTCGGTGTTGTTGATCGTGGTCGGCTTGCCGTACAGGCCGAAGTTGGCGGGGAACGGCGGCTTGAAGCGCGGCTGGCCCTTCTTGCCTTCCAGCGATTCCATCAGCGCGGTTTCCTCGCCGCAGATATAGGCGCCGGCGCCCAGCGCCGTATAGATGTCCACATCGATGCCCGAGCCGCCGACGTTCTTGCCCAGCAGCCCTGCCGCGTAGGCTTCCTTCAGCGCCGCCTCGAAGTGCTCGTAGGGCTCGTGGTGGAACTCGCCGCGCAGGTAGTTGTAGGCGACGGTCGAGCCGGTGCAGTAGCAGGCGATCGCCAGGCCTTCGATGACCGAATGCGGGTTGTAGCGCAGGATGTCGCGATCCTTGGCGGTGCCAGGCTCGGACTCGTCCGAGTTGCAGAGGATGTACTTCTGCATCGTGCCTTTGGGCATGAACGACCACTTCAGGCCCGTCGGAAAGCCCGCGCCGCCACGGCCGCGCAGGCTGGACTTCTTGACCTCTTCGATCAGGCCGGCGGGATCGGGCTTCTCGGCGAGGATCTTGCGCCACGCCTTGTAGCCGTCGACCTTCTCGTAGCTGTCCATCGACCACGGCGTGTCGAAGTGCAGCGTCGTGTAGACGACCTGGTGGTCTTGCGGTGCGGGTCCGACCGGACCGTTGCTGCTAGCCATGCCCTGCCTCACTCCAGACCGTCGAGAATTTCGTCGAGCTTCTCGGGCGTGAGCCGCTCGTGGTAATGACCGTTGACCGTCATCGCCGGCGCATACACGCAGGCGGCGATGCACTCTTCTTCGCGTTTGAGGTACACGCGGCCGTCCGGCGTGCTTTCGCCGAGCTTCACGCCCAGCTTCTTCTCGCAGTGGCGCACCAGGCCTTCGGCGCCGTTGAGCCAGCACGAGATGTTGGTGCAGATCGCCACGTTGTTACGGCCGACCGGCTTGGTTTCGAGCATCGAGTAGAAGCTCGCCACTTCGTAGCCCCACACGGCGGGCAGGTCGAGGTACTTGGTCACCGCCACGATCAGGTCGTCGGTGAGGAAGCCCTGGTTCTGCTCCTGCGCGGCGAACAGCGCCTGGATCAGCGCCGAGCGCTTGCGGTCGGCCGGGAACTTGGCGACCCATTCGTCGATGTGGTGGCGGGTGTGCTCGCTCAGCACGACGAGCGGATCGACGTGCTTGACCTGCTCGTAATTTCCGGTGGCCTTCATGGGAATCTCCTCGGTGCCGGCTTAGCGGTCGACTTCGCCGAACACGAGATCGTAGGTGCCGATCATCGCCACCACGTCGGCCAGCATGTGGCCGCTGACGGTGGCGTCCATCGACGAGAGGTGGGCGAAGCCCGGCGCGCGCAGGTGCACGCGGAAGGGCTTGTTGGCGCCGTCGGAAACCAGGTAGCAGCCGAACTCGCCCTTGGGCGCCTCGACCGCGCAGTAGGTCTCGCCGGCGGGAACGCCGTAGCCTTCGGTGAACAATTTGAAATGGTGGATGAGCGCTTCCATGCTCTCCTTCATCTCTTCGCGCGAGGGCGGCGCGACCTTGAAGTTCGTCACCATCACCGGGCCGGGATTGGCGCGCAGCCAGTCCACGCACTGCTTGATGATGCGATTGGACTGGCGCATCTCTTCCACGCGCACGAGGTAGCGGTCGTAGCAGTCGCCGTTGACGCCGACCGGAATGTCGAAGTCCATCTGCGCATACCTGGCGTAAGGCTGCTTCTTGCGCAGGTCCCACTCCACGCCCGAACCGCGAAGCATCGCGCCGGTCATGCCCCAGGCTTTGGCCATGTCAGGGCTGATCACGCCGATGCCGACGGTACGCTGCTTCCAGATGCGGTTGGTGGTGAGCAGGTCCTCGTACTCGTCCACACGCGACGGGAAAATGCGGGTGAACTCCTCGATGAAGTCCAGCATCGAGCCTTCGCGCGCGCTGTTGATGCGCTTCAGGTCCGCGCCCTTGTGCCAGGGCGACTCCTTGTACTGCGGCATGCGGTCGGGCAGGTCGCGGTAGACACCGCCCGGACGGTAGTAGGTCGCGTGCATGCGCGCGCCAGACACGGCCTCGTAGACGTCCATCAACTCCTCGCGCTCGCGGAACGCGTAGAGGAAGACCGCCATGGCGCCAAGGTCGAGCGCGTTCGAGCCGATCCACATCAAATGGTTCAGGATGCGGGTGATCTCGTCGAACATCGTGCGGATGTACTGCGCACGCTCCGGCGCCTCGATGCCCAGCAGGGTCTCGATCGCGCGCACGTAGGCGTGCTCGTTGCACATCATCGACACGTAGTCCAGGCGATCCATGTAGCCGATCGACTGGTTGAACGGCTTGGACTCGGCCAGCTTCTCGGTACCGCGATGGAGCAGGCCCACGTGCGGATCGGCGCGCACCACGGTCTCGCCATCCATCTCCAGCACCAGGCGCAGCACGCCGTGCGCGGCCGGATGCTGCGGGCCGAAGTTCATCGTGTAATTGCGGATTTCCTGCATGTCAGTTCTTCCGCCAGTCGTCGGCGGCCTCGGCTCTGGCCTGGACAAGATCGGCATCGTCGCGGATAACGCGCGGCACCAGCACGCGCGGCTCGATGGTCACGGGCTGATAGACCACGCGCTGCTGCTCGGCGTCGTAGCGGACCTCGACGTTGCCGATCAGCGGGAAATCCTTGCGGAACGGATGGCCGACGAAACCATAATCGGTGAGGATGCGGCGCAGATCCGGATGGCCATCGAAGATGATGCCGTACAGGTCGAACGTCTCGCGCTCGAACCAGTTGGCCACCGGCCAGATCCCGGTGAGCGAAGGCACCATCGGCAGCGCGTCGTCTTCGCAGAACACGCGCAGGCGCAGGCGCCGGTTGTGCGTGAGCGAAAGCAGATGCACGACCACGGCAAAGCGGCGCGGCATGTTGGCATCGCGTGGGCGCTCCGCCCAGTTGAAGCGGCCCATGGCCTGGCCTTCGACGCCACGCGAGAAGCCGGTGGCCGTGACCGTTTCGGTGGCCCACTCGTCCTGGCCGTAGCCGAGGTAGTCGACACCGCAGACGTCGATCAGCTGCTCGAAGCGGAAGTCCGGCTCGTCGCGGAGCGCAGTGGCGACGCTCAGCAGATCGGCGGCGGCCAACTCGGCGGTCGTCTCGCCGCCGCGCGCGGGCAGCAGCGACAGGGTGTCGCCGAACCGCGCCGCAAGGCGCGCGGCGAGCGAAGTGTTTTGCGTATCGGTCATGGGCTTCTGGGCCTTAGCCGCGGGCGATGGTGCTGGTGCGGCGGATCTTCTTCTGCAATTGCAGGATGCCGTGGATCAGCGCTTCGGCCGTCGGCGGGCAGCCGGGCACGTAGATGTCCACCGGCACGATGCGATCGCAGCCGCGCACCACCGAGTACGAATAGTGGTAGTAGCCGCCGCCGTTGGCGCAGCTACCCATCGAGATCACCCACTTCGGGTCGGGCATCTGGTCGTAGACGCGGCGCAATGCCGGCGCCATCTTGTTGACCAGCGTGCCGGCGACGATCATCACGTCGGACTGGCGCGGACTCGGGCGGAAGATCACGCCGTAGCGGTCCAGGTCCAGTCGCGCCGCGCCGGCGTGCATCATCTCGACCGCGCAGCAGGCCAGGCCGAAGGTCATCGGCCACATCGAGCCGGTGCGCGCCCAGTTCATCAGCGCGTCGACCGAGGTGGTGGCGAAGCCGCGCTGCACGACCGGGTTGTCCTCGGCCGGGCGCAGGATGTCGTCGACCAGGTTCAGCGGTTCCGGGTTGTGCATCACCCGGTCGATGGAAGACAGCATTCCCATTAGATCAGTCCCATTCCAGTGCGCCCTTCTTCCACACGTACGCGAACCCGACCACCAGCAGCAGCAGGAACAGCGCCATCTCGATCAGCGCGACGATGCCGATCTGCTGGAACACCACCGCCCATGGAAACAGGAAGGCGATTTCCAGGTCAAAGATGATGAAAAGGATCGCCAGCAGGTAATAACGGACGTCGAAGCGCATGCGGGCGTCTTCGAAGGCCTCGAAGCCGCACTCGTACGGTGCGAGCTTGATCGCCTCGGGACGGCGCGGGCCGGCGAGCATGCCGATGATCAGCAGCACCACGCCCAGGCCGGCGGCAACGCCGATGAACAGCAAGATAGGCCAGTATTGAGCAAGCACGATGCAACGTACCTCCGCGCCCTTCGGACGCATCAGTGACCGCCAACGTCGGCGGTCAGGCTGGTTCGATTCGGCAGGCCGCGCACGGCAGGGGCTGTCCAGCCACGATCGCACGCGTGGGGGCCGCGAGCGCCCGATTTCCACGAAATCCATTCGTGTAACCGCGGCATTGTATCAGCGCGCGCGGGGACTACGCCAAGTATTGCGGACGCGACAGTTATTGGTTAATGGCGCCCGTTCTCACAAATCGCAGGCGACGGTGCGAAGAGCGCGCGGAAGGGGCCGGAGCGGCGCGAGATTTGCCGCGGCCGTGCGCTACATGGTGTGGGTCGGGCGCTCTGACGAAAGCACGCCGGCCAGGATGTTCTCGATGCGCTGACGCGCCACCTCGGCATCGCCGGACTCGTTGAAGTGCACGCCGATGCCGGCGGTGCGGTTGCCCTGCGCACCGAGCGGGCTGATCCACGCCACCTTTCCCACCACCGACAATCGTTCGGTTTCGTCCATCAGCGTGATCAGCAGCACGACCTCATCGCCCAGCGCGTAGCGTTGCGCGGTCGGCGCGAACAGGCCGCCGTTCTTCAGGAACGGCATGTACGCGTTGTAGAGCGACGCGGCGTCCTTGATCTTCAGGGAGATGATGCCCTGACGGGCGGCGGTGGGGGTCATGCTTGGGCTCCGGAACGAACGGCCGGTTTCGGCCGGCGCCCGGGCATCGTAGCGAGCGAGATGGGCGGGCGCAAAGCCAGCCGATCGCGTAGGGTGGACTTCAGCCAACCGGGCCACATTGCCGCGAAGGGCGGTGGCTCAAGCCCACGCCACCCCGACCACGGAGGCTACAGCTCGCACCAGCCCCAGCGATCGAAGATCCACGGCGATGGCACGTCCATGTCCAGCCGGGCAAAGCATGGTGCCGTGGGTACCTCGGCCAGGCGCCAGCGGCCCTGCCCGTCGCGCTGCAATGGTGCGTCGGTCCAGGGCCAGTGGCGCACGCCGTCCGGGCTGGCGATGGTCAGGCGCAGTTGCGAGCGCCAGGCCCTGGGATGCCAGGGCAGCGCGCCCGCCTCGCGGTCGGCCGGGGGGCGGGCGACGCGGTCGTAACGCTCGGGGCGATCGGTCAGGCGGCGCATGCGGCCTGCGCTCAACGCCATCTGGCTGCCGTGGGCCGTCAACGCCGCGAGCTTGACCGCGTGGCGTCCGGCTGCGGCAGGCAGGGCGACGTCGGGAGATGCCTCTCCGCGACCGTGCACCAGGTAGCTGAACAGCAGAGGCGGCTCGGCGTCCCAGTCGGCCAGGGCCAGCCGCATCAGTACGTGGGCGCTGCCGTGGTCGGGATGGCGATCGGACAGTGCCGGCAAGGCGACTACGTTTGGCCGGAAATCCACCAGCTCCTCGACCAGCCGCGCGCGTGCCATCGAGGCATCCTCGCGCACCAGCGCGGTGAGGCCCATGTCGGGCCAGCCCATTGCATGAAGGGCATCGAACGGCACGTCGAGCCGGCGCAGGGCCTCGGCAACCTCGCCGCGTCGCCGCCGTCCCCAGCGCGCGCGCTCGGCATCGCCGATACGCAGGCGGCGTTCGATCCAGCGTTGCGGCCAAGGGTTGTCGTCGCCGTCGCTGAGCAGCAGCACGCGCACCTCACCGCCCGCCGCACGCACGAGTTGCAGCAGTTCGCCGGTGCCTATGGTTTCGTCGTCGGGATGCGGCGCCACCACCAGCAGGCGGGTCCGCGCGTCGGGGCTGTACAGCTCCGGGCTCAACGGCATGTCGTGGCGCCTCCCGCGCCAGGGTGTGGGGAACGCCTGGGCTTCGGGCCGCAAGCGATCGTTGCGCGCAGCTTGCGGCAGCGCGTGTTCGCACTACGTGTAGCGTGAGGCAGGCGACTGGACAGACCCGCAGTCATCGGGTCAGTGCCAACCGGCGAGCAACTCTAGCAGCAGCAGGTCGCCGCGCAGCGGACCGCGCAGGGCGTCGCGCGTTCGGCTGGCGGCGGCGAACCAGTCAGCCAGCGCGTCGGCTTCGAGCTGGCTGCCAAGCGGCGCTGCGCCGCCGGTCGCGCGCGCCCGCGCTTCGTCCACGGCCGCCTGCGCGGCAAACCACAGACACTGCTCCGGCTCGGCGTCCAGCCAGCGGCGTGCGACTTCCATCGGTTCGGCGCGACCGGCGGCCAACGCCGCCAGATCTTTGCGCACCGCTTGCCGGCGTGCCAGCGCACCCTGCTCTGCCCAGGCTTGGGCCAGGCCGGGATTGCCCCCGGCCGCCTGCAGCGCGGTAGAGGGATCGGCAACGCCCCGCGCCCTCAACCAGGCCATCGCCTCGTCCGGCGGCGGCAGCTGGAACTCGATCCGCTGGCAACGGCTGCGGATCGTCTGCGGCAGCCGCCAGGGGGCGTCGGCGACCAGCAGCAAGAGGGTCTGCGGCGAGGGCTCCTCGAGCGTCTTGAGCAGGGCGTTGGCGGCGGATGCGTTCATCGCATCGGCCGGGTCGATCACCGCGATCTGCCAGCCGCCGAACTGGCTGGCCATGGCCAGCCGCGCGGACAGTTCGCGGATCTGCTCGACGACGATCTCCTTGCGCTGGACGCCGTCCTTGCGCAGGCCATAGCTGATGGTGACGAAGTCCGGGTGCGTGCCGGCGTCGAGCAACAGGCAGGCGCGACACTGGCCGCAGGCTTCACCCTCGCGCGGGCGATCGCACAGGAGGCCACGCACGAACCGACGCAGGAAGGCGCGCTTGCCCAGGCCTGCGGGACCGCACAGCAGCAGCGCGTGTGGCAAAGCCTCGCGCGCCAGGCGCGATTGCAGCCGTTGCCAGTGCGCCCCGTGCCAGGGCGGCGGTGTACTCATGTCGCGTCCTCCGCGAACAGCGGCGCGAGCGCCGAGAGGGCCGCCTGCAGCACGGCCTCGGGCGATCGACCGGCGTCGATCACGCGGAAGCGGTGGGGCTCTGCCGCGGCACGCGCGCGATAGTTCGCGCGCACGCGCTCGAAGAAAGCATCGGCTTCGGTCTCGATGCGGTCCGCTTCGCCCCGGCCGGCGGCGCGTGCGCGGCCCGTCGCCACCGGCAGATCGAGCAACAGGGTCAGGTCCGGCACGACCCCAGCGCAGGCCCAGCGTTCGAGTTCGGCGATACGTTCTTGCGGTTGGCCGCGGCCGCCGCCCTGATAGGCATAGCTGGCATCGACGTAGCGGTCGCACAGCACCCATTGCCCGGCAGCAAGGGCCGGGGCGATGGTTTCGCGCACGAGCTGGGCGCGGGAGGCGAACATCAGCAGCAGTTCCGTTTCGCCGGCCATTCCGCGCGTTTGCGGGTCGAGTACGATCGCGCGGATCGCTTCCCCCACCGTCGTGCCACCGGGCTCGCGGGTCTGCACCAGCCCGATGCCCTGCCCCGCGATGTATTCACGCAGGGCAGCCAGCAACGTGCTCTTGCCCGCGCCTTCGCCGCCCTCGAGCGAGATGAAGCGTCCGCGCCGGGTATCAGTCATGGCAGCGCTTCAGCTGATAGCAGGCGACGTTGCGGTTGTGCTCGGCCAGCGAGCTGGCGAACACGTGGCTGCCGTCGCCGCGGGCCACGAAGTACAACGCCTTGCCCGGTGCCGGATGCAGCGCGGCCTGGATCGCCGGCTGCCCCGGCAGCGCGATCGGCGTGGGCGGCAGGCCCGCGTGCAGGTAGGTGTTGTAGGGCGTGTCCGCGAGCAGATCGCTGCGGCGGATGTTGCCGGCGTAGGTCGCCCCCATGCCGTAGATCACCGCCGGGTCGGTCTGCAACAACATGTGGTTTTCCAGCCTGCGTACGAATACCCCGGCAATCTTCGACCGCTCGTCGGCGCGTCCGGTTTCCTTCTCCACGATGGAGGCCAGGATCAACGCGTCGTATGGCGTGGCCAGCGGCAGGTCCTTGTCGCGGTTGGGCCAGAGTTCGGCCAGCGCATGCACCATGGCCCGGTGCGCGCGCTTGAGGATGTCCAGGTCGCTGTCGCCTTTGACGTAGGCGTAGGTCTCGGGCAGGAAGCGGCCCTCGGGCATCTCGCCAGCGGCCCCGATGTGTTGCATCAGGCTGGCGTCGTCCAGCGAAGCACCCTCGTGGCGCAGCGTGGGTACGTTCGCCAGGGCATCGCGCAGTTGGCGGAAGGTCCAGCCGTCGACGATGGTGAAGTCGCGCTGCAACACGCGGCCGGTGGCCATGGCATTGAGCAGTTGGCCGGGCGTGACGCCCGGGTCGAGCGCGTACTCGCCGGCATGCAGCCGGTCGGCCACCCGCATGCGTTCGGCCAGCACGCGCCAGTACAGCGAGGGTGCATGGGTAAGGTCGCGCGCACGCAATTGCGCCACGATGCCGCGCAGGCTGGTGCCTCGCGCGACGTCGATCGTCTGGCGCTGCGGGCCGACCGCGAGCGGTGCGCGGCTGAAGCGCTCGAAGTCGTACCAGCCTGCCACCGCGGCGGCCAGCACGCCCAGCAGCAGCACCCAGGTCAGGATGCGCCAGGCGGCTCGCCCCTTTCTCTTCTTGCGCCCCATCGACGACTCCCAAGGATGATCCGATCCATTCTACGCAGGCGTCACCGGCGCGCGAAACAAAACGACGACGCGTTGTGCCACCTGCACAGCATCGATCAGAGCATCCTAAAAACCCAGTTCGCGCCAATGCGACTGCAGCGCGCGCGCGACCGGGCCAACTGCAAAAGCGCTGCCGTCCAGTTCGCGAACCGGCAGGATGCCGCGCACGCTCGAGGATAGAAAGAGCTCGTCGGCGCCGCGAAGTTCGTCAAGCGGAATCCGGCGCACCCGCACCTGCGGCCATGCGGCTAGCACCTGCGCCCTGGCCACCCCGGCCACGCCGCAGCGATCGATTGCCGGCGTGGCAAGCACGCCGGCGAATACCGCAAAAAGATTGGCCGCGGTGGCCGAGATCGCCAATCCGTCGGCGTCGCACAACAACCCTTCGGCGATTGCCGGGTCATCCCATTCGGCGCGGGCCAGCACCTGCTCCAGGCGATTGAGATGCTTGAGGCCGGCGAGCACCGGCTGCGAACCCAGGCGCATGGAGCACAGGCGCACGCGGATGCCCTCGGCCTGCGCGGCCTCGTCGCGTGGCGGAACGTCGAAGGCGGCAACGATGCGGCTGGACTGGGGCTTCGAAGGCGGCTTGTAGCCGCGCGCGCCGATTCCCCGCGTCAGGGTGATGCGCACGACCGATTGCGCCAGTTCCCGCGACACGGCGCGCGCCTCGGCGAGCAGCGTGCCAGTACTTGGCATGAGCAGCCCCAGCCGGCGGCAACCGTCCTCCAGGCGGTGCATGTGGCGCGACCACAACGGCGCGTCCGCGCCGAGGAAGCGGATCGTCTCGAACAGGCCATCGCCATAACCGAGTCCACGGTCCAGGACCGAAACCCGGTCGCCTGCCTGCCCGTCGACCAGCACGCGCGCCATCAACCGGGCGCTCCCAGTGCGCGCAGCAGGCCTCGGGCCTTGGCGCGGGTTTCGTCCAGTTCGCGCTCGGCGATCGAGTCGGTCACGATGCCGGCCCCGGCGCGCAGTGTGACGTCGGAACCGGTCTGGGTGAACGTGCGTATCAGGATGTTGAGGTCGAGCTCGCCGCTCAGGTCGAGGTAACCCAGCGCACCGGTGTAGGCGCCGCGAGGCCCCTCCTCGATCGCGGCGATGATCTCCATGCAGCGCACCTTGGGGCAACCGGTGATGGTGCCGCCCGGAAAGGTCGCGGCGATCACCTGCCCTGGCGTCACGCCCTCGCGCAGGCGCCCGCGCACGTTGGAAACGATGTGGTGCACGTGGGCGTAGCTCTCCACCACCATGAGCTCGTCGACCACGACCGTGCCCGGCACGCAGACACGGCCGAGATCGTTGCGCTCCAGGTCGATCAGCATGACGTGTTCGGCGCGCTCCTTCGGATGCGCGGCGAGTTCGCGGATGCGCGCCGCGTCGTCGTCGCCGGCCACGCGTGGGCGCGTACCCGCGATGGGACGCGTCTGCGCCACGCCGTCGCGCACTTCGACCAGCCGCTCGGGCGAGGAGCTGACCACGGCCCAGCCAGGCTGTTGCAACAGGCCCGCGAACGGCGCCGGGTTGGCCGCACGCAACGCTCCGTACAAGGCAGTCGGCGCGGGCGGCCGCGCATAGTGCGCGCGCCAGGCGCGCGAGAGATTGGCCTGGAAGATGTCGCCGGCATGCAGGTGTTCGTGGACGCGGGCGACGCCACCCAGGAAACGTTCGGGCGAATCCTCTTCGATGGCGATCGGCGGAGCCAGCGCGGGCAACGCAAGGGAGACGGCAAGGTCCGCCTCCATCGCATCGAGCAGGCCGGCGTCTCCTGCCTCGGCCACCAGCAGCGTGCGGTCGCGGGCATGGTCGATGATGATCGCCGCCGGACAACGCAACGCCAGCGCCACAGGCAGGCCCCCGCCGGGCGGCAGGCGGAGGCGCGGCTCGATTTCACCGGCCAGTTCATAGGCCAGCATCAGCACCCAGCCACCGTGGAACGGCAGCCCGTCGTGCTGCAGCGGCACGCGCTCGGCCTGCCAGGCGGCGTCGAGCGCGTCGAGGAATCGGGCACCCGGCTGCTCTTGTAGACGGCCGTCGGCCTGCAATTGAAGTTTTTCGCGCGGAAACGCGAACAGGATGTCGTAGCGCGCCTGCGCGCTGCCGCGCACCACGCTTTCGAGCAGGCAGGGATAGCGGTCCGCAAAAGCAGCGGCCGGCGCGAGCAGGTCGCGCCGGCCGTCAAGAACCCTCAGATGGCCGCCCACGCTTCCGCTCAGTGGCGGCGGAAGACCAGCGTGCCGTTGGTCCCACCAAAGCCGAAGGAGTTGGAGATCGCGACGTCCACGTCGGCCTTGCGGGCCGTGTGCGGCACGAAGTCCAGGTCGCAGCCTTCGCTCGGCTCGTCCAGGTTGATCGTCGGGGGCAGCACCTGATCGCGCAGCGCCAGGATGGTGAAGATCGCCTCGACGCCACCCGCAGCACCCAGCAGGTGGCCGGTGGTCGACTTGGTCGAACTCATTGCCAGCTTGTAGGCGTGCTCGCCGAACACCTTCTTGGCCGCCATCACCTCGCCGAGGTCGCCCAGCGGCGTGGAGGTGCCGTGCGCATTGATGTACTGCACTTCGGTCGGATTGACGCCGGCGTCGTCCAGCGCCGCCTGCATGCAGCGCGCGGCACCCTCGCCGCCCTCGCTCGGCGCGGTGATGTGGTACGCGTCGCCGCTCATGCCGAAGCCGACCAGCTCGGCGTAGATCTTCGCGCCACGTGCCTTCGCGTGTTCGTACTCTTCCAGCATCAGCACGCCTGCGCCGTCGGACAGCACGAAGCCGTCGCGGTCCTTGTCCCACGGGCGACTGGCCTTGGTCGGCTCGTCGTTGCGGGTGGACATGGCCTTGGCCGAGCAGAAACCCGCCATCGCCGTGCCGGTGGTGGCGAACTCGGCGCCGCCGGCGATCATCACGTCCGCATCGCCGTACTGGATCATGCGCATCGCAAGGCCGATGTTGTGCGTGGCCGTGGTGCAGGCGGTGACACAAGCAATGTTCGGGCCCTTGAGGCCGAACATGATCGACAGGTGGCCGGACACCATGTTGATGATCGAGCTGGGCACGAAGAAGGGCGACACGCGACGCGGGCCCTTCTCGTGCAGTTCGATCGAGGTGTCCTCGATGGTGTTCAGACCACCGATGCCGGCGCCGACGGCCACGCCGATACGCGGCGCGTTCGCCTCGGTGATCTCCAGTCCGGAATCGCGCAGCGCCTGCGTGCCGGCTGCAATCCCGTAGTGGATGAACGGATCCATCTTCTTGACGTCCTTCGGCGGCATCCACTGTGCTGGGTCGAAGTCGCGCACCTGCCCGGCAATGCGCGTGGCATAGCCGGTGGCGTCGAAGTGGGTCACCTGGCCGATGCCGCTGTTGCCCTTGAGGATGTTGTCCCAGGCGGTGGCGATGTCATTGCCGACCGGCGAAATGATGCCCATGCCGGTCACTACGACGCGTCGTTTGCTCATGGATTTTAATCCTTACGTGTTCTCTGGGCTCGCTGCTGCGCAACGGCCGGCGTCCAGCCACCATACGGTATCGGACGTTTCAAAACGCAGAAACGAAAACTGCGCCAAGGTGGCGCAGCTTTCAGTATCGCCACGTGAACGGAACCCGCGCCGCCATGGGCGCAGACACCGGCCACGAAACCGATCAGTCCTTGGTGTGGGCCTTGATGTAGTCCACGGCCTGCTGAACGGTGGTGATCTTCTCGGCCTCTTCGTCCGGGATCTCGGTCTCGAACTCTTCCTCGAGAGCCATCACCAGCTCCACCGTGTCCAGCGAATCGGCGCCCAGGTCGTCCACGAACGAAGCGTTCGCCGTGACTTCGTCTTCCTTCACGCCCAGCTGCTCGATGACGATCTTCTTGACGCGCTCTTCGATGGTGCTCATGTTGCCAAACCTCCCAAGGGGTGTGCTTTTTTGTCGGGCCGGCACGGGTCCGGCAAAGGACGGCGAATTGTAGTGGCTAAGCGACCAGGCCGCCATTGGTCCGCCGACAGGTTCAAACGCGCAGGCTTTCCGGCCGGCGCGAAAGGTCAATTGTCGCCTAAAAACGGATTCTTGGCGACAACCGCGCCATACGTCAGGGCATGTACATGCCGCCATTGACGTGCAACGTTTCCCCGGTGATGTAGGCGGCAGCCGGCGAAGCAAGGAAACCCACGGCCTTGGCGATATCGCCCGCCTCGCCCAGGCGGCCCAGCGCGATCTGCCCCAGCAGCGCCTGCTTCGATTCCTCCGGCAGTGCGCGGGTCATGTCGGTATCGATGAAACCGGGCGCGACCACGTTGACAGTGATGCCGCGCGAACCGATCTCGCGCGCCAGCGATTTGGAGAAGGCGATGATGCCGGCCTTGGCCGCCGCGTAGTTGGCCTGCCCCGGATTGCCGGTGAGGCCGATCACCGAGGCGATCGAAATGATGCGACCCTTGCGCGCTTTCATCATGCCCCGCATCACGGCCTTGGAGGTGCGGTAGACCGAGGTCAGGTTGGTATCGATGATCGCCTGCCAGTCCTCGTCCTTCATGCGCATCAGCAGCTGGTCGCGCGTGATGCCGGCGTTGTTGACCAAAATCGAGACGGCGCCGAATTCCTTGCCGATCGCGTCGATCAATGCCTCGACCGCGGCGCCATCGGTCACGTCCAGCACGCGGCCGTGGCCACCGTTCGCCGCCAGGCGCTCGCCGATGGCCGTGGCGCCATTCTCGCTGGTGGCGGTACCGATCACGGTGGCGCCCATCGCCACCAGCTCGTCGGCGATCGCCGCGCCGATGCCGCGGCTGGCGCCGGTGACCAGCGCGATTTCTCCTTCCAGAATCTTGCTCATCGTCATGCCCTTTTGCAGGAATCCTGGGACGGTCGCGAGGCCCGTCCCGTCAGAGGTGGTTTACGCCAGCGCCGCTTCGAGTTCGGCCGGCGCGCCGATGGCGCGCGCATCCAAACCCTTGTCGATGCGCTTGATGAGACCCGAGAGCACCTTGCCCGGCCCGCACTCGAGCACACGGGTGGCGCCGTTGCCGGCAAGGGCCTGTACGCATTCGGTCCAGCGCACCGGGAGGTAAAGCTGGCGCTGCAGCGCGCCGCGGATTTCCTCCACGTTGCCGTAGCTGCGCGCCTCTGCGTTCTGCACCACCGGGATGGTGGGCAGCGACCAATCGATCGCCGCCATGCGTTCGCCAAGCCGATCGGCGGCCTCGCGCATCAGGGCGCAGTGCGAGGGCACCGACACCGCGAGCTTGACCGCCTTCTTCACGCCCAGCTCGGCGAGCTTCACCAGGGCACGGTCGACCGCCTCCGCGTTGCCGGCGATCACCAGTTGCCCGGGCGAGTTGTAGTTGGCCGGGGAGACAACCTGGCCCTGCGCGACCTCCTCGCACACCTGCGCAATCTGCGCATCGTCACCGCCAAGAATCGCCGCCATCGCACCCACGCCCGGTGGCACCGCCGCCTGCATCAGGCGACCGCGTTCCGCCACCAGCGCGGCGGCATCGTGCAGCGACAGGGCGCCGGCGCAGACCAGCGCGCTGTATTCGCCCAGGCTGTGGCCGGACAGCTGCGCAGGCCGCGCGCCACCGAGCATGGCCCACACGCGCCACACCGCCACGCTCGCCGCCAGCAGCGCCGGCTGCGTGTTCTCGGTGCGGTTCAGTTGGTCCTCTGGACCTTGCTGGCTGAGCTGCCACAGGTCGACGCCGGCGCCCTGCGACGCTTCCTCGAAAGTCGCCTGCACTTCCGCGTGCGCGGCGGCGAGGTCGGCCAGCATGCCAACCGATTGCGATCCCTGGCCGGGGAAGACGAAGGCGAGCGAGGCGGAGGTATCGGTCATCGGTGTCGATCCGTCAAAGGCAAAAAGGCGATGATGCCAGCAGCGGCGCGCGTACGCAGCCGTATAGGTTCTGCGCGCGACTGCTGGCGCTCCTCGGACCTTGCTTATCGGCCACGCCGGAAACGACGATGCCGCCCGAAGGCGGCATCGCGGCAGGGCAGTCGGACTCAGTAGCGCAGCAGCGCCGAAGCCCAGGTGAAGCCGCCGCCGAAAGCTTCCAGCAGCAGGTTCTGCCCGCGCTGCACCTTGCCCGAGCGCACCGCGTAGTCCAGTGCCAGCGGCACCGAACCCGACGAGGTATTGGCGTGCTTGTCGACGGTCACGATGACTTGGTCCATCGACATGTTCAGCCGCTTGGCGGTGGCCTCGATGATGCGCAGGTTGGCCTGATGCGGAATCAGCCAGTCGAGCTGCGAAGCCTCCATGCCGGCGGCCTTCAGGGTCTGCTCGACGAGGGAGTCGAGTGTCTTGACCGCGACCTTGAATACCTCGCGACCGGCCATCTTGATGCGCACGCCATGATTGGGCTCGTCGCGGAAGCCGACCGACACGCCGACCGGATTCCACAGCAATTCCTTGTGGCCGCCGTCGGCATGCATGCAGGTGGCGTAGATGCCCGGCTCGTCGCTGGCCTCGAGCACCACCGCACCGGCGCCGTCGCCGAACAGCACGCAGGTCTCACGCTCCTTCCAGTCGATCATGCGCGTCAGCGTCTCGGCGCCGATCACGAGCGCCTTCTTCGTCTGGCCGCTGCGGATGAACTTGTCCGCCACGCCCAGCGCGTAGACAAAACCGGAGCAGGCCGCGTTGACGTCGAATGCGGCGCAGCCGTTGGCGCCCAGGCGGTGCTGTACCAGGCAGGCGGTCGACGGGAAGATCAGGTCCGGCGTGGTGGTGCCCAGCACGATCAGGTCGAGCTCCGAAGCCTTGACGCCAGCGGCGGCGAGCGCGCGCTCGGCGGCGAGGAAGGCCAGGTCGCCGGTGGTCTCGCCCTCGGCGGCGACGTGGCGCTGGCGAATGCCGGTGCGGGACTGGATCCACTCGTCGCTGGTCTCGACGAACTTCTCCAGGTCGAAGTTGCTCAGCACGCGCTCGGGAAGCGCGCTGCCGGTGCCGATGATGCGGGCGTAGGTCGAGGCCATGGACTTTCCATCTGCATGCGGAGGCGAGGAACTGGCGCCGGGGCTGCTGCGCCGATGTCCAGCCACGCCGAAACCGCAACGTTACGTTCGCGGACGCCGAAACGCAAAGCGGCGCGTCGCCGCGCCGCCCTGTTGCGTCCGATGGAAGCCGCTTACTCGGCGTCGACGGCCGCGGCGGTGTCGATCACCTTCTTGCCGCGGTAGTAGCCGTCCTTCGTGATGTGGTGGCGCAGGTGCACCTCGCCGCTGGTCGGGTCGGTCGCCAGCTGCACGGTCTTGAGCTTGTCGTGCGAACGACGCATGCCGCGGGTGGACGGGGTCTTGCGGCTCTTGGCAACGGCCATGGGTGTATCTCCGGCTTCAATCGGTTTTCTTGAGTTCGCGCAGAACCGCGAACGGGTTGTCGTTGGGCTCAGGCACGGATTCCTCCGGCCCGGGGCCAGTCACTTCGGGTGGCAAGCTGCTGTCCGGGTTGACCGGTACCAGCGGCACTGCCAACAGCAATTCGTCCTCGATGACGGCGGCCAGGTCCAGCTTGCCGTCGTCATCAACCAGCAGCGGCTCGCAACCCGGCGGCAGAGCCGCTTCTTCGCGCTCGTTGCGGATCAGGCCAAGCCGGCTGTCCACCGTCAGGGGCAGCACGAACGGTTCGAGCGTACGCTGACAGGTCAGCGTCAGCGGCGCCTCGACATGCACCTGAAGGTAGGCCGTGCCGAAATCGTCGCGACCAAAATCCAGTGCGTACTGGGCCGCCCCTTCGTTGCCGGCCAGCATCCCGCACAGGCGGGACATGGCGGCCACGGGGAGCGCTCCGGCGAACGAACGCCGCGCCGAGACCATGCGCCAAGCGTCCACGGACTCTGGCAGTGTCACGGACATAATCGCGAAATCTTAGGGTCGACGGGGGTCCAAGTCAACCGCGCCACCCGGGCTTTGCCTGCCGTCGGGACTGCGGCAGACTGCCCTTCCAATCGTAACCGGTTCTCCTTGTGCCCGCTTCCCTTGCCTTTGGCCTCGCCGCGATGTGCCTGCTGCTGGTGGGCGCCGGTGCGTTCGTGCTGGTGGGCCGGCGGCGCAGGCTGGAACGGCGGCGCCACAGCATGCACCGGTTGCTGGAGCTGGCCGACCAGCTGGAATCGGACCTGAAAACGTGCCGCAAAGGCCTCAAGCAGGCCCATGCGGTGATGTCCTTCAACCCCGACCAGCCGGCCGCCGGCGAGCAGGAAGCCAAGCAGGCGATCGACGCCGGCCTGCGCTCGCTGCTGCAGCAGCGGCTGTGGATCCGCGACTGTGCCCCCGACGCCAGTCAGCAGGGCCTGGACGAGGCGGCTGCCGACATGAGCCAGACCCGCGCCCGGCTGCGCCCGCTGGTGCGGGCGCTGGAGCGCGCGCACCACGAGCTGGACGACGCCATGCGCGAACACATCCGCCGCGAATCGGACGTATGACGCGGCTGGTCCTGGGTTCCACCTCGCGCTACCGCGCGGAGCTGCTGCGACGGCTGGCGCCGGACTTCGAACAGCGGGCGCCCGGCGCGGACGAAACCCTGGCGCCCGGCGAGTCCCCGGCCGAAGGCGCCCTGCGACTGGCGATTGCCAAGGCAGAAGGCGCCGCACGCGGGCTCGACGGGGCGCTGGTGATCGGCTCGGACCAGATCGCCGAACTCGATGGGCGCGCCCTGGGCAAGCCCGGCAGCGTTGATGGCGCGCGGGCCCAGCTGGCCGATTGCGCCGGCCGCGAGGTGCACTTCCACACGGGGTTATGCCTGCTCGACACTCGCGATGGGCGTCGCCATACGCACCTGGACACCACGCGCGTGCGGTTCCGGCAGCTCACGGAAGCGGAGATCGTCCGCTACGTCGAGCGCGAGATGCCGCTCGATTGCGCTGGCAGCTTCAAATGCGAGGGCCTGGGGATCTCGCTGTTCGACCGTATCGACAGCAGCGACCCGACGGCGCTGGTGGGCCTGCCATTGATCGCGCTGGCGCGGCTGCTACGCGAGGCCGGCCTGGCCATTCCGTAAATCGGCTGCCAGGCTCCAGCCCGGCAGTCGCTTCGGCGAGACGCTTGGTGGGCTGAAACCTACCCTACGGTCGCGGCAAGGCTTGCGCGTTGCGCCAGAACAGGCAGGACGCCGGATCGGCAACCCGTGCCAGTGGCTCCGCCGGCACCCGACCGCGGTAATAAGCAAAGCTCTTGCGCCCGTCGAACAGCACCAACCGCGTGGCCAGCTCCGGCGACCGGATGCTTCCGCAGATCGCGCCAAGTCGCTCCAGCTTCTCGCGCTCGCGCATCACCTCGCTCACCACCAGCAACATCGGTGCGCCCGCATGCGCGGCGCGCAGCCCTGCTTCGTCGCGTCCCCAGATCGCCAACTGCGGCGCGCGGCCATGCTTGACGTTGAGCGTGCTGTCCAGCGAATACACCGGGCGTCCGTCGAGCTGGAACTCGAGCTCCGCGGCGAGCATGAAATTGTCGGCTACCAGCACTGCATCCTTCTGTCCCAGCAGGGTGCGTGCCTGCGCCGCGCTCTGGCGCCAACCCACGAAGTTGGTCGGGAAGGCCTTGCTCGCAGCCAGCACTTCGGCGCCGTGCGGGCTGGCCGCCAGCGCCAGGTAAGCCAGTCCAAGCAATGTTCCCATGCCGCCAAGCACACCGCCGGCCACTGTGGCCACGCGCCAGCCCCGGCCCGTCTCGCGGCACAAGGCCGGCAACGCCGCCAGCAAAGGCAGGTAGCCGGGCAACGGCCAGTGCGCGCGAAAGCGAAGGTCGTCGGCGAACAGCCCGAACACCAGGTACGGCACCAGGAAACCCAGCGAGGTCCACGCCAGCAAGTCCCACGGAGCCCCTTCTTCGCGCTGGCGCCAGCTGCGCCACAACGCCCACAGCAGCAGGACGTAAAGCACCGGCGTGCAAGCGATCGCCTGCTCCAGCGGCTGCACCAGCGCATCGGCATGGAAACTCCACGGGTTGCGATCGACCAGCTGGAACGCAAGCCCCGCACCGTGCTGGCGCCAGTTCGACACGATCAGGGGGACCAGCCCCAGCGTCGCCACGGCAAGCGCCAGCCATAATCCGCCCCGGCGCCACTGCCCGCGACCGCGTGGCGTGAAGACCAGCAGCAACAGCCCGGCCAGCATCGCCATCGCCGCGCGGTAATGGGTCAACCATGCCACCGCCAGCGCAACGCCGAGCAGCAGCCAGGGGAGCAGCCGCTCCTCGTCCATCGCGCGCAGCAGCGCATAGAGCGCCACCGCGACCGCCAGGGTCAGTGGCACGTCCGGCATGGCCATCACGCCGAAGGTGCCGGCCAGCGGCAAGGCCAGGCACAACAGACCGGCCTGCCAACCCGTGCGCGCGTCGAACGCGCGCCGCCCGAACGCCACCATCACCCACGGCAACGCACTGCCCAGCATCAGGAACGGCCAGCGCATGCCGAACAGGCCATGTCCGGCGACCCGTTCGCCCAGCCAGATCAGCCATGCGGTGAGCGGCGGCAAATCGCTGTAGCCCCAGGCCGGGTGCCGGCTTTCCAGCCAGTAGAACGCCTCGTCGCCAAATGGCGACATCGTGGCGGCGACGATGCCCTTGAGAACGAGCAGAGCGGCGAACGCAATGAGGAACCCGCCTCGCCAGCGCGCGAGACCGGCCGCTACACTCGACCGGCCCTCCCCGCGTTCCGCCCGTGCCGACTGCCAGGAACCCATGTCCGCCACCACTCCGCTGTCCGAAGAAACGCTCCATCCGCGCCTGGAAGCGGCGATGGCCCAGGTCAACCGCGTGCTGCTGGGCAAACCGCGCCAGGTGAAGCTGGCTTTTACCTGCCTGGTCGCAGGCGGCCACCTGCTGCTGGAGGATGTGCCCGGCGTGGGCAAGACCACGCTGGCGCACGCGCTGGCTGCGAGCTTCACGCTGGACTTCCAGCGCGTCCAGTTCACCAGCGACCTGTTGCCGTCGGACATTATCGGGGTCAGCGTGTTCGAGCGCGAGACGGGCCAGTTCCGCTTCCATCCGGGTCCGATCTTCACCGGCCTGATGCTCGCCGACGAGATCAACCGCGCGACGCCCAAGACGCAGAGCGCGCTGCTGGAGGCGATGGCCGAGGGCCAGGTCACGGTGGACGGCCAGACGCACACGCTCGCCCAGCCGTTTTTCGTCGTCGCCACCCAGAACCCGCTGGATTTGCACGGCACGTTCCCCCTGCCCGATTCGCAGCTGGACCGCTTCATGCTGCGCATCTCGCTCGACTACCCCGATGCCGCCGCCGAGCGCGCGCTGCTTTGCGGCAGCGATCGTCGCGACCTGCTCGCCCAGCTCACGCCGCAACTGGATGCGCCGAGCCTGGCCGCGCTGCACCTCCAGGCGCAGGGCATCACTGCCAGCAGCGCATTGCTCGATTACCTGCAGGCACTGCTCGCGGCAAGCCGACGTCACGCCGACATCCGTGTGGGACTGTCACCGCGCGCCGGCATCGCCCTGCTCGGCGCGGCGCGCGCCTGGGCCCTGCTGAGTGGCCGTGGCCACGTGCTGCCGGAGGACATCCAGGCGTTGTTCGTACCGCTGGCCGCGCACCGGCTGGTGCCCTCGCGCGGCGCCAGCGGGGATGCGCTGGCCCGCGCGCTGCTGGCCGATACCGCGGTCGACTGACAATGCGCGACGCGCTGCGCCGCCTGCAGCAGCTGGCCGAACGGCGGCTGCCTGCGCTCACCCGCTTCCGCCGCCCGGAGCCGATGCCGATCGAACTGAACCGGCGGCGCATCTACATCGTGCCGACCGGCTTCGGTATCGGCTTCACCGTGTTGCTGCTGGTGATGCTGGTCGGCTCGCTCAATTACTCCAACAACGCCGCCCTGTTGCTCACCTGCATGCTGGGTGCGTCCGGCGCAGCCAGCATGCTGATCGCGTTCCGCGCGCTCGACGGGCTTGCACTGGCCAGCGTTAGCGCGGGGCAGGCGATTGCGGGTCAGCCACTGGCGTTGACGCTCGAATTCGAATCGACCCGGCCACGCAGCGCGATCCGCATCGACCTGGGCGATGCCTGCCAGGCGTTCGCCATCGACGCCTCGGGCAAGGCCGACGTCACCTTGCCGCTGGCCACCCGCCAACGTGGCTGGCAGCCCCTGCCGCGAGTGCGCGTGTGGACGACGTGGCCGCTGGGGTTGTTTCGCGCCTGGAGCTGGATGCATCCGGAACAGTCCGTGCTGGTCTGGCCGCACCCCGAAAGCGGCGGACCACCACCGCTGCTGCCCGCCGACGAGGGCCTGCGCCCCCGACTGCACCGCGGCGAGGACCTGGCCGCCCTGCGCGACTACCGCAGCGGTGACCCGCGCAAGCACATCGCATGGAAGGCCAGCGCACGGCTGGGACACTTGCTCAGTAAGGATTTCGAACAGCCCGAGTCGCGTCCCGAGTGGCGCCTGGACTGGCGCGAACTGGAGGGGATGGACACCGAGGCCCGCATCGCCCGTCTCGCCCGCTGGCTGGGCGAGGCGCACGCCGCGGGCCGCCGTCACAGCCTGTGGCTGCCGGGGCTGCCCATCGAGGTGGGAAGCGGTCCAGGCCATTACGCGCGCTGCATGAGCGCCCTGGCGTCGCTGCCATGATCGGCGTGACACGTCGCCCGACCGGACCCTCGCTGGATAGCCGCGCGTTCGACCTGCTGTGCCTGACCATGGCCTGCGTCCTCGGCGTACACGCATCACACCTGCCCTGGTGGCTGGTGGCCGCATTGGCGCTGGTACTCGCGCTGCGCTGGTGGCAGCGGCGCCGGCATGGCACGCCTCCGCCGATGCTGCTCAAGCTGCCGTTGCTGGCCTTGCTGGCGATCGCCGTCGTCTTCACCTACGGCACGATCTTCGGCCAGGAACCCGGATCCGCACTGGCCGTCGGCCTGCTGGTACTCAAGCTGCTGGAAAGCGAGGCGCCGCGCGATGCCAAGGTCGGCGTGAGCTTTGCCTGTTTCGGGCTGATGGCCGCGCTGCTGTTCGACCAGGGCCTGGTAGCCACTTTCGTGGTGGCGCTGGGCCTGTTGCCCGCCCTGGCCACCCTGCGTGCGTTGGAACCGGCGCAGGCGTCGGCAAGCCTGCCACGTGCCCTGCTGCCGGGTCTCGCCCTGCTCGCCGCCGCCGTGCCGCTGGCCCTGCTTGCCTTCGCCCTGGTGCCGCGGTTGAGTTCGCCGCTGTGGGGAGCACCCAACCGCACCGAAGCGCGCACTGGGCTGAGCGACCAGATGTCGCCCGGCGATTTCGTCGAACTGCTGAACGACGAGCGCCCGGCGATGCGGGTCACCTTTGACGGCCCACCCCCGCCACCCGAGCAGCGCTACTTCCGCGCCTACGTGATGTGGGCGTACGACGGTCGCACCTGGGAGCACGTGCAACTGCGCCTCGCCGACGGCCGCGCGAGGCCACTCGAGCCGTTGGAAGCTCGTGTTACGACGGGCTACCAGGTCGACCTGGAACCGACCGACCGCACCGTCCTACCGGCTCTGGGCATGCCGATGGAGGCACCGGCGGAAGCGCGACTAAGCCCCAACCGCGAGGTGTTCAGCGATAAGCCCGTGCGCGAGCCACTGCATTACGCGCTCCGCTCGGCGCTCTACTACCACCTGCAGCCGAAGCTGCCTGAAGCCGCGCGACGTTTCGCCCTGCGCCTACCGCAGGGGCTCAATCCCCGTACGCACGCACTGGCGGCGCAATGGCGGGCGCGCCGTGCAGGCGACGACCAAGCGATCGTCGATGACGCGCTGGCCTTGTTCCACGATGGCGCCTTCCGCTACACCATGTCGCCGGCGCCGCTGGGCCGCAACGCCGTAGACGACTTCCTGTTCGGCACGCGCGAGGGCTTCTGCGAGCACTACGCCTCGTCCTTCACGGTGCTGATGCGCGCGGCTGGCATCCCCGCGCGAGTGGTCACCGGCTACCAGGGCGGTTACTGGAATCCGCTGGGCAACTACCTGCTGGTACGCCAGTCCGATGCGCACGCCTGGAGCGAAGTGTGGCTGGAAGGTCGCGGCTGGACGCGTGTCGACCCCACCGCCGCCGTGCGGCCGGAGCGCGTAAGCCAGGGCGCGGCGGCGGCGGCCGGCGACCAGCTCGGCTGGGTGCAAACCAGCTGGCTGGCGTCGTTACGCAACCAGTGGGATGTAGTCAACCACTGGTGGACCCAGGGCGTTATCGGTTTCGATGCGCTGCGCCAGCGCGGTCTGCTGACGCCGTTCGGCATCCACGACACCGGCACGGCGATGCTGGGCATCCTGCTGGCGATCGGCACCGCACTGTTTGTTGCCATCGGCGTGGGCTGGGCGTTGTGGCGGCGTGAACGGCCCGAGCCGTTGAGCCAGGCGCTACGCCGGCTAGAGGCCAGGCTCGCGCGCGCCGGCATCACGCGCCGTCGCAGCGAAGGGCCGCAGCATTACCTGCGCCGCGCCGCGCGAGCTCTGCCGGCGCAGCGCGCTGAACTGGAGCGACTGATGAACCGCTACCTTGAACTGCGCTATGCACACGACGAACCGGTGCCTGAACTGCTGCGGGAATTCCAGCGGGCGGTACGGGAATTCCGGCCCCGGCGCGTGGTCAAATGAATATCCATGCGGCTGCCAGGGCAGCCGCTGTCCAGGGAGAACCACCATGTCCTTTCCTTACCGTCCTCTAGGCCTGGCGACCGCCTTCGGCCTGCTGACCGCCTGCGCAACGGTGCCCCAGCCGCTGCAGGGCACCTACTCCGACGTGAGCACGGCAGGCGCCCAGCAGGGCGGTGCCGGCGGTGCGAAAGTGCGTTGGGGCGGCGAGATCATCAGTACCGAACCCGGACCGCAGGAAACCTGCTTCTATCTGCTGTCCCGTCCGCTGGACAAGCAGGCGCGGCCGGAGAGCGACACCAGCGGCGCCACCGAGGGCCGCTTCGTCGCTTGCCACGAAGGCTTTTACGATCCGGAGGTGTTTACCCGTGGCCGCGAGCTCACGGTGACGGGTACGCTGCAGGGCACCGTAACGAAGAAGGTGGGCGATTACGACTATGCCTACCCGCGCGTGGCGGCCGACGTGGTGTACCTGTGGCCCAAGCGTCCGGTAACCGTGCGCTACCCGCCGGGTTACTACGACCCGTTCTGGGGGCCGGGCTGGGGTAGTCCCTACTGGGGTCCGTGGGGCGACCCGTTCTGGAACCGCCCGCGCGTGATCATCGTGCGCCCGCCGCCGGCGCCGGCGCCGAAACCGGCGCACAAGTAAGCGCGGTTCGATCTCAAAAACGCCGGCCCAGGGCCGGCGTTTCTGTTGCCGCTAAATGCATCGCATCGCGGACATTCCAGCAGGAGCGAACACGCTGGGACCGGTGAGCCGGGGCAGGCACAACGCAAGCGCCCATAGAAAAGTCGCTCAGCCCGGCGGCCAGCTCATCCGGCGGCCGGCCAGCAGGTGCACGTGCAGATGGAACACGGTCTGGCCGCCATGTTCGTTGCAGTTGATCACCGTGCGGTAGCCCTGCTCGGCAAGCCCTTCCTGCCTGGCGTAATCGGCCGCGGCGAGCAGCACCTTGCCGAGCAGTTCGGCGTCGGCCGGTTGCGCGTCGTCGAGCGTCGGCAGCGGCTTCTTCGGGATAAAGAGCACATGCACCGGCGCCTGCGGATTGAGGTCGCGGAAGCCGACCACGTCGTCGTTCTCGAAAACGATGTCGGCCGGGATCTCGCGCCGGATGATCTTGCCGAAGATGGTGTCGCCCATGCCCGAGCCCTCGCGTGGATTCACAGGCGCAGCAGCATACCCTGCGAGCGCGGCGCGCTCGCTCATTCCAGCGCCTGGCGGCTGCCGAAGGCATGCGCCAGGGTGCCTCGATCGACGTATTCCAGTTCGCCGCCCAGCGGCACGCCGTGGGCCAGCCGCGTCGGCTTGACCCCGCCGGCGTGCGCCAGCTGTGCCAGGTAGTGCGCGGTGGCCTCGCCTTCGACGGTGGGGTTGGTGGCGATGATCATCTCCTCGATCTCGCCCTCACCCAGGCGCGCGCTCAGTTGCGCCAGGCCGAGTTCCTCCGGACCCAATCCGTCCAGCGGCGACAGACGGCCGAGCAGCACGAAGTACTGTCCGCGATAACCGGTGGCCTGCTCGATGGCGGCAAGGTCGGTCGGCGTTTCCACCACGCACAGCACGTGGCGGTCGCGGCTGGTGCTGGCGCACAGCGCGCACACCGGCTCCTCGCTGAAGTTGCGACAGCGCGTGCAGTTGCCGATGCGCTCCATCGCCTCACGCAGCGCGCCGGCCAGCTTCAGGCCGCGCGTGCGCTCGCGTTCGAGCAGGTGGAAAGCCATCCGCTGCGCGCTCTTGCCACCCACGCCGGGCAGGCAGCGCAGGGCTTCGATGAGATTGGCGAGTAAGGGCGAGCCTGTCATGGTTTCTGGTATCGACAACTGCAGGAAGCGGGCGGAGCTTCTTTTCCGAATGGCCGGAAGAGCATCGCCCGCAAATGGGTTCCTACGAAGGTCGTGGTCAGAACGGCATCTTGAAGCCGGCCGGCAGGTTCATCCCGGCTGTCACGCCGCCGAGCTTGTTGCGGCTGGCCTCGGCCACCTTGTTGACCGCGTCGTTGACGGCGGCCGCGATCAGGTCCTCGGCCATCTCCGGGTCGTCCGCGAACAGCTTGCGGTCGATCTGCACGCGGCGCACCTCGTGCGCGCCGGTCATCAGTACGGTGACCAGGCCGCCGCCGGAGCTGCCGGTGACTTCCATCTTCGCGATCTCCTCCTGCGCACGCTTCATGTCTTCCTGCATGCGCTGGGCCTGCTGCATCAGCTGACCGATCTGGCCTCTCATGATTCTGCTCCGCTCAACTTTCGATGGGTTTGATGGACTGCGGTACCACGCGGGCGCCGAACTCGCGCTTGAGCGACTGCACCAGCGGATCCTCCTCGATCGCCTGCTCGGCGGCGCTTTGCGCGCTTTCGCGGGCCGAGGCGGCGCGGGCGGCAGGCGTCTGGGTGGCGCCCTGACTGTCGGCGACGAAGCGCAGCTTGATGCGCTCACCCAGCACGTCGCCGATGCGGTCGGCCATTTGACCAACCATCGGCTCGACGGCCAGGTGCATGTGCGCCGGCTGCAGCGCCAGCACCAGCGTGTTGCCGTCGCGCTCGCGTAGTGCGGCGTTCTGTGCCAGCTGGCCGAGCGGGCCACGCAGGCCCGCCTGTTCGATCAGTGCGTCCCAGCGCGGCAGACCGCGGGCATCGGTCGGCACCGGCGCACGCGCGACCGGGGCCGCATGCGTGATCGGTGCGGGCGCGGAGGCCACCGGAGCGCGCGGCATGGGCGAGGCACTGAGCATGGGTGGCTCGGCGCGCCCGATGGGCGATGGCGGACGCGCCGCGGGCGCCGGCCGCGGCATGCGTTCGGTCGGCGCGGGTTCGTCCGCTCCGCCCGGGCGAAACGCCAGCATGCGCAGCAGCGCCATCTCGAAACCGGTGCGCGCGTCGGGCGCCAGCGCGAGATCGCGTCGACCGGTGGTGGCAATCTGGTAGTAGAGCTGCACGTCTTCCGGCTGCATGCGCTCGGCGAGCGCAGCGAGGCTTTCCGCATCCTCGCCATCGCTCTGGGCGTGGTAGCCCGGCACCAGCTGCATCAGTTGGGCGCGATGCAGGGTCGCGGCCAAGTCGTCCAGTACGCCGCCGAAGTCGGGCGAGTACGAGGCGATGCGCTCGCACTCGGCCATCAACCGCGAGCCATCGCCATCGGCCAGCGCATCGAGTACACCCAGCACCTGGCCGCGCGCCACACTGCCGAGCATCGCCCGCACGTCGTCGGCGTTGAGCGCACCGCCGCCGTAGGCGATCGCCTGGTCCAGCAGCGAGAGGCCGTCGCGCAGCGAGCCGTCCGCACCGCGCGCCAGTTCGCCGATGGCGGCGTCCTCGTAAACGATCTTTTCCGCTTCCAGGATGTGGCGCATCTGCCCGGAAATCTGCTCGGGCAGCAGGCGCTTCAGGTTGAACTTCAGGCAACGCGACAACACGGTCACCGGCAGCTTCTGCGGGTCGGTCGTCGCCAGCAGGAACTTAACGTGCGGCGGTGGCTCCTCCAGCGTCTTGAGCAAGGCGTTGAAGGCCGGCTTGGAGAGCATGTGCACCTCGTCCACCAGGTACACCTTGAAGCGGCCACGCGCCGGTGCGTACTGGGCGTTCTCGATCACCTCGCGCACGTCGTCCACGCCCGTGTTGCTGGCCGCGTCGATTTCCAGCAGGTCGACGAAGCGGCCGGCATCCACCGCCGTGCAGACGGCGCATTCGCCGCAGGGATCGGCCGATTCGCCCCGCTCGCAGTTGAGCGACTTGGCAAAGATGCGCGCGATGGTGGTCTTGCCCACGCCGCGCGTGCCGGTGAAGAGGTACGCGTGATGCATGCGCCCGGTGTCCAGCGCGTTCGTCAGCGCGCGCACCACGTGTTCCTGCCCGACCAGCTCGACGAACTTGCGCGGGCGCCACTTGCGGGCGAGAACCTGATAGGACATGCGTTGGAGCCTGTTCTGCGGGCTGGGCGGGTAGCCTCGAAGTCAGTAATGACTTGGGGGCGGAGGCCGATTGTGCCAAGTCGACGCCGGCAAGTCAGCCGAGCGCGTCGGAGCCCCGAAATGGCGGCGGCCCCGCCAGCCACACCCCGGCACCCGAATCATCCACTACCGTTGCTTCCTTCCGGACCTGGCGGAGTTTGCGGACTATCGTCGCGGGGGGACCGACGGGGCCACCATGGACGTGGGCTTTTCAGGCCCTACTTGAAACTGGCGGAGAGGGCGGGATTCGAACCCGCGATACGGGTATAAGCCGTATACACACTTTCCAGGCGTGCTCCTTCAACCACTCGGACACCTCTCCGGATCTTCCTTGCCACCCGACGGGCTGGCAAAGAAGCGGAAGGATAGCGATCTCCCCCGACCGACACAACCTGCGCGAATCAACCGGCGTCCGGGTGGGGCGGCAAGGGCGGGGGCAGCACGAGGCCGCCGCCGGGCCGGGCGATCGCATGGCCACGCGTCCGGAGCGCCTCGCCATCGGCGGCGCTGCCATAGTGGTAGAGCACCAGCTGCCGCTGCAATCCCTCGTCGTACTCGCGCTCGATGTCGTCCACGCCGCTGTGCGACGGATTGCCGACCAGCCCGCAGTCGTGCAGGACGCGTTCGCCGCCCGCTGCAAACTGCGCCAGCATCTCCGGTACCGGCCGGGTATCGCCGGTGAACACGAAGCTGCCGTGTAGTGCCAGGCCGAAGGACGTATTCGGTCGATGGTGCCGCGTGGGGAAAACATCGAACCACCATCCGTCCAGCCAGAAGCCGCGGCTGCAGGCCACCAGGCGGAACGCCTCCCAGAAATTGACGCCGCCCTCGGCCAGCACGCCCGGGTAGTCGGCCACGCGCGCCTGCAACCAGGGCACCAGGGCCGCGTGGATGAAAATGCGCACGTTGCCTCGCAGCGCCTCGTCGAACCACAGCCGGGTGAACAGCCGCTCCATGCCGCCGACATGGTCGAGGTGGGTATGGGTGATGTAGATCGCGCGCGGCAACTCACCGTACGCCGCCTGGTAGCGATCCAGTGTGTCCGGGCCGCAATCGATCAGCAGCATGGGTTTGCCGCCGTGTTCGAGCACCGCGGCGGAGGAACCCAGTTCCACCGCATGGGCGGCGCCGACACCGAGGAAACGCAACGACCAGTTCATGCGCCCATTGTCCGTTCGTAGCCGTAGACCAGCGGACCCCAGATGGCCGCCTGGAAATCGGGAATGCGCTCCGCGGCACCGAGCTTGACCAGCGAGCGGCGCAGTCGCGCCAGGTTCGCCAACCGCCAGGCTTCTGCTGGCGTGCGCAGTGCGCCGCGATCGAAGTCGATCAGGTAGAGCGCCTCGGAGGTGACCAGCACGTTGTGCGCGTTCAGGTCGGCGTGCCAGATTCCCTCGCGGTGGAAGCGCGCGACCAGGGCGCCGGTCTCGCGCGCCAGGTCCGCATCCAGCCGGCCGTCTGCAAGACATTGCGCCAACGTGTGCGCACCGTCGATGCGCCGGGTGATCAGGTCGCCGGTGTAGAAAAGCCCGTGACGACACAAGCGTGCGGCCACCGGCTGCGGCGCGGGCAGTTCCAGCGCGGCGATATGCGCCAGCAGGCGAAACTCGGCGAAGCTGCGCGTGTGCGCGGCACCGGTCCAGAGATAGCGATCGCGGTTGAAGCGGGCGACCAGGCCGCCACGGCGGTAATGGCGCAAGACGCACGCGCCGGCGGGCGTGTCGATCATGGCCACGCCGCCGCGTCCGCCACCCTGGACCTCGAGCGCATCGCGGGCACGCCAGTAGCCGGGGTCGAACCAGTCGTTGTCCACGCCGCTCGCCAGCGAGGCATCGAACAGCATCGCGCCGCCGGCTTCCTCGCGGATCTGCTCCTGCATCATCATGTGCGGTCGAAGGAGACGTTCATGCCGGTCGATTCTAGCCCAAGCCCCCTGCCCGCTCCCCCCACGCTGTGCCTTCTGCGCACCTCGGCGATCGGCGATGTCACCCACGTGGTACCGCTGGTGCGCACGCTGCAACGGGCCTGGCCGCAGACGGCGCTGACCTGGGTGGTGGGCAAGCTCGAGCGCAGGCTCGTCGGCGACATCGAGGGGGTGGAGTTCGTCACCTTCGACAAAGGCGCCGGCCTGGCCGGGATGCGCGCGGTCTGGAATGAATTGCGCGGACGGCGCTTCGACGCGTTGCTGCAGATGCAGGTAGCGGCGCGCTCGAACCTGCTGAGCCTGGGCATCCATGCCAATCGGCGTGTCGGCTACGACCGCGCGCGTTCGAAGGACCTGCACAGCCTCGTGATCAACGAGCGCATCCCCGCGCGCACCGGCGAGCACGTACTCGATGCAATCGGCAGCTTCTGCGAGCCGTTGGGGCTGAAGCAGACGCAGGTGCGCTGGGACATCCCGGTCCCCGAGGAAGCGCACGCGTGGGCCGAGCAACAACTATCGGGGGAGACGCCCACCCTGCTGGTCAGTCCCACGTCCAGCCATGCCCTGCGCAACTGGTATCCGGAACGCTACGCGGCCGTGATCGACCACGCGCTGGCCCACGACTGGCGCGTAGTACTGGTAGGTGGCCCGTCCCCCGGCGAGCGCACGATGGCCGATGCGGTGCTGGCGGCCTGCAGGCGTCCGCCGCTGGACCTCACCGGCAAGGACACGCTCAAGCGGATGCTCGCCATGTGTGGTCGAGCGCAACTGTTGCTTACGCCCGATTCCGGGCCGATGCACATGGCCAATACCGTCGGCACCAAGGTGTTGGGGCTTCACGCGGCCAGCAATCCGAACCGCTCCGGACCGTATTCGGATCGCAGCTGGTGCGTGGACAAGTATGACGAGGCCGCGCGCCGTTTCCTGGGCAAGCCGGCAAGCGAGCTGCCCTGGGGAACGAAGATCGAGCGCCCCGGCGTGATGGAGCTGATCGGTGTGGACGATGTGATCGAGCGGTTCGAGGCGTTTGCTTCATCGCGCGGGCTTGGCTGATGCGGCTCCCTCTCCCGAAGGGCAAGGGATCCGGACGCAGGTGTGGAGCAGACGCTTCGACCTCGCCTGGGGGACCACGCTCAGCCTAACGGGTCTCTGAACCCTTCAACCTGAGCGCAGCGCACGGCGGCGGAGCCGACGGGCCGCCTCACGCGCCCGGCGAGCGGTAATCCTGGTAGGACTTTTCCTCGACCAGCTGCGATCCGAGCTTGAGGTTGATCTCGCGCTTGACCGCCGCGCGCACGTCGTTGCGGAAGTACACCGAACGGGCCAGCTCGACGAACTCGGCGTCGAACGCCTGCGCCTTCTCCTTCAGCCGGATGCGGTCTTCGATGTCCCACAGCGCCTCGTTGACCGCGAGCAGCCGCGCGCGCTCGTCACCGATGTCGGTCTGCGAGGCAGCGTCGTTGGCCCAGGTCGCGTTGAGCAGGTCCAGCTCGTTGCGCACATTGGCCAGCTTGGCCGGATCGCTGATCTGGCGCGACTTGATCTCCAGGATGGTGATCTTGTCGATCAGCTCGCCATAGGAAACCGGGACTTGGATGAGGCTCATGGGGACTCCGGGGAATCAGGGGTAATCGACGACGTCGGCGACAAGCCACGGATGGGCCGCCGCTGCAAACGCGCGCCGTTGCTGCAGCGCGCAGACGGTACGAATATCGCCATCCATCGCACGATCGCGGTGCATGAAGGCGATCCGCTCGCGCAGCAGGGCGTGGGCGGTCTGCACGGCGGTGCCGGCGTGGAACTCCTCGCTGCCGGCCAGCGCCGCCATCAGCTGGCGCACTTCCCGCTCGAACTGTGGGTAGTGCGGATGGCCTTCGCGTGGCGCATTGCCGATCTTGGCGGCCAGCGCGAGCCATTCGCCGCGCGCGGCCAGGCGGCGCGCGGCGTTGAGCATTTCACGGCGGTAATCGAGCGCCTGCGCCGCGGTGTACAGCTCCAGCGCCAGCACGTGACCCAGGTCCTCCATCATCTCGAGCACGTGGCGCGCCTCGTTGGCGCCCATCGAGACGTGGTCTTCGGCATTCGCGCTGGTGGGGATCGAATACACACTGGCCGGATGCGCACGGGTGGCCAGGTCGTTGACCAGCGCGGCGGCGGTGTACTGCACGATCATGAAGCCCGAATCGGTGCCGTCCTCGTTTCCGGTGAGGAAGGCCGGAAGGCCGTCGTTGGTGGCCGGGTCGACCAGCTTGTTGAGTCGTCGCTCGGAGATGGAGGCCAGGACCGGGATCGCGGCCTTGACGTAGCTCATCGCCAGCGCCAGCGGCATGCCGTGGAAGTGGCCGGCGGAGATCACCTGCTCCTCGATGAACTGCGCCCCTTCGGCATCGGGGAAGATCAGCGGATTGTCGGTCACCGAGTTGAGCTCGACGTCGATCACGCGGCAGGCCTGCGCCCAGGCATCGCGTACAGCGCCGTGCACCTGTGGCATGCAGCGCAGGCAATAGGCGTCCTGCGGCTGGTGCTTCTTGCCGCCCTTGAACGGCAGGAAGCGGTCGTAGAACGCTTCGCGGCCATGACGCTGGTTGGCCGGCACCCAGTCCCAGCCGATGTCGAAGGACAGTGCCTGGTCCTCCGGCAGCGTCCACGCATCGGCCGACCACGGCTTGAAGCGGGGCACCAGGTGGTAGGGAATGTCGACCAGCGTCGAACCGGCCAGGAGCTGGCGCACGTGCGACGCCGCCTCCACCTGACCGGGGTGCGGACGCAGCGCGTGCACCTCGGGCCGCAGCGCGCCGCTGCGGCCGGCGAAGGCGTCCAGCGTCATGGACGCGGCAAGGTCGGCCACGCCGAGCAGGTATTCAAGCTCGTCCAGCGCCAGCACCGCGGTGGCCAGCATCTGCGCCGTGCCGTTGTTGAGCGCCAGGCCTTCCTTGAACGACAACCGGATAGGCTCCAGGCCCGCACGCTTCAGCGCCTCGTCGCCCGGCAGTCGTTCGCCGTCGAAGAAAGCCTCGCCACCGCCCAGCAGCACGATCGCCAGGTGCGAGAGCGGCGCGAGATCGCCGCTGGCGCCGACCGAACCCTTCTCCGGCACCACCGGCACCACGCCGCGGTTGAGCATCGCGGTGAGCGCCTGGAGCGTGGACACGCGGATACCGGAATGGCCGCGCATGAGCGTGTTGATGCGGATCACCAGCATCGCCCGCACCACTTCCGGCGCGAACGGTTTGCCCACGCAGACGGCGTGGGTGACGATCAGGTTGTGTTGCAGCTCCTCCATGAGGCTCGCGCCGCCCTTGGACGCATCCTGCACCGCCAGCTCGTCGCGCATGCGATGCCCGCCGAGGAGCTTGTCCGCGTTGCTGCCGAAACCGGTGGTCACGCCATAGGTCGGCTCGCCGCAACTGACCTTGTCGGCCAGGAAATCGGCCGCGTGCTGCACGCGCTCGAGCTGCGTCGCGTCCAGCTCCACCGGCACGCTGCGGCGCGCCGCGGCAACCAGCTGCGCGCGGGTGAGGCTGCGGCCATCGAGAATGATCTTGTCCACCGGTGCTCCGTCGTGTTCGTGGGTGAGCCCGTGGCTCACTGCCCCATCGCCGCTGCCTGTTCCAGTTCCACGCGCAACGCCTTGACCAGCTCGCCGCGCGCCACTTCGAATTGATCGCCGCGGCGCAGGTCCTTGACCGTGACCACGCCCTTGGCCAGCTCGTCTTCACCCAGCACCACCGCGAAGCGGATGCCGGCGCGATCGGCGTACTTGAACTGCTTGCCGAGCTTGCCGCTCTCCAGCACCACCTCGGTAGCGATGCCGGCAGTGCGCAGTTCATTGGCGATGGCAAGGTAGGCCGGCAATTGCGCAGGGTCCATCTGCGTCACCAGCACGTCGACGGTGCTGCGCGCGTTGCCCAGCAGGCCGGCGTCGCGCAACTGCCAGAACAGGCGCGTCAGGCCGATCGAGATGCCCACGCCCGGCAGCCTCGACTTGGTGTACTGGCTGGCCAGGTTGTCGTAGCGGCCGCCCGAGCAGATCGAGCCGATCTGCGGGTGGTCGTTGAGCGTGGTCTCGTAGACGGTGCCGGTGTAATAGTCCAGGCCGCGGGCGATCGAGAGGTTCAGGGCGAAATGCGATTCGGGCACCCCGAAGTCGCGGATCAGGCCGAGCACTTCCTTCAGTTCCGCCCTGCCCTGTTCGAGCGCCTCGGAGCCGCTGCCCAGCGCGTCCAGCTTGGCGAAGGCGTCCTGCAGCGAAGTCGAGCGCACCTGCACGAAGTCCAGGATCTTCGCCGCGACGTCGGCCGACAGGCCGAAGGCCTCGCTCGTCAGCGTGTCGCGCACGTAGTCGGGACCGCGCTTGTCGAGTTTGTCCACCTCGCGCAGGACCAGCATCTGCTGTTCGGCGTCGGCCACGCCCAGGCTCTCGAAATAGCCGCGCATGAGCTTGCGGTTGTTGAGCTGGATGGTGAAGGCACCGATGTCCAGCTCGCGGAAGGTGCTGTAGATGACTGCCGGCAGCTCGGCGTCGTAGCGGGTGGTCAGGCTGTCCTTGCCGATCACGTCGATGTCGCACTGGTAGAACTCGCGGAACCGGCCGCGCTGCGCGCGCTCGCCGCGGTACACACGCTGCATCTGGTAGCGGCGGAATGGGAACGACAGGTCGTGCTCGTGCTCGGCGACGTAGCGCGCAAGCGGCACGGTAAGGTCGAAGCGCAACGCCAGTTCCGGCGTGCCTTCCTTGGCCAGCGCGCCGGTGGACTGCACGAAGTACACCTGCCGCTCGGTCTCGCCGCCGCTCTTGGTCAGCAGCACGTCGGAGAACTCGATCACCGGCGTTTCCACCGGCAGAAAACCGAAGCGCTCGAAGTTGCGGCGGATGGTGTCGAGCATGCGCTGGAACGCGATCTGGTCCAGCGGCAGCAACTCGAGCACGCCGGGCATGGTGCGGGCCGGGGTAAGCGCCATGGAATCCTCTGCTTGCGGGTAACGGGAGCGGCGCTGAAGGCCGCGCAACGGCAGCCGCCTAGGTTAGCAGAAGGGCAAGCCCGCCCCGGCGCGCGATGCGCGAAAAAAAGCCGCGGGGATGTTGCCAAGCCCGCGCCGGCTCACTAAGATACGCGGCTCCACGGGGTGTAGCTCAGCCTGGTAGAGCGCTACGTTCGGGACGTAGAAGTCGCATGTTCGAATCATGTCACCCCGACCAAGGTTCGTGGAAAGGCCACCGCTAGCGGTGGCTTTTTCTTTGGCGGGCTCCCGCAGGAGTGCATCCTGGTGCGCGACCGAAGTGCGTGGCGGTCGCGCCGAACGGCGCTCCCCGCAAGGTCAGGTGGTGGCCATGGCAGCCAGCTGATCCATTTCCTCCGCATCGAAACCGGCCGCCAGCCGCGCGGGACGGTTGAAAGGCCCGCGCAGGCTTCCCCCCATGTAATCGCGCAGCAGCTGCACGAACGTTGCGCGCGGTTCCAGCCCGTCGCGCTCGCAGCACCAGCGGAACCATCGCGTGCCTGCCGCCACGTGGGCAACCTCCTCGCGCAGGATGATGTCCAGGATGGCGATGGTGCGCCCGTCGCCGACGCCGCGCAGGCGCTCGATCATGCCGGGCGTCACGTCAAGGCCCCGCGCCTCCAGCACGCGCGGCACCAGCGCCATGCGGGCGAGGTCGCTGTGCGCGGTCTTTGCGGCCATCTCCCACAGGCCGTTGTGGGCATCGAAATCGCCGTAAGCGTGACCGAGCTCGGCCAGCCGGTCCCTCAGCATGGCGAAATGGCGCGCCTCGTCGTGGGCGCAGCTGGCCCAGTCGCGGTAGTAGTCATCGGGGAAGCCGCGGAAACGGTAGACCGCATCCCACGCCAGGTTGATCGCGTTGAACTCGATATGCGCGATGGCGTGGACCAGCGCGGCCCGGCCTTCGGGCGTACCCAGCCCGCGCTGCGGGACGTGGCGTGCTTCGACCAGGCCGGGACGTGGCGGCCGGCCCGGGGCTGCGATCGGCTCCGGAGGCGACGCCTCGGAATCCGGATGAAGTTCGCCCGCCTGAAGTGCCCGCCATGTGTCGTGGGTCAGGCGCAGTTTCTCTTCCGGATCGCTGGCGTCGAGGCAGCGCCGGGCGGCTTGGTGCAGGTCGGTCATGCGGCAAGTTTACGTCGCGGCTTGCGTTGCAACGCCACCCCATCGACCGCATAGTGGCGTTCCACGTCTCCAGGGAACAGGACATGTCCAACCTTCATGCGGTCGAGATCAAGGCGTTCGTGCCAGCACGTGACTACGACCTGTCACGACGCTTCTACGCCGACGTGGGCTTCGAGGAAAAGTCCAACTTCGATGGCGTGGCCTACTTCGCCCAAGGCGAATGCAGTTTCCTGCTGCAGCGCTTCTACGAGCAGGCGCACGCCGACAACTTCATGATGCACCTGCTGGTGGACGATGCCGACGCGTGGCACCGCCACCTGGTCGAACAGGACATCGTCGGCCGCTATCGCGAGCACAACGTGCGGATGACGGCCCCGGCGGACCGCCCGTGGCGCATCCGCGATTTCCACCTGATCGATCCCTCCGGCGTGTTGTGGCACATCGGCCACAACATCCGGTGAGCGAGGTTACGCGCTACGGCGGGCGGCCTTGGCGTCGTCCGAGCGCAGCATCTCGATCTGCTGCAGGTAGTCGCGGTCCAGGCCGGTGACGTACTCACCGGAGAAGCAGGACGTATCGAACTGCCTGAGCTCCTCGTTGCCGTCCTGCACCGCCCATACGAGGTCGGCCAGGTCCTGGTAAATCAGCCAGTCGGCGCCGAGCATCTGCTCCACTTCTTTCTCGGTCTTGCCGGCGGCGACCAGTTCGCTGGCCGAAGGCATGTCGATGCCGTACACATTCGGATAGCGCACGGGCGGCGCGGCCGAGGCGAAATACACCTTCTTCGCTCCCGCATCCCGGGCCATCTGGATGATCTGCCTGGAGGTGGTGCCGCGCACGATCGAATCGTCCACCAGCAGCACCGTCTTGTTGCGGAACTCCAGGTCGATCGCGTTCAACTTGCGGCGCACCGATTTCACGCGGTCGCCCTGCCCCGGCATGATGAAGGTGCGGCCGACGTAGCGGTTCTTGACGAAGCCCTCGCGGAACGGCACGCCGAGTGCGGTGGCCAGCGAGCTGGCGGCGGTGCGTGCGGTGTCCGGGATCGGGATCACCGCGTCGATGCCGTGGTCGGGGCATTCGCGCATGATCTTCTGCGCCAGCTTTTCGCCCATGCGCAGACGGGCCTTATACACCGAAACGTCCTCGATCATCGAATCGGGCCGCGCCAGGTAGACGTACTCGAAGATGCATGGTGCATGCACCGCGGCCTCGGCGCAGCGGCGCGCGTGCAACTCGCCGTCGACGGTGATGTAGACCGCCTCGCCGGGCGCCACGTCGCGCACGCGCTTGAAGCCGAGCACGTCGAACGCGACCGATTCGGACGCCACCGCGTATTCGCGACCCTCAGGCGTCACGCGCTCGCCCAGCACCAGCGGGCGAATGCCGTGCGGATCGCGGAAAGCCAGCAGGCCGTAGCCCTGGATCAGCGCCAGGCAGGCGTAGCCGCCGCGCGCGCGCGCGTGCACGCCGGCTACCGCCTTGAAGATCTGATCGGGCGTGAGCGCCATGCGGTCCTGGATCTGCAGCTCGTGCGCGAGCACGTTGAGCAGCACCTCGGAATCGGAATCGGTATTGATGTGCCGGCGATCGTCCTGGAACATCTCGCGGCGCAGCGCCTCGGTGTTCACCAGGTTGCCGTTGTGGGCGAAGGCGATGCCGTAGGGCGAGTTGACGTAGAACGGCTGTGCCTCGTCGGCGTTGTCGGAGCCGGCAGTCGGGTAGCGGCAATGGCCGATGCCGATGCTTCCGCGCAGGCGGCTCATCGAGGCCTGGTTGAACACGTCGCGCACCAGGCCGTTGCCCTTGTGCAGGCGCAGGTGCGCGCCATCGACGGTGACGATGCCGGCCGCGTCCTGGCCCCGGTGCTGCAGCACCGTAAGTCCGTCATAAAGCGCCGATGCCACTTCGGTGGGACCGACGATGCCGATGATTCCGCACATGGTTTGATGCCCTGATGTCGTTAAGCGTGTTTCAGGTGAGCGTGGCGGCTTGAGCGGCCGAAAGGACAGATTGCGCCGGCGCGGGTGAACCGCCCGGAAGTACCGGCAAGGTGACCGGCGGCAACTTGGGCAACGGGGCCGGCCGGTGCAGGTAACGGCGCACGCTTTCCGGCACCCGGTCACCCAGCCAGGCAGCCACGCCGGCGAACTGCGGCAGCAACAACGAGCGTTGCCAGCCAGCCTCGCGGGTGAGCCCGGTGAAGCTGGCCAGGAACACCGCCAGCGTCACCAGCAGCACACCGCGCGCAAAGCCGAACACCATGCCAAGCAACCGGTCCAGCCCGCCCAGGCCGATGCCCGACAACAACCGTCGCGCCACGAAACGCAGCAGCGCGCCGACGATCAACACGACCGCAAAGCACAACCCGTAGCCGAGCAGGATCCGCGCCGCAGGCAGCGAAATGCTGTGCTCGAAGTGCGCCGCGACCACCGGCCCGAACGTCCAGGCGACCCAGAACGCGGCAACCCAGGCGACCAGCGACAGCACCTCCGACACCAGCCCGCGCCACAGTCCGACCAGCACGGACAGGGCCAGCACGCCGAGGATGGTGAAGTCGATCCAGTTCATGCCGCCCCCGGTGGACCGCGCCTTACGGCACGCTCACCACATTGCCCGCCATCCCGAGCTTGGCCTTGATCTGGTCGCGCACGCGCTCGGCGTCCGTCCGCTGGATCTGCGGACCGGCGCGCACGCGCCACAGCGTGCGACCACCGCTGCTGACCGAATCGGTAAAGCCATCGAAGCCGGCCGCGCGCAACTTGTCGCGCAGCGCATTGGCGTCGGCCTGGCTACCCATCGCGGCCACCTGCACTGCGTAACCGCCGGCACGCGCCGGTGCCGCGGCAGGTGTCGCGGGCGCGGCGGCAACATCACCATGCTGGTCGCTGGCGCCACTTTCAAGGTGCGCCGGCGCGCCGGGGATGCTCTGGGTGATCTTCAGGCGTGCGGCTTCGGCGGCCGTGCGCGTCTGGAACGGTCCGGCGGTGACCAGCGTGAGCGCGCGGCCGCTTTGGCGGATCGGCGCACCGCTGACGGGATAGCCAAGCGCGCGCACCTTCCGGATCAATCGCTGCGCGCCGTCATTCGAATAGGCGCTGAGGTTGAGCGTGAAGTTGCCGCGCGCGGCCGTGCCGGCGGTGTCGGCCGGTACGCTGGCGGCCGTCGGTTCTTCGACCGGCTTCGCGGCCGGCTGCTCCGCAACCGGCGCGGGCGTGGCCGGCGTTTCCGGTTGCGGCGCCGGCGCGGGCGGCGTGGCCGCATCGGGTTCCATTTCCACGTCGTGCGGGCGGCGCGAGGCGATGTCGACCGTGGCCAGGCGGTCCGACGATGCCGGTGCGCTCGACTGCGCGCGCGCCGGAATCACCGGCGCGGTCGTGCTGCCGCTGGCCGGGGCATTCGGGTCCAGGCTCATCGTGCGCGTCTGCAGGTCGCGATCGGGCGCCGGCGGGATCGCCAGGCTCACCGCCTGATCGCCCGCGGCCGTGGGCGGCGTGCTGGAAAAGAACATCGGCACGAACAGCACCGCCAACGCAATCAGGACGAAGGCACCCAGCAGGCGTGTTTTCAAGACTGGAACTCCAAGGCGGCACGGCATGCAACAGGACGATTATACCTGCCCGTGCCACCGGCACGGTTCGCTCAGGCGTCCGGTTCAGCCAGTACCGCGCCCGCGACGAAGAACGAGCCGAACGCAAGGATGCACTCGCCGGGCCGCGCCTGCGCGCGCGCGGCGGCCAGCGCGTCGGTGACGGTCGGATGCGCGTCGAACTTCGCCTCCGGCAGGGTCTGGCGCAATGCCTCGGTCAGCGCGCCGATGGGCAGGCCCCGGGGCGATTCCCGGTCCAGCCCGGCCAGGTGCCAGTGGTCGACCAGCGATCCCAACGCGGCCAGTACGCCGGCCACGTCCTTGTCCGCGAGGACACCGTAGACCGCGTGCACCCGCGGAAACCGGCGAAGCTTGAGCCAATCGGCCAGCGCGCGCGCCGCCTGGGGGTTGTGCCCGACGTCGACCACCACCGCAGGGTCGCCGCCCAGCGATTGCAGGCGCGCCGGCACCTGCACGGCCGTGAGTCCATCGGCCGCCGCCTGGCCGAGCGCGATCGGTGATTCGAGGCTGCCGGCGGCGTCGAGCGCGTGCAGGGCGGCAATCGCGGATGCGGCGTTGGCGTACTGCACCGGTGCGGCCAGGGCCGGATCGGGCAGTTCGAACGCGGTGCCGTCGCGGTGTTGCCAGCGCCAGCCCCGGGCGTGCCGTTCCACGCGGAAGTCCTGCCCCGCCCGCTGCACTTGCGCGCCGCTGGCGGCCAGCGCATCGAGCAGGCCGGCCGGCGGTTCGAGCTCGCCCACGATGGCCGGGCGCCCGTGGCGCGCAATGCCGGCCTTTTCGCGGCCGATGCTGTCGCGGTCGTTGCCCAGCCAGTCCATGTGGTCCATGTCGATGGTGGTAACGACCACGGCGTCGGCATCGACGATGTTGACCGCGTCCAGCCGCCCGCCGAGGCCGACTTCGAGTACGGCCACGTCGAGATCGGCCCGGGCGAACAGGTCGAGCGCGGCCAGCGTGCCGTATTCGAAATAGGTCAGCGGGACGGCGTCCGCACCGCTACCACGCGCCGTTTCGATGCGCTCGAACGAGGCGACCAGCGCCTCGTCCGTGGCTTCGTGGCGGTCGATGCGGATGCGCTCGTTGTAATGCAGCAGATGCGGCGAGGTGTAGCAGCCGACCCGCCTGCCGGCCGCGGCCAGCATCGCTTCGAGCAACGCGACCGTGGAGCCCTTGCCGTTGGTGCCGCCGACGGTGATCACGCGCCGTGCCGGTGCCGGGGCGCCCATGCGTTGCCATACCTTGCGCACGCGCTCCAGGCCGAGCTCGATACTGTGGGGGTTGACGCCTTCCTGGTAGGCCAGCCATTCGGCGAGCGTGCGGAGCATGGGGGTCCTTCGTGGCAGGGCGGCGCGCAGCTTAAGGCATCGCTGGATCGGGTGCCTCGTCGCTGGTTCTTTCCTGGCTTTCCCGCGACTCACACGCACCGCGACGGATCAAAGCTTCGCGCCCCGCAACCGCAACGCATTGGTCACCACCGATACCGACGACAAACTCATCGCCAGTGCCGCGACCATCGGCGACAGCACCACGCCGAAAACCGGATACAGCAGGCCGGCCGCCAACGGCACCCCGACGGCGTTGTAGACGAATGCAAAGAACAGGTTCTGGCGGATGTTGCGCACCGTCGCCTGCGACAGCGCCCGCGCCCGCCCGATCGCGGACAACTCGCCCTTGACCAGCGTGACCTGCGCGCTCTCCATCGCCACGTCCGCGCCGCTGCCCATGGCGATACCGACATCCGCCGCCGCCAGTGCCGGCGCATCGTTGATGCCATCGCCCGCCATCGCCACCCGACGTCCTTCACGCCGGAGCCGCTCGACCACCGCGGCCTTGTCCGCGGGCGAGACATCGGCATGCACCTCGTCGATGCGCAACTGGTGCGACACCGCCCGCGCCGTGGTGGCGTTATCGCCGGTGAGCATCACGATGCGCAGGCCCTCGCGCCGCAGCGTGTCGAGCGCGGCGGGCGTGTCGGGCTTGATGCGATCGGCCACCGCCACCAGGCCGGCCAGCCCGCCCTCGACCGCCAGGAACATCACGGTGGCGCCATCGCCACGCAGGCGCTCGGCCTGATGCGCAGCGGGTTCGTCCAGCGCGACATGAAGTTCATCGAGCAGGCGTGCATTGCCCAACGCCACGTCGCGGCCCTCGACCTGCGCGCGCACGCCACGGCCGGTGAGCGCGCGGAAGCCGGTCGCCGCCGGTATCGCCATGCCCTCCGCAGCAGCGCCGGCAACGATCGCGCGTGCCAGCGGATGCTCGCTCGCCTGCTCCAGTGCGGCGGCCAGACCCAGCAACTGCGCGCGCGTCAGGTCGCCAAAGGCAAGCACGTCCTTCAGCACCGGACGTCCTTCGGTGAGCGTGCCGGTCTTGTCCACTACCAGCGTGTCGACCCGATGCAGCGCCTCGATCGCCGCGGCGTCGCGGAACAGCACGCCCGCCTGCGCGCCGCGTCCGCTGGCCACCATGATCGAGATCGGCGTGGCAAGTCCCAGCGCGCAGGGACACGCGATGATCAACACCGACACGGCGGCGATGAGCGCATGCGCCAGTCGTGGCTCCGGCCCGGCCACCGCCCAGGCGGCGAACGCCAGCACCGCAACCGCCACCACCGCGGGCACGAACCACGCGGCCACGCGATCGGCGACCCGCTGCAACGGCGCGCGACTGCGCTGGGCCTGCGCGACCAGCGCGACGATCTGCGCCAGCATCGTCTCGCCGCCCACCTTCCGGGCACGCAGCAACAGCGTGCCGTCCTGGTTCACCGTACCTGCGGTGAGGCGATCGCCCGCCGTCTTGGCGACGGGCATCGGCTCACCGGTGAGCATCGATTCGTCGACGTGGCTCTCGCCCTCGGTGGCGATGCCGTCGACCGGCACTTTCTCGCCGGGACGCACGCGCAGCAGGTCGCCCACGCGCACCGCCTCCAGCGGCACGTCATGCTCGTGACCGTGCTCCAGGCGGCGGGCGGTCTTGGGCGCCAGTCCGAGCAGGGCCTTGAGCGCTTCACCGGTCCGGCGGCGTGCGCGCAGCTCCAGCAGGTCGCCCAGGGTGACGAGGGTGACGATCACGGCCGCCGATTCGAAGTACACGCCCACGCGGCCGTGGATGCGGAAGCCGGCCGGGAACAGGTCCGGCGCGAGCAGCGCGACCACGCTGTAGAGCCAGGCCACGCCGGTGCCGAGCGCGATCAGGGTATACATGTTCGGCGACCATGGCCGGAGCGAGCGCCAGCCGCGCCGGAAGAACGGCGCGCCACCCCACAACACCACGACGCTGGCGAGCAACGCCTCGATCCAGCCCAAGGTACCCGCCCAGTTCATCGGCCAGGGGCGACCGGTCAGGTGCGGCCCCATCTCCACCACCAGCGCCGGCAGCGTCAGCGCGACCAGCCAGCCGAAGCGGCGCGCCAGCGCGTTCACCTCGCCACCGTCGTTGGCGTCCGCGCCGGGCGTGAGCGGTTCCAGTGCCATGCCGCACTTGGGGCAGTCGCCCGGCCCGACCTGGCGCACCTCCGGGTGCATCGGGCAGGTGTAAATGGCACCGGGATCGGCGGGCGGTGTCGGGCGCTCGCCCAGGAACTGCGCGGGCGCTTGGGTGAATCGTTCACGGCAACGCGCGCTGCAGAAATACCAGGTCCTTCCGCCATGCTCGGCGCGGTGTTCCGCCGTGTGCGGATCGACATCCATGCCGCACACCGGGTCCTTGACGAGGTGTGCATGCCCCTCTGTCGCGTCGTGTGCCTCCCGCTGGCAGCAGGCGGCTGCCGGCGCCGGCGTGTCGCCGACAAAGTCGCCGGGCGCGGCAATGAATCGCTCGCGGCAGCGTGCGCCACAGAAATGGTAGGTGCGGCCGTCGCGGGCGGCATGGTGGGGCGTGGTGGCCGGGTCCACTGTCATGCCGCATACCGGATCGCGCTCGCCCGCCGTCGTGGGCGCGTGGCAGCAGCCGCTCATGGCCGCTCCTCCCCGTCCAGCGCGCGCAGGATCGGACACGCATCCGGCGAGCCGTGGCCAGGGCAGGCTTCGACCAGTTCGGCCAGGCCGGCGCGCACCCGCTCCAGTTCGGCGATGCGCGCCTCGATGTCGGCCAGGCGCTGCTGCGCCCGCTGCTTGACCGCCTTCACCCCGCGCTGCCGGTCGGTGGAAAGCGCAAGCAGCTCGCGGATCTCTTCCAGCGTGAACCCGAGGGTCTTGGCGCGGCGGATGAAGCGCAGCTGGGCGACGGTGCCCTCGCCATAACTGCGGTAGCCGGAAGGACGTCGCAGCGGCTCGGGCAACAGCCCTTCGCGCTCGTAATAGCGGATGGTGTCGATGGCAACGCCGGCGCGCTTGGCGACGGCACCGATGGTGAGCGGGGTTTGGGTGTTCATGGGCCAAGTCTAGACCTTTGATCCAGGTCCAGAGTCAAGCCCTTCCGTGTCGGCAGGGGCTTCAGCCCACCGAAGCCGGGTGAGTGCAAAAGCAGTGGGCGGAAGCCAACCCTGCGGGTCGCTCAGCGACCGAGGATGGTGTGCACCCACTCGACGTAGCGGTCGACGAACCCCTGCAGGAACTTGCGCGTGCTGTCCACGGTGATGTTGCCCTCGCCATCCACCGGGCCGTCGTCCTTGAACTGCACGAACACCTCCGGTTGCCCCAGCAATGGGACGTCCAGGTAGGCCAGCGTGTTGCGCAGGTGCTGCTGCGCCAGCGCGCTGCCGGTGGAACCGATCGAGGCACCGATCACCGCCCCCGGCTTGCCGGCGAAGGCGTTGGTGCCATAGGGGCGCGAGGCGATGTCGATGGCGTTCTTCAGCACGCCGGGCACAGACCGGTTGTACTCCGGGGTCACGAACAGCAAGGCGTCCGCGGCCTGGATCTGTTGCTTCAGGGCCTTCCACGGCGCCGGGTAGTTGCCGTCGAGGTCCTGGTCGTACAACGGCAGGTCGCCGATGGCGATGTGTTCGAACGCCAGTTCACCCGGAGCCAGCTTTTCGACCGCGCGAGCGAGGCGGCGGTTGAAGGAGTCCTTGCGCAGACTGCCGACCAGAACGGCCACTTTGATGGTCATGGGAGTATCTCCGCGTGGTGCGCGCCCCGCCGGGCGTCAGCGTTTCGTGAAAGGCCGCGGCGCGACTGCTCCTATGGGTCCATAGGTACCCCACAAGGTCAGACACGGCCGCGATTCGGCTGAGCATGCCGCCGGCGCCGGCAACGCCCCGTGAGCGCGGAAAGCCTTCCGTCCCTTGGCACGGAGCCTGCTAGCCCAGCCCTTGGCCCGCCTACAAAAAAGCGGGCGACGGACCGGACGATTCGCGTAGGATCGTCTTCAACGCAGGCACACCGCCGGGAGTTCCGGCTTGCTTGTTTGAGAGGAGGGGCCGCGGACTGCAGGGACTTGCAGCCGTCGCCAAGCGGGGACAAGGGGATGCGAACACTGTCCACAGCGAGAATCTGGAACCGATGCAGGCTCCCGTTGATCGGCAGCGTGCTCGGTTTGCTGTGGCTGTGGTTTGGCGTGGTGCACGCGGCCATGCTGCTGGACGGCGGCTGGCGCGAGGCGCGCGCCGGCGACACGCCCGCCATGGTGCTGGAGCAATTCCACAAGGGCCAGCTGGCCGCGTTCGACCCCTCACTGCTGCACGGTTTTCCGCGCGAAGGCCTGGGTACCTGGGTCGTACTGCGCCCGCAGCCGCCGTGGGTGGACGAGGAGCGGGTGCTCACCATCTATCCGCCCGCGCTGGGGCGGATCACCGTCTATAACGAGAAGGGGCCGATCAGCCGCCTGGCCCTGGACGACGTCAGCGGGCCGACGCTGGGCCACGGGCGGCTGGCGTTCCGCTATCCGGCCAGCGTGCCCGCCTCCACCGTCATCCTGCTGAAGCTCGAGCCGGTGGACGGACTTTCGCCGCCGCTGAGTTTCCACCTGGAATCGCTGACCGCCTTCCTCGCCCACGACGCGCACTGGCTGACGCTGTTCAGCGCGTGCTTCGCGGTGATGCTGGCGATGGCGCTGATGGCGCTCTGCTTTGCCCTGATGCTGCGCGACAACACCTTCTTCTGGTACGCCGGCTACATCTTCTGCTACGCGCTGATCCAGAGCATCCAGACCGGCTTCCTGTTCCATCCGCTGGAGGCGAGCTGGCTGGCGCCCTCGGCCAGCCTGCTCGAGTCGGCCTCGATCGCGTTGTCGGTGGCTTTCGCGGCGCTGTTCATGGCGCGATTCTGCGAGCTGCAGCGCTTTGCTCCCCTGCTGCGCGCGCCGGTGCTGGCGCTGGCGATCGGGATGCCGCTGCTGGTGCTGATGCGCAGCAGTTCGATCGGCGTGCTGGTGGACGTGGCTCAGGCGCTGGTCGATCCGCTGCTGATCCTGGGCGCACTGCTCATGCTGCTCACCGCCATCGTGGCCGCCTCGCACGGCTCCCGCCACGCATGGTTCTTCCTGGTCGGCTGGACGCCGCTGCTGGCGCTCACCGCGCTGTCCACGGCGCAGCTCAGTGGCGCCCTGCCCGACATGGGCTGGATCAGCGACGCCAGCGTGGTGGCCGGCGCGTTCGAGGCGATCGTGCTCTCGATCGGCCTGGGCGACCGCGCGCTTACGATGCGGCGCGACCGCGACATGGTGCGCGCGCTGGCCGACAACGATTCGCTCACCGGCGTGCTCAACCGCCGCGCATGGAACGAAGGCGCCGAGACCATGCTGGAGGAAAGCACCGGCCGTCCGGTGGCACTTCTGTTCCTGGACCTGGACCGCTTCAAGCTGCTGAACGACCAGCAGGGCCATCGCGCGGGCGACCGCGCACTGATCGAAGTGGCCGAGGCGCTGCGCGCCGAGTTGCGTCCCTCCGACCTGCTCGGTCGCTACGGCGGCGAGGAATTCATCGCCATGCTGGATGGCGTGGTGGAAGAACAGGCCATGCAGGTCGCCACCCGTCTGTGCCGGCGCGTGCATCGGCTGGAGATCCCGGTCAACGGCGAGTTCATGCTGAGCGTGAGCATCGGCGTGGCCATGCGCACGCTGGCCGACACGGTGGAAACACTGATCGAACGGGCGGACCAGGCGATGTACCAGGCCAAGGTGAACGGCCGTAACCAGGCGCGCCTGTACGACCGGCCGCGTGCCATCCCCGAC